>JAKBAX010000029.1 GCA_021808785.1 Actinomycetes bacterium | reverse complement strand
TCCGAGGATGTGGACTGGGACCAGGTCCGTGAGCGGGTCGCCCAAGAAGGCATCGCCTGCCGCCCAGGGGAGCGCTTCGCCGGCGACGACAGCGGCCGCCGCTTCTTGCGCATGGCCTACCTCCAGGTCTCCGAAGAGGAGATACCACGCGGGGTGGCGGCCCTGGGCCGGGCTCTGGCCGCCAGCTCCCGCTGACGCCCTAGCCCTCTTCGTCGCTGAAGCCGCTGGTGCCGGTTCCGGCCAGCACGTGCTTCATGACCTTCCCGCTGGCGTTGCGGGGCAGCGGCTCGGTCCGCACCTCCACCGTGTCGGGGACCTTGTAGTAGGCGAGGGTCTCGGAACAGAAGATCCGCACCTCCTCGGGGGTGAGGTCGGCCCCCAGCGCGGTCACGACGACCGCCTTGACGGTCTGCCCGAACGTGGCGTCGTCGACGCCGAACACGGCCGCCTCCTCGACCGCGGGGTGCTCGCAGATGCGGTACTCGATCTCGAAGGGGTACACGTTCTCCCCGCCCCGGATGATCAGATCGCGCCGGCGGGACACGATGAAGAGGACCCCCTCCTCCATCCGCCCGAAGTCTCCCGAGCGCACCCACCGACCGGGCCGGACGGCCTCCTCGGTGGCCTCGGGCTGCCCGCAGTAGCCGAGCATCGTGTAGGGGCTGCGGATCTCGACGTTGCCCTCCAGGCCGTCGGGGAGCGGCTCGCCGCCGTCGTCGGTGATCCGGATCGACACGGTCGGGATCGGCGGCCCCACGCAATCGGGGGCGACCGCCAGCATCCAGTTGGGCGCCCAGGTGGCCAGTCCCCCGGTCTCGGTCGAGCCGTAACCGGTGGTCATGGTCCCGGTCAGGTGGGGGAAGCGCTCGCCCACCCGGCGGATGATGTCGGGGCTGGTGGCCGACCCGCCCACCGTCACCGACATCAGCTGGTCGGGCGGCAGCCGGTCCAGGCCCGGGGCGTCGAGGAGCCGGGCCACGTGGGCGCTGCCCCCGCCCCAGGCGTTGACCCCCTCGGCCAATGTGAGGTCCACCGCGGCGGCCGGGTCGAACCGGCCGAGCGGCCACACCGTCTTGGACCCCGTCATGACGGAGCCGACCATCATGCTCAGGCCGGACACGTGGAACAGCGGGTAGGGCGCCAGCCGCACCATGGGCCGGCGGGTCCCGGTCGCCGGCGGGGCCAGGGCCGCGCTGCGGGCACCCATGAACTTCTGCAGCCACAGGTACCCGATCACCCCCCGGTGGGACAGCACCGCCGCCTTGGGCCGGCCCGTGGTCCCGCTCGTGAAGATCGCCAGGGCCGGGTCGTCTTCGCCGACCGGCTCGGGCGGGGGCAGCGGGCGGTCAGGGTCCCCCCCGTACCAGGTCGGCCCGATCATCGCCGTCGGCCGCGACGTGGTCCCGAGCCGCTCGGCCCTCTTCTCGTCCAGTAGCACCAGATCGGGCTCGGTCAGGGTCAGGGCGTGGCCCATCTCGGGCCCGGTCCACCAACCGTTCATCGCCACCACCTCGGCCCCCATGGCCGTCGCGGCCCAGAAGGCGACGATCCATTCCGGGCAGTTGGCGGCTGCGATGGCGATCCGGCTGCCGCGACCGAGCCCGTAGCTGTCGGCCATGAGCGACATGACCGACGCGACCCGGCCCGGCAACTGCCCGAAGGTCACCCGGCGCCCGTCGGAGAACACATAGCACTCGGCATCGCCGAAGGCCGACGCCGACTCGAGCATCTGCCGGAGTGTCCTCGGGCGGTCGGCGAACACCTCGACCTCCTCGCCAAGGACGGTCGCGGCCACCGTCTCGAACGGTGCGCCGGGGGCGCACAGCGCCCGGGTGGCGGCGTGGATGGCGTCGAGGCGGGGGTCGTCACCGAAGGTGGGGTGGGTCACGGCCGGCCCGCGCCCGCCACGGTGACCGGGATCTCGGCGATGCGCCCGGCCCGGGTCCCGGCCAGCTCCTCTCGTTTCCACGAGAGGGCCGCGCACACGTAGAGGGTGCCGCGGTCGGCTCCACCGAGTACGCAGGCCACCGGCTGCTCCGGGGCCATGTCGATCATGTCGGTGACCACCCCGCCGGGGCGGACCCGCACCACCCTGCGGCCGACCGGGTCGGCGAACCAGACCGCTCCCTCGGCGTCCAGGCAGATGCCGTCGGCGGTGGCCATCGCCACGGTGGGATCGGAGGGGACGATCTCGGCGAAGGTGCGCCGCCGGGACAGGCGGCCACCGCCGTCGCGGTCAAAGGCGGTGAGGCGGCCGCCCCCGCTCTCGGCCACTATGAGCCCGGTCTGGTCCGGGTCGAGGATCATCCCGTTGGGCGAGCGGAGGTCGCCGGCGGCGACCTCGAAGCTCCCGTCGGCCCGGACCATCAGGACCTGGCCCGGCCGGCGGGTTCCGTCGCCGTGGATGCGGGCCCCCATGTCGCCCACATACGCGGTGCCGTCGGAGGCCACGATCATGTCGTTGAGGGACCCGATGGCCACCTCCGACAGGTCGGCGTGCACCGCCAGCTCTCCCGACGGCTCGAGGCGAAGTACCAACTGGCGCTCCATCGACACCACGAGCAGGCGTCCGTCGGGCAGCCAGCCCAGGCCTGATGGCTCGTCCCCGGTCACCTCTGTCACTGTCCTCACCCGGCCCGACCCGTCGATCTCGACCACCCGGTGATCGTGCATGTCGCTGCACCACAGCCGGCCGTCGTGCCAGCGCGGCCCCTCGGTGAAGACGAACCCCTCGACGAACGTCGCTGCTCTCACCGCCATCTCGCACCCCCTCGCTATCTGCGACCAATGATGTACAAGAATTTCAAGATAGCGGCGGCGAACCCGCTCCTCAGGCCCCTGCGGGCCAGGTGCCGATGACGCCCTCGGCGGTCAGGCGCCCGAGGGCGGGGCCGTCGCAGCCCAGCCAGCCGCCCAGCACCGCCTCGTTGTCCTCGCCGAGCGACGGCGCCGGGCTCCTTATCCAGCGGTCCACGCCCCGTGAGCGCCACGGCTGGCCCGGCACCGGGTGGCAGCCGACCACCGGGTGGTCGGTCTGCTCGAAGTAGGCCCGGGCCCGGAACTGGGGGTGGGTTGCGGCGCGCCGGGCGTCGCGCGCCGGCGCCGCCGGCACCCCGGCTGCGACGAGCTCGTCCACCGCATCTGCCAAGGTCCGGCCCGCCGCCCACGCGCCGATGGCCCGGTCCAACTCGTCGTGGGCGGCCCGCCGGCCCGCCTCGGTCGCCAGGTCCGGCCGTGCGACCAGGTCAGGCCGGTCCATGGCGGCGGCCAGCGCGGCCCACTGCCTGTCGTCGGTCACCGATACCGCCAGCCACTGCTCCGGGCCGGCACAGGCATACAGGCCCTGCGGCGCGCCGCCCGGGCCCCGGTTACCGTCCCGTCCCATCCGGTGGCCGTAGGCGGTCCACTCGATCAGCAGCTCGGCGGCCACGTTGAGGGCGGCGTCGAACATGGGGGCCACGATGAGGCTGCCGACTCCGGTGGCGTCGCGCCGGCGCAGCCCGTTGAGGGCGGCTATGGCCGCGTGCAACCCGCCGTTGGGGTCGCACGGGCCCCGCTGGATCCGGGGCTGGTCGTCCCGGTGGCCGGTGACCCAGGCCAGGCCGGTCACCTGCTCCATGGTCTGCGCGAAACCGGGGCGGTCGCGCCACGGCCCGTCCAGCCCGAAGGCCGGCATGCGCACCATCACCGCTCTCGGATTGGTGGCGTGGATCACGTCCCACGCCAGGTCGAACGACTCGAGGACGCGCGGCGTGAAGTTCTCCACCACCAGGTCGGCCTTCTCGACCAGGCGCAGCAGCAGGGCCCGGCCTTCGACCGTGTCGAGGTCCAGCGTCACCCCGAGCTTGTTGGCGTTGGCCTGGAGGAAGAAGCCGCTGTACTCCCACCACTGGCGCTGGGTGGCGGCGAACATGCCTCCGGACATCCGCATCCCGTCGGGCCGGCGCGTCGACTCCACGTGCACCACCTCGGCACCGAGGGCGGCGAACAGCCCGGTGGCCGAGGGCCCGGCCCACCACGCCGTCATGTCCACCACCCGGATGCCGGCCAGCGGCATTGCGGCGCCGCTCCCCGGCTCGGGTCTGGCCCCCCGGGGAGGTCGAAATTCGCTGTCGTGCTGGCCGGGTGACGGGGCGGGGCCGGCGGCCGGCCGGGGCTCACCTTCGTAGTACCACGGCCGCACCGGGACACTCATGCGCCCTGAGGGGTCGGTGACGACGAGGGCGCGGGCCCGCACCTGCTCGAGCTCCAGCACCCCCGGCCCGTCGCACACCGGGCCGACCGGTATCCGCAGCACCGACGCCCGCTCGACCACGTCGGCGGTGGTGTGCCGGCTGGTCCAGGCCCGGACCGCGGCGTTCCACTCGTCGGCCCGGGCCACCCGGGTGGCCACCGAGGCCCACTCGTCGCTGATGAGGTCGGGCCGCTCGATCAGGAGGCAGAACGACTCGAACTGCTGGCGGGTGTTGGTGTTGAAGCCGACCCATCCGTCGAGGGTGGGCTCGATGGACGGCAGCTCCACCGAGCGCGACGGTCGGGCCGGGTCGATGGGCCGGCTCCCCCCGAGCGAGTGGGACACGGCCGCGTAGAGGGTGCCGGTCAGGTTGGCCACCTCGCAGAGCGACACGTCGATCAGGTCGCCGTGCCCGGTGTCGGCCTGGCGGCGCTCGGCGGCCAGCGCGGCGAAGGCGGCGTAGGCCCCGGCTACCCATTCGACGACCCGGCCGCCCATCTGCACCGGGGGCCGGTCGGCGGTGCCCCTGCAGGCCAGGGCCCCGCTCTCGGCCTGGATGGTCAGGTCGCTCGCCGGGCGCCCGGCGTAGGGACCGCCCAGCCCGAACGGGGTGATGGTCACCACCACCAGGCCGGGCCGGGCCGCGGCCAGTGCCGCCGCGCCCAGCGGCCCTGCGGGCGGGGCCACGACGATGTCCGCGCCATCGAGACGGGCGTGACGCCGGGCCGGGTCGTCGGTGACGGACCGGTGGCCCTGGTGCAAGAAGTCGAACAGGGCTCCCCCGCCGCCCGCCGGCTCCGGGGCGCAGGACCACGAACGGAGCGCGTCACCGCCGGGTGGCTCGACCAGGGTGACCTCGGCACCCGAGTCGCCGAGCAGCTTGGCGCAGTAGGAAGGGGCCAGATCGCCGACGCACTGCAACACCGTGACCCCGTCCAGGTCTCCCATCCGATCCCCCCTCTCCGCTACGACCAGCTGCCTCGGTCCGATCAGCGGTCCGGCAGCAGGGAATAGTCCGGGAAGTTCCCGTAGAGCTGCTCGTCGGGGCCGTCCGGGCCGTAGGTGACGGCCTGGACCAGCAGGTCGCCGCCCACGAATGCTCCCTTCCAGGAGTGGCCGAGCCCGCCGAAGACCTCCTCCCGGTCACCGCGGCTGCGCGGCTTGTTGACCCCCACCTTGAACGACTGGAGCTGCTCGGCCACCCGCGCCGCGAAGTCCATGTCGTCGGTGGCGATCGACCCCACGAGAGAGCCGTTGCTGGCGTTCATGGCGGCCAGCAGCTCCGCCTCGGTGTCGACGATCACCACCGAGTCCACCGGTCCGAATGGTTCCGCATGGTGCAGAGCCCAGTTGGCCGGCGGCTGCAGGATGCACGAAGGGGCCACGTAGGCCGAGGTGTCCTGGCCGTCGAGGAACGCTCCGTCGGCCAGGCTGCCCCGGTACAGCGGGATACCGCCGCCCCGCTGGGCCTCCTCGAACAGCGAGACCAGGTCCGACGCCTTGGTGGCGTGGATCACCGGACCGAAGTCCAGGTTGGGCAGGGGCTCCTCCGGGGTGGCCACCGCGAGCGGATGGCCGAAACGCACCGATTCGATCACCGGCAGGTAGGTCTCCAGGAAAGCGGGGAACAGCCGGCGCTGGACGACGTAGCGGGGGTAGGCGGTACAACGCTGCTTGGCATACGCGATCCCTTTGCGCAGGTGCTGGGCCAGGAGGTGCCACTGGCTGAAGTCCCAGATACCCCATGTATTGAGCCCCTCCTGCTCGAGCATGTGGCGCCGGCCGGTGTCAGCCAGGGACACCGCCGCCTTGCGCCCGTTGGCCCGGCCCCCGACGAAGGCCAGGGCGCCTATGCCGTCCGAGCGCACCAGCACCTCACCCAGGTGGGCCCCGATCCCCGACAGCAGCGTGACCGGCAGGTCGGCCCGCTTCATGAGGGCGTGGGCCAGGGTCAGCGTGTGGAAGCCACCCTGGCTCGGCGTCTTGGCCACCACTGCGTTGCCGGCCAGCATCTGGACCAGCTCGGCGTGCACCTGGACGCTCATCGGGTAATTCCAGCTGGCGATGTTCGACACCGGGCCGGGCAGGGGCCGGCGCTCGGTCCCGGTCCCGACGGCCAGCTGGCGTTCGATCTCGCCCACGTACCACCGCACCCCGTCCAGGCAGCGGTCCACGTCGGCGCAGGCCAGTCGCCACGGCTTGCCGATCTCCCACACCAGCAGCAGGGCGAGCAGGTCGCGGTGCTCGGTCATGGCGTCGACCGCCGCCGTCACCCGGGCCCGCCGCTCGTCGAGGTCGACACCGCTCCACTTCTGGTGCTCGTCGCAGGCGAAGGTGACCGCGTCCTCGGCCTCCTCCAGGTCGACGCGCGGCGGGCCCGGGATGGGTGTGCCGTCGACCGGGTTGACGTGGTCGCCCGGGACCCCCACCCGGCGCCACTCGCCCCGCGACAGGTTGCGCAGCCGGTCCGAGTCGAACGCCTCCGGGGCGACGGAGACGCAGCGGGCGTAGGTCTCCCACCAGGAGGTACCCGGCTTAAGGGCAAGGCTCATCAGGACTCCTCGGATCGCCGGCCGGCCCGAGGGGCCGGCCCAACCAATCAGGTCGACGGTAGCCGAACCCGGTTTGGCCGGCACCTTCCGAAGTCGATCCCAATATCAACGCCGCGGTAAGGTGCGCCGTCCGACCACCGTCTCGAGGGGGACGCCATGAGCGATGAGGTAGCCGAGTACAAGTTCATCACGTACGAGTCCCTGGATGACGGGACCATCGTGCGGATCATGCTCAACCGTCCGAAGCAGCGCAACGCCCAGAATCGGGGCCTGCTGGTGGAGCTGGGTGACGCCTTCGCCAAAGCCGAAGCGGACGACACCGTCCGGGTGGTGATCCTCGGCGGCAACGGGTCGATGTTCTCCTCCGGCCACGACCTGGGCAGCTCCGAGTCCCGCGAGGAGATGATGCCCGGGCCCAACCAGCACCGGAGCTGGCAGACCAACGGAGGCTCACGCGAGGGCAGCGAGCGGCTCATGCTGCAGGAGTGGCACTACTTCTTCCAAAACACGCTGCGCTGGCGCAACCTGCGCAAGATCACGATCGCCGCGGTGCACGGGCCGGTGTTCGCCGCCGGCCTGATGCTGGCCTGGGCGTGCGACCTGATCATGGCCGCCGAGGGCACCACCTTCGCCGACGTGGTCGGGACCCGCCTCGGCATGTGCGGGCTCGAGTACTTCGCCCACCCCTGGGAGTTCGGGCCCCGCAAGGCCAAGGAGCTGCTCCTCACCGGCGACTCGATCGACGCCGACGAGGCCCACCAGTTGGGCATGGTGACCAAGGTGTTCCCCCCCGACCAGCTCAACGACCTGACCCTCGAATTCGCCCGGCGGGTGGCCCGCATCCCCACCATGGCCGCCCTGCTGATCAAAGAGTCGGTCAACCAGAGCGTGGATAACCAGGGCTTCTACAACGCCCTCAACGCCTGCTTCACCATGCACGAGCTCAACCACTCCCACTGGGCCTGGGTCCACGAGGACCGCATGCCGGCGGCGACCGTGGCCGACGGCATCGACGACTGGCGCAACGCCCCACCGGTCGCACCGGCGCTGAAGGACCGGCCCCGGGCCGAACCGGTCGGCTGAGCCCGACCGGTTCCCCGACCCGCCGATCGACAGGGTGACCATGGAGTTCTACCTGTTCCTCCCGCAGATGCGCATGTCTCTCGACGCCATCGTGGAGCGCTCGCGCGCCGCGGAGGCGGCCGGCTTCGCCGGCATCGCCGGCATGGACCACCTGGCTCCTCCCCTGGCCTTCCAGTCGCCCATGTACGAGGCCATGGTGACCTCCACGTGGATCGCGGCTCAGACGGTGCGGCTACGGGTCGGCTCGCTGGTGCTGTGCGACTCGTTCCGCCACCCGGCCGTCCTGGCCCGCGAGGCGGTGTCCATCGACCACGCCTCGGGCGGCCGTTTCGACCTGGGCATCGGCTGGGGCTCGGTACCCGACGAGCTGGCCACCTTCGGGGTGGGCAGCACCGAGCCCCGGGTGCGGGTGGCCCGCCTCAAGGAGACGCTCGAGATCGTTCGGGCCCTGTGGTCGGGCGAGCCGCTCGACTACGACGGCGAGTTCTTCCAGATGAAAGGGGCCCAACAGGCTCCGGCCCCGCTCGGGCGCATCCCCATTGTGATCGGCGGGGCCGGCCCGAAGACCATGGAGCTGGTCGCGGCCCACGCCGACTGGTGGAACGTCCACGTCGGCATCTTGGACAGGTTGGACGAGATGCGACCCCGGGCCGGGTCGGCCCGCCTGTCCCTCCAGGCCTACGTGGCCTTCGTGCCCTCCGAGGACCGCCGGGCCGAGATCGACGAGACGGCGCGGCGCCGGTTCGGGTCCGGGCCCGAGGTCGGTACCGCGGGGGAGCTCGTGGACCACTTCGGGGCCATGGCCGAAAGGGGTGTGGAGCGGGTGTACGCCTGGTTCTGTGACTTCGCCGACCCGGCCACCCTGGCCGCTTTCGGCGAGGGCGTCATCGCCCCGCTCAGCTGACGCCGGGCGGGGCCGCCCCGCGGAGGAAGAGTTCCACCATGTGCTCGACCTCGCCGGGGGCCGGGCCCCCGCCGGTGGCCAGGTACTCCGACATCTTGCCGAGCGCAGCGTGGGCAACCAGGGACGCGTCGAGCCGGGGATGGGCGCTTCCCAGCCGGCGGAGCGGCTCGACCAGCAGGGCGCCGACCGCCGACGCCGCGTCCGGGCGGCTGCCCGCGGCCACGCCACTGCCGTTCCAGAGCACCGCCAAGGTGGTGGCCGCGATGTCGCCCTCGGCCTGGGACAGCACCCCTTCCATCCACCGCCTGATCTGCCCGGCCGGCTCCACCTCCTTGCCCATCTGGTGGGCCAGGTAGCTGGCGAGACGCTCCGTGCCGTCCTCGACCAGCGCCGCGACCAGCGCGTCCTTCGAGGGGAAGTGGCGGTAGAACGCGTCGTTGGACAGCCCGGCCGCGGCGACGATGTCGGCCACCCGGGGCCGGGCGCTGGTCCCGTTGCTCCGGATCAGCTCGAGGGCGGCGTCGAGGAGGCGCCGCACCTCGGACGCGTAGTCGGCCCCCCGCTTGGCCAGCGTCTGGGCCGCGATCCGCCCGGCCACGTCCGGGGCCGGAATTGCATTCTGGGACATCAGAACCGTATTCTGGCACCTGACCGAAGGGAGGGCGCAAATGGCGTGGGATTTCGAGACCGATCCGGAGTACCAGGCGAAACTGGACTGGGTGGACGAGTTCGTGCGGAACGAGGTGGAACCGCTCGACTACGCGTTCCCCCACCTCCAGTACGTGCCACTCGACGACACCCGGCGCAAGATCATCGATCCGCTGAAGGAGGAGGTCCGCCGCCAGGACCTCTGGGCCACCCACCTGGGTCCCGAGCTCGGGGGCCAGGGGTACGGGCAGCTCAAGCTGGCCCTGCTCAACGAGATCCTGGGGCGTTCGCAGTGGGCACCGATCGTGTTCGGATGCCAGGCCCCCGACACCGGCAACGCCGAGATCATCGCCCACTACGGCACCGACGAGCAGAAGGCCCGGTACCTGCAGCCGCTGCTCGACGGCGAGTGCTTCTCCTGCTACTCGATGACCGAGCCCCACGCCGGGGCCGACCCGACGCTGTTTCGGACCAGCGCGGTCAAAGACGGGCACGAATGGGTGATAAGCGGGTGGAAGTACTTCTCGTCCAACGCCAAGACGGCCTCGTTCCTGATCGTCATGGCCGTCAGCAATCCCGACGTCAGCCCCTACAAGGGAATGTCCATGTTCCTGGTGCCGACCGACACCCCCGGCATCAAGATCGAGCGCAACGTGGGCCTGTGGGGAGAGCCGCTCAACGAGGGCTTCCACGCCCTGATCCACTACGACGACGTCCGGGTTCCCGAGGAAGCTCTCCTCGGCGGCGAGGGCCAGGCCTTCGTCATCGCCCAGACCCGCCTGGGTGGCGGCCGCATCCATCACGCCATGCGCACCATCGGCCAGGCCCAGAAGGCCATCGACATGATGTGCGAGCGGGCCCTGAGCCGGACCGTCTCCGGCGGCCTCCTGGCCGAGAAGCAGTTCGTGCAGGGCTACATCGCCGACTCCTACGCCCAGCTGAAGCAGTTCCGCCTGTTCGTCCTGTACACCGCCTGGGAGATCGACAAGTACAACGACTACAAGCGGGTGCGCAAGGACATCGCCACCGCCAAGGTGGTCATGCCCACGGTGCTGCACGACATCGCCTGGCGGGCCATGCAGGTCCACGGCGCCCTCGGGACCACCAACGAGATGCCCTTCTTCGGCATGATCCACGGAGCCGGCGTGATGGGCCTGGCCGACGGCCCCACGGAGGTGCACAAGGCCACCGTCGCCCGCCAGGTGCTGCGCGACCACAGGCCCACGGACGGGATGTGGCCCACCCAGTGGATCCCCGGCAAGATCGACGACGCCCGGGCCAAGTTCGCCGAGCACATGGAGCTCGAGGTGGGCAATCTGTGATCGACGCACACGTGATCGACATAGCCCGGCTCCAGACCTGGATGGACGCCCAGGGCCTCCCGGGCCAGGGCGAACCCATCGAGCACCGCTACCTCTCCGGCGGCTCGCAGAACGAGATCTACGAGATCAAGCGGGGCCAGCTCCACGCCGCGGTGCGTATCCCGCCGCCGTCGGCCCCGGACAGCCGCGATGCCGGCATCCTGCGGGAGTGGCGCATCATCGAGGCCCTCGACGGCACGGAAGTCCCCCACACCGCCGCCATCGGTATGTGCGAGGACCGCGACGTACTGGGCCGGGCCTTCTACATGATGGGCTTCGTCGACGGCTGGTCCCCGATGGAGACCGGTCGCCAGTGGCCCGAACCGTTCCGCTCCGACCTCGAGGCCCGGAGGGGGCTCGCCTACCAGCTGGTGGAGGGCATCGCCCTGCTCGGCAACGTGGACTGGAAGGCCAAGGGCCTGGCCGACCTGGGCCGGCCCGATGGTTTCCACGAGCGCCAGGTCGACCGCTGGACCGCCTTCCTCGAACGCATCAAGGGCCGGGAGCTCCCGGGCTTCGACGTGGCCGCCGCCTGGCTGCGCCGGCACCGCCCCATCGACTTCGTGCCCGGGCTGATGCACGGCGACTACCAGTTCGCCAACGTCATGTTCCGCCACGGCGCGCCGGCCCGGCTGGCCGCCATCATCGACTGGGAGATGGGCACCGTCGGCGACCCGAAGCTGGACCTGGGTTGGGTCGTGCAGTCCTGGCCGGAGGACACCAGCGACCAGACCCTGTCCGGCCTGGGCTACGCCGACATGTACGGCATGCCCTCGAAGGACCAGATCGTCCAGCACTACGCCGAGGTCTCGGGCCGGCAGGTCGACGATCTGGACTATTACCTGGTGCTGGCCAAGTGGAAGCTCGGCGTGGTGCTCGAACAGGGCTACCAGCGACGAGGCGACGACGAGAAGCTCCAGGCCTTCGGTCCCATCGTCGTGGACCTGATGAAGGGGGCGGCCGACCTGGCCGAGTCCTCCGACTACGGGCGGTGAGCTGACATCCGGGCCGCCATCTGCCCCCGCTACGGCGAACCCGAGGTCGTCGAGATCCGGGAGGTGCCGCCGCCGGAGCTGTCCGAGGGCCAGGTCCGCGTCGGCGTCGAGGCGGCCGCGGTCAACTTTCCCGACGTGCTGTTCATAGCCAACCGCTACCAGATGACCGTCGATCCGCCGTTCGTGCCGGGCAGCGAGTTCTGCGGGGTGGTGACCGAGGCCGGGCCCGGTGGGGCCGGGCCGGCCGTGGGTGAGCGGGTGTTCGGCAGCACCACCGTGGGCGCCTTTGCCGAGCAGGTGGCCGTACCGGCCACGTCGGTGACCGCCGTGCCCGACGGGGTGGGAGCGGCCGACGCGGCCGCCTTCGGGGTGGCTCACCGCACCGCCTATCACGTGCTGCGCTCGGTGGCCGAGCTTCGCCCCGGCCAGGAGCTGGTCGTGCTCGGCGCGGGAGGCGGGGTGGGGCTGGCGGCCGTGCAGCTGGGCCGGCACATGGGGGCCCGGGTCACTGCGGTGGCGTCCACTGACGAGAAGCTGGCGGTGGCCGGCGAGGAAGGGGCGACCAACCTGGTCAACCACCGGGCCGCGGACCTGCGCGCCGCTCTCAAGGAATACCTGCCCGGTGGGGCCGACGTCGTGGTGGACCCGGTCGGCGGGGAGCTGTCGGAGCCGGCCCTGCGGGCGTTGCACTGGGGGGGCCGCTTCGTGACCGTCGGCTACGCGGCCGGTGAGATCCCCCGCATCCCGCTGAACCTGGTGCTGTTGAAGGGAGTACACATCCTGGGCTTCCAGTTCCGGGATTTCGCGACCCACGCCGCGGCCGATATGGCGCGCAACGAGGCCGAGCTGCTGGCCCTTCTGGCCGGTGGCCGGGTACGGCCGCACATCGGGGCCCGATTCCCCCTGGACCGGGCGGCCGACGCCCTGCGCTACGTCGCCGACGGCCGGGCCGTGGGCAAGGTCGTGCTCGAGGTCGCGTCGAGCCAATAGGTTGACAGGCGGAGCCGGGTCCCCGGCGCCGGGATGGAGGTTTGCCGGGATGCGCAAGGCGCTGTCGGGGATATCGGTCGTGGAGCTGGGCGGCGGGATCGCGCCCGCCTACTGCGGCAAGCTGCTCGCCGACCTGGGCGCCGACGTGATCAAGGTGGAGCACGACCCCGACGAGGAGCTACGAGCCCCGGCCGGCGACCCCAGCGGCGGCCGGAGCGGTCTGGTCCTGCACCTCCACACCAACAAGCGCAGCGTGCTGTTGGACCCACAGCGCCCCGAGGACCGCCAGCACCTCGGAAACCTGCTGTCGGGCTGCGATCTGGTCATCGAGTCGGGTCCGCGGGGGACCCTGGCCGACTGGGGGATCGGCCCCGACCAGGCCCGGCGGGATCGGGGCCTGTCCATCGTGCACATCAGCGGCTTCGGGGCCGACGGGCCCTACTCGGGCTACCGCTGGGAGGACATCGTGGCCCAGGCCGTGAGCGGGGCATTCCTGGTGCAGGGCAACGTCGGGCCGGTCCCGCTCAAGCTGCCCCGCCACGTGGCTCTGTACTTCGTGGGTCACATGGCCGCGGTCGGTGCGATCTCGGCGGTCATGGCCGCCGAGGCCGGTCAGGCCGGCGCCTTCGTCGACTGCTCGGCGGTGGAGACCCTGGCTTCGCTCCCCTACCGCCAGGCCTTCCTGCTCGGCTACCAGTACCGCGACCGGGCCCCGAGCCCGACCGACACCGCGGCCTCCACCCCCACGCTGATCCCGACCGGCGTGTTCCCCTGCGCCGACGGCTACGTGGCGCTGATGTCGACCACCCAGCAGCTGAACGAGATGCTGGAGGTCCTGGGCGACGCCGACGCCACGGCCGCCTTCGAGCGCCCCGACGCCTTCGAGCGCCCCGAGACCAAAGAGGTGCTGGACGTAGCCGTCTACAACTGGCTCCTGTCGCGCACCCGGGCCGAGGCCACCGCCGAGGCCCAACGGGCCGGTTGGCCGCTGGCCGGCGTATACCACGCCGGCGAGATCCTCGAGGCCGACCACCTGCATCAGCGCAACTACTGGGTGCACACCGACGACCCCGGCCACGGTGCGGTCGATCTGCCCGGGCCGTGGTGCCGTTTCGCCGAGGGGGGCTGGTCCCTTCGTCGGCTGGCCCCCGACGCCGGCCAGCACACCGAGGCGGTGCTCGGCCGGCCCCTGGCCGCTTCGACCGCTACCGCGGCGCCGGCCCCGGCCACCCCCAGGCCCCCATTGGAAGGGGTGCGGATCCTCGACCTGACCGTGGTGTGGGCCGGCCCCTACGCCACCATGCTCCTGGCCGACCTGGGGGCCGAGGTCATCCGGGTGGAGAACCCGTACGTGCTGCCACCGACCACCAAGGGCTACCACCCGAGGCCGGTGCTGACCAACCCCGGGATGCTGGGGTCGCTCTACGCCCCGCCCCGGCAGGGGGCACCGGACCGGCCGTGGAACCGCCACGCCATGAACAACTCGCTGGCCCGCAACAAGCTTTCGGTCACGATCGACAACCGCCGGCCGGAGGGCCTGGAGCTGGTGATGCGCCTGGCCGAGCAGAGCGACGTCCTGATCGACAACTTCAAGGCCAACGGGCTGGAGCGCATCGGCATCGACGTCAGCGAGCTGCAGAGGCGCAACCCCCGTCTGATCATCGTGCGCCTGCCGCCCACCGGCTTGACCGGGGACTGGGCCGCCTATACCGGCTTCGGGGCCCAGTTCGACGCCCTGAGCGGGCTGTCCTCGGTGTGCGGCCACCTGGGTTCGGATCCCACCACGACCCCCGCCACGACCTATATGGACGCGGCGTCGGGCCCGGCCGGTGCCCTGGCCGTGCTGGCCGCCCTGCGCTACCGCGGCGCCACCGGACGGGGCCAGTTCGTGGAGATGTCCCAGAGCGAGAACGTGATGAGCCACCTCGGCGAGATGTTCGTCGAGCAGCAGCTCGGCCTCGAGGCCCGACGGCTCGGCAACCGCCACGAGCGCTTCGCCCCCCAGGGCCTCTACCCCTGCCGGGGTCAGGACCGCTGGCTGGCCGTCACCGTGCCCGACGAGTCGACCTGGCCGCGCCTGGCCGGCGCCATCGGCCGGCCCGAGCTGGCCGGCGATCCACGATTCGCCGACGCAGCCGGCCGTCGGGCCCACCACGACGAGCTGGACCGGGCCATCTCCGCCTGGACCGTCGACCAGGACGCCATCGAAGCCTTCCACCTGCTGCAGGGTGCCGGGGTGCCGGCCGGTCCACTGCTCGACGACGAACTGTTGACCGACGATCCCAACCTGGCGGCCCGGGGCTGGTTCCGCCCGCTCGAGAGCGGCGACGTCGGGGTGCACCCCCACCCGGGGCCGGCCTTCACCGGGGTCCCCCTGGCCTGGCGCCGGGGATCACCGACGCTCGGCGAGGACAACGAGTACGTCTACAAGAAGATCCTCGGCGTCAGCGACGATGATTACGCCCGCTACGAACGCGACCACATCCTGGCCACCGACTACCTGAAGCCCGACGGCACCCCTTACTGACCAACACAACTACTTGCCATTACCGTATAGTCCGGGAATGAAAGCTGTGATCGTCGGGGCCTCCAGCGGGCTGGGCCGCTGCATCGGTATCGGTCTGGCCCGGCGGGGGGCCCAGGTCGCCCTGCTGGCCCGGCGCAAGGACCGCCTGGTCGACGCCGCCGCGGAGGCCGGCCCGCAGGCCCTCGCGGTGGAATGCGATGTCACCGACGAGGCCTCGGTCCGTCGGGCGGTGACCGAGGCAGCGGCCGACCTGGGCGGCATCGACTCGCTGGTCTACGCCACGGGCGTGGGTCCACTGGCCCGCTTGGCCGACATCGACGCGGCCACCTGGCAGAGCACCTTCGCCACCAATGTGACCGGGGCCGCCCTGGTCACCGCCGCCGCCCTCCCCCATTTGTCCGAGTCCTCGGGGGCCGCCGTCTACCTGTCTTCGATCAGCGCCACCATGACCGCCCCGTGGCCCGGGCTGGGCGCCTACATCGTGAGCAAGGCGGCACTCGAGAAGCTGGTCGAGGCGTGGCGGGTCGAGCATCCGCAGATCGGCTTCACCCGCCTGGCCGTCGGTGACTGCGCGGGCGGTGAGGGCCACGGGGCCACCGAGTTCAACTCGGGGTGGGACATGCAGCTGGCCAGCGAGATCATGCCGGTGTGGGTGGCCCGCAACTACATCGCCGGCAACCTCCTCGACGTGGAGGAGTTGATCGGGGCCGTCGACACCGTTCTACGCCTCGGCTCGACAGCGAGCGTGCCGACCCTGACCGTCACGCCCCGGTCGGCCCAGTAGCGCCGGGGCGGCCGGCTCAGGGCGCGGCCGGCTCAGGGCGCGGCCTGCTCAGGAGGCCGCCGTCATCGCTTCGCCCAAGTAGTGACCGAGCACCTCGGTGCCGGCCTTGTTGGCCGGGCCGTACCACGCCACCGTGCCCCTCTGGAGGATGAGGCAGTCGTCGGCGAAGGCCAGGGCCCGGTGCACATACTGCTCGATCATGATGACCGAGGAGCCGGCGGCGCGGGCCCGGTCCAGGCCCTCGAAGACCAGATCCACCATCATGGGGGCCAGCCCGAGGGACATCTCGTCGGCCACGATCAGCTTCGGGTTGGTCGCCAGGCCTCGGGCCAGCGACAGCATCTGCTGCTCACCACCTGACAGTGACCCTGCCACTTGGCGCCGGCGGGCGGCCAGCACGGGGAATATCTCCAGCGCCCGGGCCAAAGCTTCCTTGCGGGCCTGACGGCCCTCGACGCTGGCCGCGGCCATACGCAAGTTGTCGATGACGCTCATGCTGCGGAACACGCCGCGGCCCTCGGGCAGGTGGAGCAGCCCGGCGTTGCGGATCCGGTCGGCCGGCCACTTGGCCATGTCGTGGCCGCCGAGCAGGACCCGCCCGGAATGGGGCCGGACCAGGCCCGACACGGCCCGGGCCAGACTGCTCTTGCCCGCCCCGTTGGGGCCGAGCACGGCCAGCACCCGGCCCGGGGGGACCTCTACCGACACCCCTGACAGGGCCAGCGCGTCGCCGTAACGGACGGCCAGGTCCTCGATGACGAGCGACTCGGCCCCGCCCGGGGCCGGACTGCCATCCGGCGCCGGCGCCGGCAGGTGGGCCAGCGACGATTGAGCCAGGGCCGCCTCGACCTCGGCCACCTCGGCCTCCGGCTCGGGTTTGGCGGTCTCGACCTCCTCACCGAGATAGGCGGCCCGCACCGCCGGGTTGGCCTGCACCTCGGCCGGGGTGCCGTGGGCGATCAGGGCGCCGAAGTCCAGCACGTACACCTCGCTGCACAGGCGCATGACCATCTCGACGTCGTGCTCGACGAGCAGGATGGAGATGCCCCACTCGTCGGCGACGCGGGTCAGGGTGCGCTCGAACTGCTCCGACTCTGTCGAGTCGAGACCTGACGAGGGCTCGTCGAGGAGCAGCACCGACGGGGCCGAAGCCAGCGCCCGGCCCAGCTCCACCAGGCGGGCCGAGCCGAGTGGCAGGCCCAGGGCGGAGCGGTCGGCGAGGGACCCCATGGCCAGTACGTCGATCAGCTCGTCCACCCGCGACTTCTCGTCCTCCGCGGGACGCTTCAGGCTGCCCAGGGTGAACAGGTCCGACCAGACCCGGCGTTTGGCGTTTCGCACCCGGTAGGCCAGGCTCAGGTGCTGGCGCACGGTCAGCCCGGAGAAGAGCTCGGGGTGCTGGAACGTGCGGGCCAGGCCCAGCGTGGCCCGCACCTGGGGCCGGGCGTCGGTCACCTCTTGGCCGTGCATGTACACCTTGCCGGTAGTTGGTGTCAGCAGACCTGACAGAACTCCGAACAGGGTGCTCTTGCCCGCTCCGTTGGGACCCACCAGGCCGACGATCCGACCGGGCGGGACGGCCAGATCCACGTCGCGTACCGCGACCAGTCCACCGAAGCGGACCGTCACGCCGGTGCACTCGAGGCGGTGCCCGGAGGTGGCCGACCCCTGGGGAACGGAGTTGGTGGTGGTGTCGGTCACTGGTCCTCCGCTCCTCGAGCGCAGGACCAGCCTGCGGGCAGTGGTTGGCTTCGCAGGTCGCTCACTGAGCCGCCTCGGCGCGAAGGGCGGTGCCTTCTCCGACCATTACCGGCGGCGCCGGCCCGTCGGACGGCGAACCGCTACCGGCCGGAGTGGTATCTGCCGACTGCCGCTTCCCGGACAGCAGGCCGCGGATCTGCCGGCCGGTCTGGACCACCACGCCCTCCGGGTTGCGGGCCACGCCGATGGCGCCCAGACCGAACATGATCTGGGGCACCTCGCCCCAGCGGGCCGGTACGTAGGTGGTGAAGACGCCGTTGAAGATGGTGAAGGCCATGCCGGCCAGGGCCGCCCCGGTGATGGTGCGCACCCCCATGGTGACCACCACGGCCAGCCAGACCAGGCCCCCGTAGGTCGAGTACGACTGCGGCTGGGCCTCGTTGGCGTAGAGGGCCAGGAAGCCGCCGCCGACGGCGGCCACGAAAGCGGCCAGGGCGCCGACGATGACCTTGACCTGGAGCACGCTCAAACCGAGCGTCCGCGACGCCGACTCGCTGTCGCGCACCGCCCTCAGGGCCATGCCGCTGGTGGACCGGCGCAAGTTGACAGTGAGGGCGGCGATGACCAGGAACACGACCAGCGCCAGGTAGGCCAGGGCCAGGTCGCTGCGGGCGAACGAGGGCCGGTAGAGGGGCAGGCCGATGCCACCTTGGAGGAACCGGTTCCGCGTGAACACCAACTGCTCGACGATGAGGCTGAAGGTGAACGTGGTCAACGCCACGTACAGATCGCCCAGTCGGATGGTCAGGACGCCGATGATCGACCCCACCACCGAGGCGATGACCGCCCCCATCAAGATGGCCAGCAGGACCGGCACGTGCCAGTAGGTGACGAACTGGGCGCCGGCCATGGCGCCGGTCGCCGCGAACATCACCTGCGACAGCCACAGCATTCCCCCCTCCCCGGTCACGACCGTGAAGGTGAGGAAGGTGATGGCGTAGCAGATGCCCCACGCCCCCTGGCCCAGCCAGTAGGAGCCGAAGCCCTTGAGGATCAGTGGCAAGACGGCCACGATGACCAGAGGCATCGCGCTGAGGGCAGCGCCCCGCTTGTTGACGTCGACCATCTCCGCGCTCGACTCGGCGGCATCCTGGGTAGCCGGCCGGATGGCCTGGTCGAGCGGCCCGGCCACCCCGGCACCCTCGTCCAGGGTGCCGGAACGGAGGAGGTACACGATCAGCGCGATCAGGATGAAGCCGAACGGGATGCTCGGAATGATGGCTGCGGTCAGCGAACTGTTCGCCGGCAGGTACTTCTGGATGACGTCGGTGACCACGCCCATGGCCAGGGCGGCGATCACGGCGATGGGCAGGGACCGCAGCCGGGCCACCACCACGGCCGCGAAAGCGGCCGCCATGAGGGCACTCATCCCACCCATGTCGAGCCCCTGGCTGGGGGCCACCAGGATGCCGGCCAGGCCGGCCAGCGCGGTGGTGATGGCCCACACTCCTAGCGCCACCCGCCCCGGGTTGGTGCCCGACAGCGAGGCCATGGCCTCGGAATCGACCATGGCCCGCACCTTCAGGCCGATATCGGTGAAGCGCAGGATGCCGGTGCCGACGATCAGCACGAAGAGCAGGAAGCCGTAGGTGATGATCTGGTCGGTGGTGACCGGGCTACCGAGGAAGTGGTAGGGCTGGTCGCTGAGGGAAGCCAGGCCGGGAGCAGAAGTGATCGACTGG
Organism: Actinomycetes bacterium; assembly: GCA_021808785.1. GTDB lineage: Bacteria > Actinomycetota > Acidimicrobiia > Acidimicrobiales > Palsa-688 > JAKCDU01. The sequence continues at coordinate 6,306 of JAKBAX010000029.1, read as the reverse complement.
GTCCCCATGGTGATGTCCGCCACCGGGGGCAGGGCCACGAACAGCCCGATGGTCGAGACCAGCTTGACGAGCGTCGACTTGCCCCGGATGAACCGGAACAGGATCAGGTACAGCGCCATGCCGAGGGCGGGGCCGACCACCACGATCGACACGATGCCCGCGCTGTAGGTCGGCCACCCGTGCTGCGAGTTGAGCCAGTAGTAGAAGCGGGCCACGAAGTAGGCCATGGCCCCGAACCCGAAGTTGAGCACCCCGGCCGACACGAAGGTCACCGTGAGGCTGGCCGAGGCTATGGCGTAAATGGCACCAAGAGCCAGGCCGGCTAATACGTATTGGAGCATCCTCTAACCCTCCGGACTGGTGCCCGCAAGCAGCCGACGGCTGAGCCCATCGACCCCCCTGTGGGACCACAGGCTAGCAATTTCGATACGGTCATCAAGTGGAGCAGCGGGGCGGATTCGCCTTAGCATTGCTAAAGAACGTAATCATTTAGGCGCAAAGCGTAGTGCGCCGTCCAATCGGATGTTCTCCCCGTTGAGATAGGGGTTGCGGGCGATGGATTCGACCAACAGGGCGAACTCCTCGGGGCGGCCCATGCGCTTCGGATACACGATCCCCTTGACCAGGCTGTCCTTGACCTCCTCGCGCACGCCGAGCATCACCGGCGTGCCCATGGTGCCGGGGGCGATGGCACACACACGCACGCCGATGGCGGCCAGGTCCCGGGCCATCGGCAGGGTCATGCCCAAGATGGCCGCTTTGGCGGCGGCGTAGGCGATCTGACCGGTCTGTCCCTCCATGCCGGCGATCGACGCGGTGTTGACGATCACCCCCCGCTCGCCGTCGGGGTCGAGGTCGTTACCGGCCATGGCGCCGGCCGCCAGACGGCACATGTTGAAGGTGCCGAAGGCGTTCATCTCCATGGTCTGAACGAAGGCCGACTTGTCGTGGGGGCTCCCGTCGCGCCCGACGGTCCGCCCGCCGCCCACCCCGCCGCCGGCCACGTTGACCAGCACCGAGAGGGGTCCCAGGTCCACTGCGGCGGCGATGGCGGCGGCCACCGCGTCGTCGTCGTTGACATCGCCGGCCACGCCCACCGCGGTGCGACCGTCCCCTGCGGCGGCCTCGCCGGCGACCTCGTCGGCGCGTCGGCCGTCGCGGTCGAAGACCACCACCCGCATGCCCACCTCGGCCAGGCGCCGGACCACTGCCGATCCCAACCCTCCGGCCCCTCCGGTGACTATCGCCGACCGACCGTCCAGAATCATGGTTACGAGTGCCTCCTGCGGCGGAGCCGGCGGGACCCTCGTCCCGTCTCTCGCGCCGACGCGGGGGACGGTAACTGTCTTTGACGGTGACGTCAATATTCAGTACGGTCGCGACCGAGCCTGCCGGTAGGCGTCGGGAAAGGGAAGCACGTGGTCGAAGCACCCGCACAGAGGGCGGCCCTCGGTCGCACAGGTGAGCCATGCTCTTCGAACTGACCCCCGACCAGGACTTCCTGTGGGAGACCACCGCCAAGTTCCTGACCAGTCAGGCCCCCGTCGGTGAGATCCGCCGGCGGCGCGAGGATCCGCTCGGCTACAGCCCCGATTACTGGCGCCGGGGCGCCGACCTCGGGTGGACGTCGCTCCTGGTGACCGAGGAGCACGGCGGCGGATCGGTCAGCGGGCGGGGCCTGGTCGATCTCACCCTGATCGCCCATGAGTTCGGAGCCCATGCCGCGCCCGGACCGCTCGGCCCGGCCAACGTCGTGGCCGGAGCCCTGAGCCGGGCCGGCACCCGAACCGACGTGATCGGAGCCCTCCTGGCCGGGTCGGCCACCGCCGCCTGGGCTTGGGAGGAGCCGGGCGGTCTGCTCGCCGGCCGGCCGCCGCAACTCGAGATCGGGGCCGACGGCGACGAAGTGGTCCTGAACGGGACCAAGAAGCCGGTCGAGGCGGCGGCCGACGCCGATCACCTCCTGGTCACCGGACGCAGCGGCGATGGGCTCACCCAGGTGCTGGTCCCGGCCGGCACCGCCGGTCTGTCGGTCGAGCGGTTGCGCACCGTGGATCTGACCCGGCGCTTCGCCGCGCTGCACTTCGACCACGTCCGGCTGCCCGCCGACACCGTGCTCGGAGTGCTCGGCGGGGCCGCCGATGAGGTCGAGCAGCAGCTGCAGCAGGCCCTGGTGGTCCAGAATGCCGAGACGGTCGGCGCCATGGACCGGGGCTTCGCCATGACCGTCGAGTGGGCCTTCGACCGCTATTCGTTCGGCCGGCCGCTCGCCTCCTACCAGGAGCTCAAGCACCGCTTCGCCGACATGAAGTCGTGGCTGGAGGGCGGCCACGCCATCTCCGACGCAGCCGCCGAGGCGGTCGCCGCCGGCGATGCCGACGCGGCCCACCTGGTCAGTGTGGCCAAGGCCTTCATAGGCCACTACGGGCTCGAGCTGATGCAGGACTGCGTGCAGATCCACGGCGGTATCGGGGTCACCTTCGAGCACGACCTCCACCTGTTCCTCAGGCGCGTCACCGCCAACGGGGCCACCCTCGGCACGCCCGCCGACCACCGCCAGCGGATCGCCGCCATTGCCATCGAGGAGGACTCCAGGTCATGAGCGTGGACACCGTCGAGGATCTCGACAGCTTTCGCCGGAGGGCCCGGGACTGGATCCGCGCCAATCTGAAGCCGCTCGACCACGCCGCGTTGGCGGCCGCCATGGCCGGGGAGCCGAGCGAGGAGCAGGAGCTGGCGCAGATCCAGCACGAGCGCCACCTGATGCGGATGATGTTCGACGGCGGTTTCGCCGGGATCACCATCGCGCCCGAGTACGGCGGCCAGGGACTGACCCCGGCCCACCAGCGGGCCTTCAACGAGGAGCTGTCCGGGTTCGAGCACCCGTCGCACCTGATGGTGCCGAACGTGTCGCCGTGCGCCGCGGTCCTGCTCGACTTCGGCACCGAGGAGCAGAAGAAGACCCACATCCCGGCCATCCTCAAAGGCGAGGAGCTCTGGATGCAGCTCCTGTCCGAACCGAGTGGCGGATCGGACGTGGCCGGGGCGCTCACCACCGCGGTACGCGACGGCGACGAGTGGGTGCTCAACGGCTCCAAGATCTGGACCACCGGAGCGTGGTGGTCGGATTGGGGCCTGTGCCTGGCCCGCACCAATTGGGACGTGCCGAAGCACAGGGGGTTGACGGTGTTCATCTTCCCCCTGCACCGGGAGGGCGTCGACGTGCACCGGATCGAGATGCTCAACGGCTCCAAGGAATTCTGCCAGGAGTTCCTCACCGATGTCCGGGTCCCCGACACCGACCGGGTCGGCGAGGTCGACAAGGGCTGGACGGTCGGTACCCGGTGGATGTTCCACGAGCGGATGCTCTACAACTCGCCGCTCATCACCATGCCCGCCTTCGGCCGCCCCATCACCAGCTCTGTCTCGCCGATCGACGTGGCCCGAGACGCGGGCCGGCTCGACGATCCGCTGGTGCGTGATCTCATCGGCGAATCCCGCATGCTCGAGACCGTCGGCGCCCGCCTGCAGCAGAGGGTCGGCCAAGGTGTGCGCACCGGCCGGCTGTCGGACCAGGGGGCGGCCATATCCCGCCTGTTCATCGGAGTGGCCGGGGCCCGGTCCCGGACCATCACCTTCCAGATCGCCGGAAGCGCCGGGGGGGCCTGGTCCGACTCCGACGGAGCGGTCGCCGGTCAGGGCACCGGCTACCTGATGCGCCAGACCGGCTGCATCGGCGGCGGGACCACGGAGATGGCCCGCAACGTCATCAGCGAGCGGGTCCTCGGGATGCCCCGCGAACGGTCGGTCGACCGTGACGTCCCGTTCCGTGAGGTACCCCGGGGACCGTCGGCCGACACGAGGAGCCGGAGTTGAGACTCTTCTGGACGCGGCGGCCCAGCCCGGCGAGCGGCGGTCGGGTCCGATGACGTCGGTGATGGCCGGGGTCCGCATCCTGGAGGTGGCCGAGCACACCTTCGTGCCCGCGGCGTCGGCGCTGCTGGCCGACTGGGGTGCCGACGTCATCAAGATCGAGCACGTCGAGCGGGGCGATGCCATGCGGGGCCTCGGTTCCACCGGTGTGACCGTCGTCCCCGACGACGTGCATCCCCTGATGGAGCATTCCAATCGCGGCAAGCGCAGCCTGGGACTCGACCTGACCACAGAGGAAGGGATCGACATCCTCTATCGGCTCGCCGCGACCTGCGACGTGTTCCTCACCAACAAGCTGCCGGGGGTGCGCCGGAAGCTCCGGATCGAGCCCGATCAGGTTCGGGCCCACAACCGGTCCATCATCTACGTGTCGGGCACCGGCCAGGGCGAGAGGGGCCCCGACGCCGACAAGGGCTCCTACGACAGTCTGGCCTTCTGGTGCCGCTCCGGCACCGCCCTCGGTGTCATGCGACCCGAGGACGAGAAGGTGCCCAATCCGCCCGGTCCCGGCTTCGGCGACTCGATCGGGGCCATGACCATCGCAGGCGGGATCATGGGTGCCCTCTACCACCGGGAGAAGACCGGCGAGGCGACGACGGTGGACGTGTCCCTCTTCGGCTCCGGCATGTGGGCCATGGGCCAGGCCACCGCTCTGTCCCTGCTCACCGGGCAGGGATGGGCCGCCCCGTCGGCGTCGACCACCCGGCTCAACCCGCTGACCGGGAACTACCGGACCAAGGACGACCGCTGGATCTCGCTCACCTGCCTGCAGGCGGGCAAGTACTGGGGGCCCGCCTGCGACGCGGTGGGTCGGCCCGAGCTGGCCGACGACCCCCGCTTCGGCGACCACGCCTCCCTGCTCGAGCACGGGGCGGAGGCGGCCCAGATCCTCCGGGAGTGCTTCGCCGAGCGGACGCTGGCCGAATGGCGCGACCGCCTGGAGGACTTCGTCGGGCAGTGGGCCGTGGTGCAGAACACCATCGAGGCGGCCGAGGACCCCCAATCGGTGGCCAACGGCTACATCCAGGCCTGCCGGACCGCGGCCGGGGTGCCGTTCCACCTGGTGGCCGCACCGGTGCAGTTCGGCGGGGTTCCGGCCGCGCCCGGGCGGGCTCCGGAGTTCAACGAGCACGGGGACCAGATACTTGCCGACCTGGGCCTCGACTGGGACACCGTCGTGGACCTCAAGGTCCGGGGCGTGGTCGCCTGACGATGGGTTGGTTCGAGGACCGGGCCGCCCTGGCCGGGACCGTCGCGGTCATCACCGGCGGGGCCGGTGGGCTGGGTGGGGCTTCCACCCTGGACCTGGCCGCAAACGGGGTACGGGTGGCGGTCGTGGACTCCGACGCCCAAGCGGCGTCGGACATCACCGGGCGCCTGGACGAGGCGGCCGCCGAGCACCTGGTCCAGGTGGGCGACGCCCGCGACCCGGAGGTGCTGGCCGCTCTGTTCGCGGCGGTGGACGAGCGGTGGGGCCGGGTCGACACGTTGGTCAACGTGGTGGGCGGGACCTTCCGGGCCGAGTTCACCGCCACCTCCCCCAAGGGCTGGGACACCCTGCTGCGCACCAACCTCCTGCACGTCCTGCACGCCTGCTCGCTGGCCGTTCCCAGGATGAAAAAAGGGGGGCGGGGCGGCAGCATCGTCAACCTGACCACCATCGAGGCGCACCGGGCGGCCCCCGGCTTCGCGGTCTATTCGGCGGCCAAAGCCGGCGTCACCCAGTTCGCCCGCACCCTGGCTGTGGAGTTGGCCCCGGACCGGATTCGGGTCAACTGCGTGGCCCCCGATTACACCCCCACGCCGAACATGAGCCGGATCGGGGGCGGCGGCGCGTCGCCCATGGGGTCGCCGACCGGGGTCGGCATATCCATTCCCATGGGCCGCCCGGGTGACCCGGCCGACGTCTCGGGCTGCGTAGTGTTCCTGGCCTCGGCCCTGTCGAGCTACATCACCGGCACCACCTTGCACCCCGACGGGGGCACCTACGCCTCGTCGGGCTGGTTCAACTGGCCGGGCGACGGTTGGCTCAACAGCGTCCCCGGCCGGCTGCTCGATGTGGCGGCCACCCCCGGTGACGAACCGTAACCCCCGGCCGGACCGGATTTCGTGGGGCGGCGGCGAGCGTCCCGGAGGACAAGCGGCAGCCGTGACAAAATCTGTTCCGACGCCGCATCAGGAACCGACCCTCGACGGCCGCCGAGGTCGGTAGCAAGCATGGGAGACCAAGAAGTGGAAGTGTCAGCACCCGAAGAGGTCGGGACCGACAAGCCCGGCGGGCCGCGCTCCCGCAAGGGTGCGGAGACCCGGGCCCGCCTGCTGGCCGCGGCCAAGGAGATCTTCGAGGAGAGCGGCTTCCTCGACGCCCGCATC
>JAKBAX010000316.1 GCA_021808785.1 Actinomycetes bacterium | reverse complement strand
GCTGCTCCTGGTGGCGGGAGCGACAGCCTGGGCCCTCGCATCGGGCACCTTCGTTGCGAACGAGACGGTGCCGGTGCTCGGCAACCAGCCCCAGGCGGCGGCCGCCGCCGCCCTGGCTCGCGTCCATCTGGGCCTGACAGTGACCGGCCACGCCTACAGCCCGACCGTCGGCGCCGGCCGGGTCCTGGCGCAGACCAGCCCGCCGGGGACCCGCCTGAAGCGGGGTCGCCACGTGGGGGTGGTCGTGTCGTCGGGGCCGAGGCCGGTGGCGGTGCCGCCCCTCCGGGGCGATCCGGTCTCGGTGGCCGAGCAGGACCTGACTGCCCTGGGGTTGAAGTGGACGACGACCAGCTCGCCCGACATGACCATCCCGGCCCAGTCGGTGATCAGCAGCACCCCCGACTCGGGCACCCTCGTTCCGGGCCAGTCGGTGGCCCTGGTCGTCTCGACGGGCAAGCCCAAGGTGGCGGTCCCGGCCATCGCCTTGCAGACAGAGACCTATACGGCCGCCGCAGCGGCCCTGCAGCAAGCGGGCTTCACCGTGTCGCGCACCGACGCCTACGAGAACACCGTGGCTGCCGGCATGGTCGTCCAGGTCACGCCACCCTCGGGAACGCCGGTCACGGTGGGCGGCGCGGTGACCGTCGTGGTTTCCAAAGGACCCCACTATGTGCCGGTCCCTGACGTCCGAGGCGATTCGGTGGGCGCGGCGAGCGAGGCCCTCGGGGCGGCCGGGTTCAATGTGGCCGGCGTCGAGGGTAACCCGGTCAACACGGTCACCGGAACCTCCCCGGCCGGGGGGAGCCAGGCCCTCTACGGCGCCTCGGTCACCATCGTCACCGGCTGAATCCGGCCGTGAATCCGGCAGAAGTCATTCTCCGGGTGAAGAGTCCGCAAACTCCCGTTCCGCCCACAGCCGGTCGTGGAAGGTTGGGATAGAGTTCGCCACCGGGGGCGGTGTGCTGAGGCTGCGATCCCCAGCCGCGGCCGGTGCCGCCGCCCCCTCCCGGGGGTTCGGTCCGACCGGGCGTGACCGGCCCGGTCAGGCGGTGATGGCCTGGATCCTCCTGACGACCTCGGCGGCCGCGGGGTTGGCCCCTGCTCCGGCGCCGGCCGACTGGAGGGCGATCAGCTTGGTGATGTCGCCGTCGACTTTGATGCGCCCGCTCATGAAGGCGTTCATGGCCGCGGCCGCGTCCCCGTCGACCAGGAACGCCTTGGCCGTGGCGTAGGAGAGGGTGATGGTCAGGTCGGGGTCATCCAGGTGCCCGACCTCCATGTCGAGCAGCCCCGAGGTGGTGTCGAGGTAGGCCCTGATCACGCCGTCACCGAAGGGCACCTCGTTGATCACCTGGTTCATCCGGACCTGGACTGTGACGGCCGGCGTCTGGTCCTGGTACTGCTCCCGGATGCGCCGGGTCTCCTCCAACCACTCGTCGCTCAGGAACGGGTAAGAACCCATCGCGGGTGACCTGCTTTCTCGGGGGCCGGGACTCGGAAACGGACAAAAGATAACGCGCCGGGGCTCCCGGAGCCTTCTCCTAGCATGACTGTCATGGGAGCGCGCATCACGACCCGGGACGTGGCCCACGTGGCCCGGCTGGCCCGCCTGAGGCTGACCGATGAAGAGTTGGAACAGTACACCGGGCAGCTCGCCGCGGTGCTCGACCATGCCCGCGACGTCGAGTTGCTCGACACGGCGGGGGTGCCGCCCACGGCTCACCCGCTGCCGCTGCGCAACGTGCTGCGCGACGACGTGGTGCGGCCCAGCCTGGACCGGGGCGAGGTGCTGGCCGCGGCTCCGTCGGTGGAGGCGGAGCGCTTCCGGGTGCCCCGCATCCTGGGGGAGGCGCCGTGATAGCCGGCAGCGCGTCGGCCATCGCCGCCGCCGTCCGCTCCGGGGACCGGTCGGCGGTGGAGGTGCTGGAGGAGCATTTGGCCCGGGTGGGGCGTCACGAGGCGGACATCCACGCCTTCAACCTGGTCCTCGAGGACCAGGCCCGGGCCCAGGCGGCCGCGGTGGACCAGGCCGTGGCCGCAGGCCGCGACCCGGGGCCGCTCGCCGGCGTCCCGGTCGCCCTCAAGGACAATCTGTGTACCCGGGGCATTCCCACCACCTGCTCGTCACGGATCCTCGAGGGGTGGAAGCCGCCCTACAGCGCAACCGTGGTCGAGCGCCTGGCCGGGGCGGGGGCGGTCTTTGTCGGCAAGACCAACCTGGACGAGTTCGCCATGGGCTCGTCCACCGAGAATTCGGCTTTCGGCCCGACGGCGAATCCTCATGACCTGAGCCGGGTCCCGGGCGGATCGTCGGGCGGCAGCGCGGCGGCGGTCGCGGCCGGGTTCGCCCCCCTCGCCCTCGGGTCCGACACCGGAGGCTCGATCCGCCAGCCGGCCGCCCTGTGCGGCGTGGTAGGAGCCAAACCGACCTACGGCCTGGTCTCGCGCTACGGACTGATCGCCTTTGCCAGCTCACTGGATCAGATCGGCCCCTTCGCCCTCGACGTGGCCGACGCGGCCCTGCTCCTCGACGTGATGGCCGGCCCGGACCCCTGCGACTCCACCTGCCTGGCCGACCCGCCGCCCGGGGCCCGGGCCCGGCTGGCCGGCGGGGTCGAGGGCCTGCGGGTCGGAGTGGTCAGGGAGCTGGCCAACGCCGAGGGTCTGGCGCCGGAGGTGCAGGGACGCCTCGACGACGCAGCCGCGTCGCTCTCGGCCGCCGGGGCCAAGGTCGACGAGGTCAGTGTCCCGGCCGCGGTGTACGGCCTGTCGGCCTACTACCTGATCGCCCCGGCCGAGGCGTCGTCCAACCTGGCCCGCTACGACGGGGTCCGCTACGGCCTGAGGGCCGGGCGGGCGGCCGGTACCGGGGCCGACCCGACCGACATCCTGGCCATGTACACAGATACCCGCTCAGCCGGCTTCGGGGCCGAGGTCAAGCGCCGCATCATGCTCGGCACCTATGCCCTGTCGGCCGGCTACTACGACGCCTACTACGGCAAGGCCCAGCAGGTGCGCACCTTGATGGTCCGGGATTTCGACGCCGCCTACCGCGACTTCGACGTGCTGTTGGCGCCCACCGCCCCGGGGACCGCGTTCGAGCTCGGAGCCAAGACGGCCGACCCTTTGACCATGTACCTGAACGACGTCTGCACCATCCCGTCCAATCTGGTCGGCCATCCGGCCATCAGCGTGCCGTTCGGCACCGGCGCCGACGGTCTCCCGCTCGGCGTGCAGGTGCTGGCCCCGGCGCTCGGTGAGACGGTCATGTTCCAGGTGGCGGCGGTGCTGGAGGCGGCCGCTCCCCCGACCCCGGCCAGCCCCATGCGAGGAGAAGCCCGATGACGGCCACAGAGGCCCGCACCGACTGGGAGACGGTCATCGGTCTGGAGGTGCACTGCGAGCTGCGGACCGAGACCAAGCTGTTCTGCGGTTGCCGCAACAGTTTCGGCGAGGAGCCCAACACCAACATCTGCCCCGTGTGCCTGGGCCTGCCCGGTTCGCTGCCGGTCCTCAACCGGGCCGCGGTGGAGTACGCCATGCGCATCGGCATCGCCCTGCACTGCCACGTCCAGGCATCGCAGTTCCACCGGAAGAACTACTTCTATCCGGACATGCCCAAGGACTACCAGATCAGCCAGTACGACGTCCCCATAAACGCCGACGGCTGGCTGGAGCTGCCGGGCGGGCCGCGCGTCGGCATCGTCCGGGCCCATATGGAGGAGGACACGGGCAAGACCACCCACCTCGGCGGCGGCGGCCGCATCCACGATGCCTCGCACTCGCTCGTGGACTACAACCGGTCCGGGGTGCCCCTGGTGGAAATCGTCAGTGCACCTGACATGAGAAGCGCGGACGAGGCGCGGGCCTATGTGGACGAGCTGCGCGCCATTCTCGTCGCCACCGGGGCGACGGATGGAAAGATGGAGGAGGGCTCGCTGCGCGTCGATGCCAACGTCTCGGTCCGCCGGCGTGGCGAGCAAGCATTCGGGACCCGCTGCGAGATCAAGAACATGAACTCGCTCCGGTCCCTCGGCCGCGCCATCGACTACGAGGCGCACCGCCAGATCGCCCTCATCTCCGATGGCGGGGTGGTCGCCCAGGAGACCCGGCACTGGGACGAGGACGCGGGCCGCACCGGCTCCATGCGCTCCAAAGAGGAAGCCTACGACTACCGCTACTTCCCCGAGCCGGACCTGGTTCCCGTCGACCCTTCGGCCGAGTGGATCGCGTCCGTGGCGGGCAGCCTGCCGCGCCTGCCGGCCGAGCGCCGGGCCGCCATCGCCGCGGCCAGCGGGATGGCCGCCGATTCCGACGCGGTGGTGACCGTGGTCCGGCTCGGGCTGGACGACCTGGTCGACGCGGCCGCGTCATCGCCCGGGGCGGCCTCGGTCGCGGTGCGGCGGGTGGCCAACGAGGTGGCCTCCGATCCCGAGGCGGCCGACCGGCTCGACCGCCGCGCCTTCGCCCGCCTGGTCGCCATGGAGGCCGGTGGTGAGCTGACCGCGGCCCAGGCCCGGACTGTGCTGAAGACCCTCATGGATACCGGCGGGGACCCGGCCGCCATCGCCGCCGAGCTGGGATTCGAGGCCATGGACACCGGCGACCTGGAACAGGTCGTCGACGAGGTGATCGCCGCCTCCCCCGAGGAATGGGACCGCTTCTGCGGGGGCGAGGACAAGCTTCAGGGGTTGTTCATCGGTGCCATCAAGAAAGCGACGGACGGCAAGGCTGATTTGAAGGCGGCCTCCGGTCTTCTTCGGGCGCGCCGCGGCTGAGAGCCCTGCGGCTGACCGGCATCGATTGCCGGCCCGGCCCCCTTCGGGGACAACGAGGCCGGCCCTCGACGCCGGTCTGCCCATATGAACTCCCTACTACTAATGAACTGAACTCCCTACTACTAACGACCGGAACGAGTTAAGCTGTGCAGGTCGGAAGGGAGGAGCCACATTTTGCGGACGGTCGTTAGTCGTGGGTTCAGTGCCGTGTTCAGCGCAACTTCTCCTTCCTGCCGGCCGTGACCGGGACCGTGGCTCTGAATCAACTGCTGGTCGCATCATCAGTCATCCCCGGCACCACGATTACCGGATTCGGCACGGGAACTGGCGGAACG
>JAKBAX010000315.1 GCA_021808785.1 Actinomycetes bacterium | reverse complement strand
CGATAGCGGCCCAGATGCACGGGGGCGGCCAGGAGCGGGAACGGCGCAGTGGGACCCAGAACGTGGCCGGGATCGTCGGCTTCGGGGCGGCCGCCCAGGCGCGGGCGGCCCTCCAGGCGGCCCAGGCGGCCCACGTGGCGGCCCGCCGGGACCGGTTGGCCGGGCTGATCCTGGCCGCGGTGCCCTCTGCGGTGCTCACCGCGGCCGGGAGCCGTCGCACCCCGGGCCACTGCCACCTCCGCTTCCCCGGGGTGGAGAACGAGGCCCTGCTGTTCCTCCTCGACGAGCGGGGTATCTGTGCATCGGCCGGATCCGCTTGCGCCAGTGGCGCGGTGCAGCCCAGCCCGGTCCTGCTGGCCATGGGCGTGGACCCGGCCGAGGCCACGTCGACCCTCCGTTTCACGCTCGGGCCCACCACCACCGACGACGACGTGGCCCGGGCCGCGGCCGCGGTGGTCGAATCGCTGGCCGCCCTCGGGGCGCCGGTCGGGGGTCGGGCGTGATGCGGGTCCTCGTCGCCATGTCCGGCGGGGTGGATTCGTCGGTGGCGGCCGCCTTGGTGCGCGACGCCGGGCATCACACGGTGGGGGCCACCATGAAGCTCTGGGGCGGGCCTTCCGATACCGGTTGCTGCTCGGTGTCAGACGTGGAGGACGCCCGCCGGGTGGCCCAGCAGCTGGGCATCAACCATCAGGTCTTCAACTTCTCGGAGGACTTCGACCGCCACGTGGTCGAACCGTATGTGGCCGACCACGCCGCCGGACGCACCCCCAACCCGTGCATCGAGTGCAATCGGCGCCTCAAGTTCGACCGATTCTTGGACCGGGCCCGGCGGCTCGGTTTCGATGCGGTGGCCACGGGCCACCACGCCCGGGTGGAGCGGGGCCCCGACGGCGCATGGGAACTGTGTCGCGGCGCCGACCCGGCCAAGGACCAGTCCTACGTGCTCCACATGCTGGGCCAGCCGGAGCTGGCCCAGCTCCTCCTGCCGGTGGGGTCGATGACCAAGGCCGAGGTGCGGGCCCGGGCCCGGGCTCTCGGCCTGCGCACAGCAGCCAAGCCGGACAGCCAGGATGTCTGCTTCATTCCCCGTCACGGCGGCCGTCAGGCGTTCCTGGCATCCCGGGTGACACTGCACCCCGGGCGGGTGGTCGACGAGGGGGGCCGCCCGGTCGGGGAGGTGGCCGCAGTGGAGCTGGTCACGGTCGGACAGCGCAAGGGCCTCGGCAGCAGCATCGGATCCCGTTACGTCACGCAGGTCGATACCGCGTCGGCCACCGTGCACGTCGGTCCCCTCGCCGATCTCATGGTGGACCGCATCCTCCTCGTCAGGCCGGCGTGGGTGGGTCGGGCCCCGGCGCCGGGGGAGCGGTTCGAGGTCCAGTTGAGCGCCCATGGGCAACCCGTGCCCGGCCGCTGGGACGGCGAGGGGCGGGTGGCCCTGGACGAGCCGGTACGCCGGGTGGCGCCGGGCCAGAGCGTCGTGCTCTACCGCGGCGAGTCGGTCGTCGGCGGCGGGGTGGCGCTCGCCGCCTGACCTGGCTCCCTGCGCCGTCACAGGCGGTGGGTATCTTCGAAGGCGTGGCCGACACCGAATGGGCCGAACGGGCCGCCGAGTTGCGTAGTCAGATCGACTACCACAACCAGCGTTACTACCTCGACGACGCCCCGGAGATCACCGATGCCGAGTTCGACGCGCTGGTGGCGCAGCTCACCTCCCTGGAGCTCGAGCACCCGGACCTGGCCACGGCGGATTCTCCCACCCAGAGGGTCTGGGGGGAGGCGTCCGCCCGCTTCGCCGAGGTGCGCCACCTGACGCCCATGATGTCGCTCGACAAGACCACGAGCTACGAGGAGCTCCTGGCCTGGGCCAAGCGCATGGACCGGTTCATCTCCGGCGAGGTGGCCTACACCTGCGAGTTGAAGATCGACGGGCTGGCCATGAGCCTGCTCTACGAGGGCGGTCGGCTGGTGCGGGCGGCCACCCGCGGAGACGGGGTGGTGGGCGAGGACGTCACGCCCAACGTGGTCACGATCGGAGCCATACCGCGCGCGTTGCCCGGGCGGGCTCCGGATCGGGTGGAGGTCCGGGGCGAGATCTACATGCCGATCCCGGCCTTCGAGGAGCTCAACCGCAAGCAGGGTGAGTCGGGGGCCCGCACGTTCATAAACCCCCGCAACGCGGCGGCCGGCTCGCTGCGCCAGAAGGACGCGGCGGTGACCGAGGGGCGCGAGCTGGCCTTCTGGGCCTACCAGCTGGGCACGGTCGACGGGGGCCCCGACTTCGCCCGCCATGTCGAGACCCTCGACTGGATGCGTGAGTCGGGCTTCCCGGTCAACCCCAACATTGAGCTGGTCCATGGCCTGGAGGAGGTGGACAGCTACTGCCGGCGCTGGTTGGAGCAGCGTCACTCCCTCACCTACGAGATCGACGGCACCGTCATCAAGGTCGACGACCTGGCCCAGCGCCGCGAGCTCGGAGCCACGTCCCGGGCGCCCCGCTGGGCCATCGCCTACAAGTTCCCCCCCGAGGAGAAGACCACCTTGCTGAAGGGGATCATGGTGTCCATCGGCCGTACCGGTAAGGCCACCCCCTTCGCCATGCTGGAGCCGGTCAACGTGGGTGGGGCCAAGGTGTCGCTCGCCACTTTGCACAACGAGGACCAGGTGCGGGTCAAAGACGTGCGCCCCGGTGACACCGTGGTGGTGCGCCGGGCCGGCGACGTCATCCCCGAGGTCCGCGGTCCGGTCCTCGGCCTGCGGCCCGAGGGCTTGGCCGAGTGGCACTTCCCCGAGGAGTGCCCGGTATGTGGCGAGAAGCTGGTCCGGTTGGACGGCGAGAGCGACACCTACTGCGTCAACGACCAGTGTCCGGGGCAGCGGGTGCAGCGCATCTCCCACTTCGCCTCCCGTAGTGCCATGGACATCGAGCACCTGGGGGAACGGACCGTGTCGCAATTCTGCCGGGCCGGCCTCTTGTCCGACGTGGCCGATATCTACCGGCTCGACTACGAGCGGGTGGCCGGCTTCGAAGGGTGGGGCGACACGTCCATCGCCAACCTGCAAAGTGCCGTGGAGGCCTCCAAGTCCCGACCGCTGGCCAACCTCCTGGTCGGCCTGTCCATCCGCCATCTCGGGTCGACCGGCAGCCGGATCCTGGCCCGCCACCTGCGTCACCTGGACCGCATCATGGCGGCCTCGGCCGAGGAGCTGGCCGGGGTGGAGGGAGTGGGGCCCATCATCGGTGCGAGCGTGCAGCGGTTCTTTGCCACGCCGTCCAACCGGGAGGTCGTGGCCCGCCTGCGGGCGGCCGGGCTCAACTTCGAGGGACCGGCCGCGCCCGACGTCGCTCAGGTCCTGGCCGGTCGGTCGGTGGTCGTCACGGGCACCCTGGACGGCTGGTCCCGGGAGGAGGCCGAGGAGGCCATCAAGGCCAGGGGAGGCAAGAGTCCCGGTAGCGTCTCGAAGAAGACCACCGCGGTCGTGGTCGGCTCCGATCCGGGGGCGGCCAAGCTGGCCAAGGCCGCCGAGGTGGGCGTGCCGGTGCTCGACGAGGCGGCCTTCGCCCGGCTGCTGGAGACCGGGGAACTGCCCGGCGCCGGGGCCGCCCCCTGAGGGTCCACCTTCGGAGCCGGGGCGGGGCGGTAGCTTTTCGGGCGTGGCGACGTCGCGCATCGCCGAGTCGGTGGGGCGCATCCTCGAGGACCGCTACCGTCTGCTTCGTCCCATAGGAGTGGGCGCGTCGGCGCATGTCTTCGCGGCCGAAGACGTGCAGCTCAAGCGGCGGGTGGCGGTCAAAGTGCTGCACCCGGCCCTGGCCGGCGAGGAGGCCTTCCTGCGCCGGTTCCGGCGGGAGTCCCAGGCGGTGGCGTCGCTGCGCCACCCCAATATCCTGCGGGTCTACGACTGGGGCGAGGACGGCGGGACTCCGTTCCTGGTCATGGAGTTGCTCGAGGGGGGCAGCCTGCGCTCGATGCTCGACCGTGGGGCGCTCCTGTCGCCGGCCCAGGCGGCCACTGTCGGCGCCGACGCGGCCCGCGCCCTGCACTACGCCCACCGCCAGGGGATCGTCCACCGGGACATCAAGCCGGCCAACCTGATCTTCGACGACGAGGGCCGGGTGTCGGTAGCCGACTTCGGGCTGGCCCGGGCCCTGGCCGAAGCCACCTGGACCGAGCCGGCCGGGGCGGTGGTGGGCACGGCCCGCTACGCCTCCCCGGAGCTGGTGCGCGGCGAGCACCTCGACAGCAAGGCCGACGTGTACTCGCTCGCACTGGTGCTGATCGAGGCCATGACCGGAGAGGTGCCCTTCGTGGCCGACACCCCGTTCGGCACCCTGATGGCCCGGGTCGGCCGGCCGCTCGAGGTACCCGAGCAGGTGGGACCGCTCCAGCCGGTGCTCGAGGCGGCCGGTGCCGACGACGCGGCGTCCCGGATCGATGCCGAGGCGCTGGCCCGGGCGCTCGACGCGGTGTCGGTCAAGCTGCCCTTCCCGGCCCCCCTGTCCCTCGCCCCCCCGCTGCTCACCGGTCTGATCGAGCGCGACGACCAGAGCCCGACCGAGTACCCGGGCCGACCGAGGCTGTTCGACCGGGCCGAGTGGGACGACGTGGGTGACGACGACGTGGACTCCCGCCCCGGCGGGGCCGCCGGGGCCCTGGCGCCGGGCGGATCGGCCGCAGAGCAGGCCGGGCCGAGCGATGCCGGGCCGGTCGTGGTCGGGCCGTCGGCCCCCGATACCGAAGCGGATGTCCAAGTCGGGCCCGGTCGGCCCCGGCGCCGATGGCGGCGGATCGTGCTGGCGGTGCTGCTGTCGATGCTGCTCCTGGTGGCGGGAGCGACAGCCTGGGCCCTCGCATCGGGCACCTTCGTTGCGAACGAGACGGTGCCGGTGCTCGGCAACCAGCCCCAGGCGGCGGCCGCCGCCGCCCTGGCTCGCGTCCACCTGGGCCTGACAGTAACCGGCCACGCCTACAGCCCGACCGTCGGCGCCGGCCGGGTCCTGGCGCAGACCAGCCCGCCGGGGACCCGCCTGAAGCGGGGTCGCCACGTGGGGGTGGTCCTGTCGGCGGGCCCGAAGCCGGTGGCGGTGCCGCCCCTCCGGGGCGATCCGCTCTC
>JAKBAX010000028.1 GCA_021808785.1 Actinomycetes bacterium | reverse complement strand
CGCTCGCATTTAGAAGTGAGCTGGTCGATCCGTCGTACTTGGCCAGGCCGGTCAGGAGCACCGTCCGGATGGGGACGTTGATCCCGACGCCCAGGGTGTCGGTGCCGCAGATGACCTTGAGCAGGCCCGACTGGGCCAGGCGTTCGACCAGACGCCGGTAACGGGGCAGCATGCCGGCGTGGTGGACGCCGATCCCGGCCCGCACGTAACGGGATAGGACCTGGCCGAACCCGGGCGAGAAGCGGAACCCGGCGATCTCCTCGGAGATACGGTCGCGCTCGGCCCGGGTCGCCACCGCCACCGAGGTGAGCGCCTGGGCCCGGGCGACGGCGTCTTTCTGGGTGAAATGGACCACGTACACGGGTGCCCGCCCAGCTTCGAGCAGGCTCTCGATGGTCTCGTGGATGGGGGTGCGGCTGTAGGCGAAGTCGAGGGGTACGGGACGGGTGGCGGAGCGGACCACCGCCACCGGCCGCCCGGTCCGCCGGCGCAGGTCGGCCTCGAAGCGACGGGTGTCGCCGAGGGTCGCCGACATGAGCAGGAATTGGGTGCGCCCCAGCTCGAGTAGCGGCACCTGCCAGGCCCAGCCCCGGTCGGGTTCGGCGTAGAAGTGGAACTCGTCCATGACCACCTGGTCGACGGGCGCGTCGGGACCGTCGCGAAGCGCCAGGTTGGCGAGGATCTCGGCGGTGGCACATATCACCGGGGCGTCGCGGTTGACGGTCGCGTCGCCGGTGGCCATCCCGACCCGCTCGGGGCCGAGCTCGGCGGCCAGGTCGAAGAACTTCTCCGAGACCAGAGCCTTGATGGGGGCGGTGTACCACGAGCGTCGGCCCTCGCACACGGCCCAGAAGTGGGCGGCCAGGGCGATGAGGCTCTTACCCGAGCCGGTGGGGGTGTTTACGATCACGTGGGACCCCGACATGGCCTCGAGGATCGACTCCTCCTGGGCCGGATAGAGGCTCAGGCCGCGGGCCTCGGTCCAGGCGAGGAACCGCTCGAGCGGCCCGGCGCCGGCCAGGGCCACGGGTTCGTCGGCCCGGCCCGGCAGGAAGTCCGACAGCCGGGCCCCCCGCGGACCGCCACCACCCACCCCGCTACCGGCCGGCCCCGCCGCCGCGCCGGCCGAGTCGTGGGGAGTATCGGGCATGGATACCTGTGTACCCGACCCAGCCCCTACCGGGGCGGCGAGGTGGCGCGGGCTGAGCCGGTAGCGTCATGTGGCGATGACCGCCGACGACACTCTCGCCGCCCACTTGGCCGCGCTGCCGGTCCCCGAGTTCGCCGTACCGTTGTTCGTGACCCCGCCGCCGCTGTCGGAGGCGACCGTGGCGGTGGTGACCACCGCCGCCTTGCACCACCCAGACGATGACGGTTTCGGACCGGGGGAGCAGACCTTCCGTCGGATAGACCCGACTCGCCGCGGCGAACTGGTGCTCGGCCACAACAGTCCGAACTTCGATCGAAGCGGCCTCCTCGCCGATTTCAACGTGGTGCTGCCCCTCGACCGCCTCGACGAGATGGCGACCGAGGGGGTGATCGGGCGGGTCTCGCCGTTGCACCTGTCCTTCCTCGGTTCGCAGGACGAGACCATGTCCACGATCCGCCTCGACAGCGGACCGGCGGCCGCCGCCGCGCTGCGCCAGGTCGGCGTCGACGTGGTACTGCTGACCCCCGTCTGACCCCTCTGCCCGCGCACCGTGGGTGCGCTCTCGCACATCTTCGAAGCCAACGGCCTGGCCACCGTCGGCGTCTACCCGACGGGTGATATCCCCGAGCGGATGCGGCCGCCCCGGTCCCTGATCGCCCGCTTCCCCCTGGGTCGACCACTCGGTCGTCCCCGCGACCCGAAGTTCCAGCGGGCGGTGCTGTCGGCGGCGTTCTCCCTGCTCTCGGCGCCGGCCGGACCGGTGACCGACACCTTTCCCGAGGTCATCTCCGACCAGGCCGAAGTGGCCCTGTCGTGCCCTGTTCCGCCGCGCTACGACCCGGACCTCCCCGCAGCGGTCGACGAAGCCCGGGCTTTGCGCCCAGCCTTCGAGCGGGGTTGCACCGGGGGCATCTCGGTGGCCGACCCCGACGCGGTGGAGGCTGCTCTGGACGCCTTCGACCGACTGGCGCGGGGGACTCCCTGGAAGGAGGCCGGCCTGCCCCGGGATCTCCTCGGCGCGGCCCGGGCCGTGCTCGGCTACTACCAGCAGGCGGCGCTGGGCCTCTCCGACCATGTGCCGGCCGCCCGCCAGGCCGAGTCCTGGTACGCGCAGCACACCGCCGCCGGAGCGACCATGCGGGCGGCGCGCGACCAGCTCAAAGAGCAGGGCGCCCCGACCCCGCTGTGGTTCTACTTGCTGCCGGCCACCCAGAGCTGAGCCGGGTGGCGCCGTGGCGCGGCGCTACGCTCCCCCCGAACGATTTCTGGAGGGTGCCTGTCATGAGCTGGATCAGAATTTTTTCCCGGGCCAACAGCTACGCCCAGGCCAAGGCGGAGTCCGAGTTCGACGCCCACGCCGACCCCAAGGTGCAGGTCGAGCAGGCCATAGCCGGGATGCAGGAGCACCATCGGGACCTCCAGGCGGCGGCCAGTCACGTCATCGCCCAGGAGAAGATGGCCAAGATGCGCCTCGCCGACCTGTCCGACCAGGAGGCCAAGTGCACCAAGTCGGCTCTCGCGGCCAAGCAGCAGGGCAACCTCGATGCGGCCAGGACCTTCGCGACCCGCATCGCCAGCCTCCGGGAGCAGATACAGAGCCTGAGCGCGCAGATCCCCCAACTCGAGCAGGCGGCCAACGACGCCCGTACCGCCGTCCAGGAGTCGGCCGACCAACTCCAGGCCAAGCTCAACGAGAAGAGCACCATCCTGGCCCAGATCGACCAGGCCAACATGCAGAAGGAGCTGGCTTCCAGCCTGCAGCAGGTGAGCGACCTGACCCGGACCAGCGACGTGCCGTCCTTCGATGAGATCAAGCAAAAGGTGGCCTCTCAGTTCGCTGAGGCCCAGGCCTCCACGGAGCTGTCGAGCGCCAGCCCCGAGGTGACCGAGATGCACGCCCATCACGCCGAGATGATGAGCGAGGCCGACGCCATACTGGCCGAGCTCGATTCGGGCACGGCCCAGCCGGCCGCCCTCGGGCCGGCGCCCACCGCTCCCAGCGCCGGCTGACGTAGCCTGACGCGCGACGGCCGGATCCACCTGGGTCCAGCGCGAGGCACCAGGAGAAGACATGGGCAACTGGCGAGAGCGGATGAAGGCTCACGGCGAGGTCTCCCGCGACTCGCTCGAACCCTACCGGGCCGCCGGCCGGGGGGTCTACGACTACGTGCTCACCCTCGACGAGCTTCGGGCCGAGGACACCTCGGCGGTCGGCGTGCAGGCGGCCCTGCTGGCCGGCTGGGTCGCTTTCGCACTGCAGGTGCTCGGCGACGAGATGCTCGACGCCGACGCCGCCCTCGACCCGTCCACCGCTCACTACGTGCCCAAGGTGACGGCGGCCCAGGTCCACGAGTTCTACGAGCCGGTCCAGTCGTGGATGGCCAGGGCTAGCGCGGCGCGGGCCAACCCGGCCTACACCATCGACACCCCGTTGCCCGAGGTGCTGCCCGAGTGGGTCGAGGTCGAGCCATGCCCACCGGCCCATCTCCTGGCCCTGCGCCAGGCCGTCGGCCGGCTACGGGAGTACACCGAGAGCAGCGTGGCCGGTTTTGCGCCAGGCGCCACCCAGGAGCACGCCAAGCAGATAGTCGCCCAGGGTCTGGCCGAGGCGGCGTCGGCCAGCGAGTACGCCAACAACATGTGGGGTGCCACCACCGGACCGCCTCCCCCCCAGGTTCATGAAGCCATCGAGACGGCTCTCAAACACGCCGCCGAGGCCTACTTCTACCTGGGCCAGGTGATAGCCATGCCCGCATTGGCCGATGCCCCCAAACGGGAAAGGGAGACGGCGCCCGAAGACGGTGGTCCCAAGTCCTTCCTCGAGACGATGGTTCGCTCGTATCCACAGATCGGCCAGAGGCCCCGCGGCGGTTCCTTGGCCGGTGTGGCCGGTGGCGTGCTCGGCGGCCTCATCGGAGGCGAAATACTGGGTCAGATCCTGGGTGGGATGGGTGGGATGGGCGGAGGAGGCTGGGGCAATGGTGGGGGCGGCTGGGACGGTGGCGGTGGGGGCGGCTGGGACGGCGACGGCCCATTCTGAGCGGTAGGGACGTTCTGGGCGGCAGGTGCGTTCTGGGCGGCAGGTGCGTTCTGGGCGGCAGGTGCGTTCTGGGCGGCAGGGACGTTCTGGGCGGCCGGTGCGTTCTGGGCGGCCGCGGGCTGGGGGTTGGGGGCGGGCGGCCTCGGCGGCGGACTGGGGGCTGAGCGGCGGGCTGGGCGGGCAAGCACCCCGGTTTCGATGGGACCGACTGGAATGGGCAGAACGTCTCGGGGGTTCCCCCCGGTGTGGCTCTGCCTGACAGTTTCGATTCGCCGGTGGTGGTGTATTGGAGACCCGGCTGTCCTTACTGCTCCGGCCTGAAGCGTCGGCTGCGCCAACTCGGGGTCCGTACCCACGAGATCAACATCTGGGAGGACCCGGCCGCGGCCGCGGTGGTGCGCTCGGTGGCGAGCGGCAACGAGACGGTACCTACCGTGGTCATCGGTGGGAAGGCCCTGGTCAACCCGTCGGGTCCCGAGGTGCTCGAAGCGGTCCGCCGCCTAGCCCCGGCCGCTCTGGTCGAGGAGGGCGATGGCGGCCCGGTCGGTGCAGACGGCGTCGCTGGGCCTGGCGGCCTCCGGTCCCGGGCCCGGATACCGGTCCCGGTGATAGTCGCCTGGTCCGTGGTGGTCACCGCGTTGGTGGCCAGCTTCACCGCCGACGCCCTGGGGCATTCCGGCGTCAGTTGGGGTTTCGACGCGGTGGCCATCGCGGCCTATGCCGCGGTACGCCTCCTGCGTCGACGTGGCGAGGTGGCGCTGCGGCGCCGCAGCGACATAGCGACATGATGGGGTAACGGGGTGACGAGGGAACGCATGCGAAATTCGACTCAACTGCCATAAACCGGTTCGCCACAGAGCCCGATTGCCGGGATCGATTGCAAATCCACGAACGATGGTGAATCCACGGCCTGAATCCCGTCGCCAACTCACACTCGTTCGCCAACTCACACTCGTTCGCCAACTCACACTCGCCACCGCCCAGCCGAGGGCCACTGCCCGCCCGAGGGCCACCGCCCAGCCGAGGGCCACCGCCCGCCCGAGGGCCACCGCCCAGCCGGTCACATCGCAGACGCGATTCGCCGACCCCGAGGGGGATTCAGCGGGACCGAGTGATCGCCGGAGTGGGACTGCGCCGGGGCCGTCCGGTGGCGGATTCCCCGGGGCGGCGGGCCACCGGGCCGCGATCGCGGCCGTCCCTGGTGGTAGCCGCCGCCGCACCTTCGAGGGTACGGGCCAGGCCCCGGAGGAACACCCGGAGGGCCTGTCGGGCTCTTGCCGACAGCTCGGTGGCGGCAAGAGGGGGCAGGTGACCGGGGAGCTGGTGCCAGGTCCCTTCGACGCGCAGCTCGGCTCGCTGGCTGTCGACGGCAATGACCCTCAGCGCTCCCTCGAAGCGGTTTCGCCGGGGACCCCCGACGCTCCAGCAGAGAGTGAAATAGCCGGTGGTCTTGCCCCCCGCCGGCGTCATCGTGAGCTCCTCGACCACGGGTGAGCCGCCCGTGTCGGCGTCCTCGGCGCAGGCCTCTTCCATGGCTCGCCCGGCCAGACCGACGAGATCCTCGGAGAGGGAGCCAGACAGGTCCTGTACCTGCAGTGCCGACAATTCCACCTGAACCGAGTCGGCCACATCCACCACCAGCGGATGCGACCGGTGGGAGTCGGCCGGCAGCGGCAGCACTCCGGCCTCGATGGCGGCGTCCTGCTCGGCCAGTTCGGCCAAGGTGGTCGTGGCCAGGACCTCGCGGACCCGGGCCGTGGCCTTGGTCCACGTCTCGTGGAGGGGGCAGACCTGATCCCAACGGCAGGGTCCGTCGCCGAGGGCGCAGCGCTGGGACCGCAGGTGGCCCTCGGCGGCCTCCACCACCTCCAGCACGCTTATCTGCTCGGGGGGTCGGGCCAGGCGGTAACCGCCGTCGCGCCCGGCCCGGGAGGTGGCCAGGTCGGAGCGGACCAGGTCGCCGAGGATCTGCGAGGCGAAGCTTTGGGGGATCTCGGTGTCGGCGACGACCTCCCGGATCTTCCGGGGGGGCGCCTCGGCGAACGCTCTGGCCAGGGAGAGCGCGGCCCGCATCACGTAGTCGCCTCGCCGCGACAGGGTCATGTCCATCAGCGCAAGGCGGACAGGCGAGGCCCGCAGAGGGCGGTCAGTTTCGAGGACGGACACGGCGGGGGGTCGGGAACGGGGCCCACGTGACCCAGCCTATTGGCTGCCCGACGAGCTGCCCGACGAACCGGCGGGGTGGGATCCGACGGACCGGTGCGGGGCGGCGGGATGGTCGTGCAGGACGGCTCGGGCTGCCCGCCGCCCCTGGGCCATGGCCTCCACGACGGTGGACGGCCCGATCAGGGCATCACCCGCCACCCAGGTGCGCTCCCGGAACGGTGAGGCCGAGGCGACCAGGGCCACCTCGCGACCGAGGGCCAGCCGACCCACCGGGCGACCCCGGGCGGCCACGGGGGCCGGGTTGGCCAGGATGCCGCTGGCCTGCCACCGGCGGTCGGGGACTCCGGGGGCCTGGCGCCGCACCGGGGTCCCGGCCAGCTGCGAGGCGAAGGCCGGGTCGAGGCGGTAGCCCATGGCCGCCACCACCAGGTCCACGTCGATCCGGGTCGCCCCGTGGTCGAGCACCCGGGGTCGTGACTTCGCCGACTTCTGCACTGTCGGGGACAGGGTGGCGGTACCGACCCGTCCGTCCCTGGCGCCGATGGCGCGGAGGGTGAAGGAGAAGCGGACCTCCACCCCTTCGTCCTCGGCCTCGGCGAGCTCGTCGGCCCGGACGGGGGCGTAGCGGCGGTCCATCCAGTCGACGCAGATCGCGTCGGCTCCGAGGCGACGGGCGCTGCGGGCCACGTCCATGGCGGTGTTGCCGGCTCCGAGGACGAGCACCTTCACCGGGCGCCCGTCGCGGGGGTTCAGATCCTCGAGGCCCGCGCCGTGGTCCAGGGCCCATTTGGCCCGCTTGAGGAAAGTGGTGGCATCCTCGACCCCGGGCAGGTCGGCTCCGGGCACCGGCAGGCTCAAGGCCACGCCGGCGCCGTGGGCCAGGACCACCGCATCGTGGATCTCGAGCAGGTCGTCGAGGTCCTCGGGCGAGACCCGCACGCCGCATCGAAGGTCGGCCCCGGCGGCCAGCAGGTCGGCCCAGGGTCGGTCGCTCACCTCGGTCGGCAAGGTGAAGCTCGGGATCCCCCAGTTGAGCAGCCCGCCCGGCCGGGCGTCGGCCTCGTAGACGGTGACCTTGGCCGCCGCGGCGAGGAGGTCCCAAGCTGCGCCCATGCCAGCCGGTCCGGAGCCGACCACGGCCACCGACAGGCCCTCTCCGAGCCTCGATGTGACGCCGACGGGTGGAACAGGAGCATGGTCGGCGACGAATCTCTCCAGTGCCGCTATGGCCACCGGTGCGGCGCCGGCCAGGGACCACGTGCAGGCCCCTTCGCACTGCAGCGACGAGTCACACACCCGTGAGCACACGTCGGGTATGACCGTCGTACGCCGCAGTGTCTCCTGGGCCGCGTCGAGGTCGCCGGTGGACAGGGCGGCGATGAAAGACGGGATGTCGTTGTGGGCCGGGCAGCCCCTCACGCATGTCGGGTCGGGGCACGACAGGCAGCGCGCCGCCTCGGTAAGGGCTTCCTCCCAGGAGAGCAGGCCTTGGCGGATCTCGGTGGTGTCACCGTCGATGCGCTGCGGGTGCTGCACCGCGACAGCCTGTCGGTCGGCGACGCGCGCCGGGCCGGCGACGGTGATGGCCGAGAACGGGCAGGTCCGGACGCATTGGCGGCACCCCACGCAGGAAGCGTCGTCGGCCACGATCACCCAGCGCTCGGGGTCCATGTCCAGGGCACCGACGGGGCAGCGCACCAGGCACTCCTGGCAACCGGCGCAGCGGTCGGCGAGGACCGTCACGTGGCATGCTCCCTCGGGGAGATGGAGATGACGGGATTGTGTCATGGTCATGGTCGTATCTCCCTAGTCGGCGGCGTGCATGATCACGTAGAGGAGGGCGGCTCCTGCGCCCGATGCGAGTACGACGCTCAGGGTGGTGAGGCGCACGCCGAGGGCGCTGCGGCTTATAGGTATGAGCTCCCGTCCGGCGATCCGCCAGGTCGCCCACAGCGCAGCGGCCGTGCCGAGGGCGATGATGGCCACCTGGGTGAAGACGATCCAGCCGTTGGTCATGAGCGAGAAGTTGTAGATGGGGGACCGGGTCGAGGAGAACCCGGCCAGATGCTGTACCGAGGTGATGACCCGGGGGGAGTGCTGGAAGAATTTGGGCAGCTGGCGGGCGAAGTAGTCGGCCCCGACCACGGGGATGAGCCCGTAGGAGAGGGGGGTGAAGTAGGCCCGGAAGCGGGAGGAGCGATCCATGAAGTTGCCTGGACGGAACAACTCGGCGGCCCGGTTGGCCAGGCCGGCGCTCATGGCCCAGCCGATCGCCGCCATCAGGGCCGCGACCAGGGCGATGGTACCGAGGTAGGCGAGCGGGTTCGGGTAGTGCGGGAAGTGGAGGTGGGTGTTGAGCCAATTGTCCACGTCGGTGTAGACGTTGGTGGCGTTGAGCTGCTGGTAGAGGACCAGGCCCCAAAGAGCGGCGATGCCCCAGGCCACGTCGGTGCGACGCCGGCTCGGGGCGATGACCGAGGTGAGGGGCTTTTGGAGGAACAGCCCCACATTGCCCTCAGGGCACGACTTGAAGCATTCCGAGCACAGGCCGCAGCTGAGGTTCGAGTCGGCGCTACCCGGCCAGGTGTACCACGGGCAGCCGTAGCCCTGGTCGCTACCTCTCATGCAGTCCTTGGTGGCGCACGAGACGCACACCTCCCGGTCACGGGTCCGAAAGCCGGCGACCGACCCCATGGAGCCGACCGAGCCGATGAGCGTGGAGAGGGGGCAAACGTAGCGACAGAAGGTGCGGCGCTCGAACACGAGGAAGAAGGTCAGGGCGCTCCCCACGATGCCCACGACCATCCATGACGTGTCAGCCGGGTTGCCGGGTCCGGCGATGTTGAAGAACTCCTCGATCCATGTGAGCAGGAGGAACGAGGCGACGGGGATCAAGAATCCGTAACGGGCGAGGGACTCGGGGAACTTCAAGCCCAGGCCGAGGGTCTTCTGCGTGCGTTGCCAGAAGCTGCGGCGCTGGATCCACTCGGCGAAGCCGCCGAAGGGACACATGGCGCACCAGGCCCGTCCGACGACGACCATCATCACGAACACCAGGCAGAACCACACGTACCAGGTGATGGCCGTACCGAAGTTGAGGCCCGGGTCGGCGGTGCCGACCAGGCCGACGAAGATGACCGTCCAGAAGACCACCTGGTTGGGGACGATCAGGAGGAACTGGAACTTCCGGTTCTTGACGAGGCGGGCCAGGCGGGGGGAGCGGGCCAGCACGTCGAGGCCAGGCTCGGGATCGCTGGACTCGAAGCGCCGGGCCATGCCCTGGCGGTGGGGTGGCCTCAGCCGCACGGCTACTTCGATGGGGTCTTCGGGGCCTCGAGCGGGAGCCTGCTCAATCAATGCCATGGAACCAGCCCCCTCCTTTCTGATCGAGCTGACCAAACAACGTGTAGCATAAAACTATACGTAGATGCAGTCAACCTCTTTTTCGGGAACGTTGGCCTTGGACAAAAGGGCCCGGGGGCCGGATCCGTGTCGGTTCCCCCCCGTTCGGCGGTGACCTGGTGCGATTGCACTACAGGACCCTTCGAGCCGCGTCGAGAGTTAGGCCGAGGAGGATGCTGCCCGGACGTCCACGCGTCGGGCCAGCCTCTTCGCCGGAGATCAGTTCGACGAGAAGGAGCAGCTCATCTTGGCTCTGGGAATCCAGATCGCTAGGAGATCAACGACGGGGCCGGGCGCCCCCGCGGAACCTTCCTCGGCCGAGGCCCGCCTTCTCGGAACTGTCGGCGCTTCAGCCATCAGCGTGGGTGCCACCACCGTGAACCTGGTCGAGGCGGCCCGGGAGCTCGATTCGCAGAGCTCCGCCGCCGACGCCGAGGTCCAGGCCATCGCCCGCGCCTCCGAGGAGGCCAGCGAGCTGATCGGCTCGTTGGCCAGCGCCGCCGACGAGCTGTCAGCTTCCCTTCGGGAGGTCTCGCGCAACACCTCTCAGACCGCGCACGTGGTCCAAGGTGCCGTCGCCCACGCCGAGCGAGTGCGCGAAAGCATGGCCCACCTCGAGGAGGCGGCCCGCAATATTGCCGACGTCTCCCGTCTGATAGCCGAAGTGGCCCGCCAGACCAACCTGCTGGCTTTGAACGCCACCATCGAAGCGGCCCGCGCCGGGGCCGCCGGTAAGGGGTTCTCGGTGGTTGCCAACGAGGTCAAGGAGCTGTCCAAGCAGACAGCCGAGGCCACTTCCAGGATCGACGAAAGGGTCCGGGCCCTTCTCGAGGGTACGGCCGAGGCCACCGGCAGCATCGCCGAAGCCGCCACCATGGTGGAGGAGATCGGCCTGATGACCGACTCGGTGGCGGCGTCGGTCGAGGAGCAGACCAACGTGACGGCCCAGATGGCCCGGAGCGTGGTCGAAAGCGCCGACGCCGCCAATGACGTGGCCCGCTCCTTGTCGAGCCTGTCGGGCGCGGTGGCGGCCACGCGGACCGCGGCCCGGCGGGTGGGGCGGGTCAACAACCGTCTACTGGAGCAGGCCGAGAGCCTCGACCGGGGCCTGCAGCAGTACTTCCAGCCGGCCGGGCACCGCTCCCCCGCGGGATCCGACGGACCGCCACCGAGGAGCACACCCGAGCGGCTGAAAGCGGCCATCTCGGCCCACGGTTCGTGGAAGGTGCGGCTCCACAAGGTCGTGGCGACGGCCAGCTCCGACATCGATGTGGCGGTGGCGTCACGCGACGACCAGTGCGTGTTCGGCAAGTGGATCCACCTCGAGAGCGGACCCGAGGTCAGGCAGAACCCCCGCTACCCGGTCGTCCGTGACCTCCACGCCCGGTTCCACCAGTTGGCCGGCCGGATCATCTTCGACAGCACTTCGGGGCGCCACTCTCAGGCGGTCGAGACGGTGCGCTTCGGCGGCGAGCTCGACCGGCTCCTGGCCCAGCTGATCGGCGAGATCAACGACTGGCGCGACGAACTGGCCGGCGAGCTCTGATCGGCGCTGCTCCGCTCTGCCCGCCTCCCGGGCGCCGGGGCGGCGGACTGACCGGCGGGCCGCGCTCCTAGCCGGTGCGGTCGTCCAAGGTGAGCTCGAGGGCGCCGAGGAAGGCGGCGGCCCAGTGGTGGACGTCCTCGGTGAAGATGTGGTTGCGCATGGTCCGCATCCGGCGCCGGCTGGGCGCCCCGCCGCTGCTCAAGGCTTGGCGGATGGCCTCCTTGGTGCCGTCGAGGTCCCAGGGGTTGACCACGATGGCCTGGCGCAGGTCGTCGACGGCCCCGGTGAACTCCGAGAGCACCAGCGCCCCCGACTCGTCGCTGCGGCAGGCCACGTACTCCTTGGCCACCAGGTTCATCCCGTCCTTCAAGGGGGTGACGAGCATGACGTCGGCGGTCAGGTAGAGCGCCGCCATCTCCTCCTTGGGGAAGGACTGGTGCAGGTAGTGGATGGCCGGGTGGCCCACGCTGGAGTAGTCCCCGTTGATCCGCCCGACCAGAGTCTCGAGCTCCTCGCGCAGCAGCTGGTACTCCCGGACCCGGTCGCGGCTGGGACTGGCCACCTGGATCAGGACCGTCCGCGGCGGGCCCAGCGCGCCCTCTTCGAGTAGCTCCGAGTAGGCCCGCAGCCGGTTGATGATGCCCTTGGTGTAGTCCAGGCGATCGACGCCGAGCAGCACCGCCTCGGGGTCGCCCAGGTCGTGGCGGATCTGCCGGGCCCGGGCCCCCGTCGCCGGGTCGCGCGCCAAAGCGTCGAGGGCGGCGGTGTCGACCGAGATCGGGAAGGCCCCGACGCGTATCCGCCGGTCCCCGTATTCCACCACCGACCCCCGGGTGACCACCTCCGAGCAGCGCCGGGCGGCCCGCAGGAAGTTGACGGCGTCGTCGCGCCGCTGGAAGCCGAGCAGGTCGGCCCCGAGGAGGCCCTCGACGATCTGCTGCCGCCACGGCAACCGGGCGTAGATCTCGTAGCCGGGGAACGGTATGTGGTTGAACCAGCCGATGCGCAGGTCGGGTCGGGCCCGGCGCAGTAGGGCCGGGACCAGCTGGAGCTGGTAGTCGTGCACCCAGACGGTGCTACCCGGCGGAGCCGCTCGCGACGCGGCCTCGGCGAAGCGTTGATTGACCCGCGAGTAGGCCTCCCACCAGCCCCGGTCGAAGACGGCCTCGCCGGTGACGTCGTGGTAGAGCGGCCACAGGGTGGCGTTGGCAAAGCCCTCGTAGTAGCGCTCTATATCGACGCCGCTCAGGGCCACCGGCTGGAGGGACAGGCCCTCGAAGTCGAAAGGTTCGAGGTCCTCGTCGGCGGTGCCGGCCCAGCCCACCCACACCCCCGGCTGGCGCTGCAGGACGGGGATCAGAGCCGAGACCAGTCCCCCCGGACTGGTCCGCCACGGGCTGGCCGGATCGGCCCGCTCCACGGGCAGGCGGTTGGCGACGATCACCAACGCTTCGCCGCCAGGTGCCACCACCACTTGGTCACCCTACCCTCGGAGCCCGACAGAACGACGTCCCGATCTCGCCCCCGCCCGGTTGTGCTGGCCGCCCCGACTACGAGCGGACCCGACGTGCGGGTCGCCGGGTCAGGAGCCCATCTCGCCGGGTCAGGACCCCATCTTGTCGTAGAGCAGTTCGATCACGCCCTTGCGTTCGGTGTCGGCGTGGCCGCCGAAACCGTTGTGGGCCCACTTGTCCCAGTATTCGTCGTTGAAGAGAGGACCGTTGTGAGCCGACCGGAGGCTCATCACCCCGCCCCCCTTCTGCACGAGCCGCCCAATGAGTTTACGGGCCTTCTTGGTCTCGTCCTGATCGGCGTTACCCCGGGCCAGATCGAACAGCCGCTCGGCGTAGGCCTTACGTTTGCTCTTGGCCTCCTTGGTGGGGTTGAAGGCCTTGCCCAGGGTCTTCCAGAAACTGGCCTTCTTACCGGCCTTCTCCCTCTCGGCCTCGAAGGTCTTGTAGCGCTTGTGTATGAGTCGGCCCACCTTGTAGGTGAGCATTCCGACGGTCACGAGGGCCGCGGCGCCGGCCAGGGACCACCCGACGGGGGTGGCCATCAACGCGCCACCCGCCCCGGCGGCGACGAGGGCGGCGACCACCAACGCGGCGATACCGGCCGCGGTCCCGGTGGCCGCGCCCACGGTGGTGGTCAGCTTCTTGAAGAAACCCCGGCGGTTCTTGCGCAGGGCGTAGGCCATGATCTCGTCGGTGTCGGCGGCGTCCTCCTTACCAGTCACCCACTCCTTGCTGACCTTCTCCTTGAGATCCTCGGCTTTCTGCTTGGCCGCCTGCTGGATCTGCTGCTGCTCCTGGAGGGGGCCGAGGGTCCGGACGACCTCGCTGTTGCACGCGATGAGCTGGGCTTGGGCCTGGTTCAAGGCTCGGGTCCATTCACCCTTCTCGTGGTCGATCTGGGCGATCTGGTCGTCGAGTCGGCTCATAGCCGCTCTGACCTGCTCGGTGGGGCCCTTGGCCCGGTCGACCGTCGTCTCCAAGGCGCCCTTTTTCTGCTGCAAGCGGCGCTTCTTGTCTTCCAGCTCGAGATGCTTGCGCTGCTGCTTGGCCTCGGCCTGCTGAACGGCGCGCCGACCCTCGGCCTGGGCCTCGACGGCGTGCCTGTGAGCCTTGGACACCACTTTGAGCTGCTTCTTGGGATTACCGTCCCACTCGTCCTTCAGCTTCTCCAGGCGGTCCCACCGCTGGCGGGCGAACTCGGTCTTGCGGGCCCAGCGGCTCATGTTGAAAAACGACAGAGGCAGAGCGACGCCGTGGGCCACGGCGCCGGCGACATGGGCGGTGTGCTCGGCTACGGGCAGGGCCGTGCTGGCCTTGTCCAGCAGCGAGGCTTTGATCTCGTAGGCGCCCGACGCTATCTCCCCACCGCCGGAAGCCACACCGAGGGAGTTGGAGGTGATGTCGCTGTTGGCCTCGCTGCGCTCCCGGCTGGCCTGGCGGCGGGCTCCGATCAGGCCGTTACGGTGGTGCTCCTTGACCTCCTTGCCGGCCTTGTAGCGGTTGTGGGCGGCCAGCCCCAGTCCGCCGAGGGAGATCAGCTCCGATACCGCACCGAACGCCGCACCCACCTCGGCGTTGCTCAGCTTGTTGGGGTCCTCAGGCTTGTCCCCGTGCTGGCCGCCGTCGTACCAGCTGCCCAGCTTATGGTCGTAGGGCAGCTTGCCGGCCTCGGCGAAGGTGGCCGAGGACTCCACGAGTATGGCGCCACCCTCCTTGTAGTCGTCGAGATCCTCCTCCTGGAAACGCTGAATCGGGAGGGGTGATCCGCCTGCCGGGGGCCGCAGCCGCTGGATGGCAGCGGTGGTGGCGGCATTGCCCAGGGTGCGCTGGAGATCCAGCAGATCGGTCGGACGCAGGGGGGTGTCACCATTGCGCAGCCGGGCTACGGCCAGTTCCGGGGGGGCGGTCGCCGTAGTGGGCGGGCGTCCCGGCGGGGTTCCCCCGCCGGGACGCCTCCTGACCGTTGCGTTCGGGTTGTGGGCAGCAGACACCGTCGCCTCCATTCGAGGTCGCCGAATGCTCGTCGATCTTAGGACGCGGCTGCTGCCCGAATGGGCAAGAAGGGAACGCGTGGCGAGGCAGGGCGCCGCCTGGTCCGCCGGCCCGCCGCTCGCCGCTCGCCGGTCAGCCGGTCAGCCGGTCAGCCGAGCAGGGGAAGCTGACCGGGCCTGGTCCGGGCCTCCAGGGCCCCGGCCAGGTCAGAGCGGGCATTGATGCCGAGCTTGGCGAACACCCGGTAGAGGTGGGTCTCCACGGTACGGACCGAACAGGTGAGCTCCTTGGCGATGGCCGGCGACGCCAGACCCCGGGCGGCCAGGGTGGCGACCTCGAACTCGCGCCGGGTGAGCAAGGGAGCGACGGCCGCACCGTCGAGCAGAGGTGACGAGGCGCCCTCGCACCGGCTGCGCTGAGCGGCCAGCTCGGCCCGCATCCGGGTGTGCGAGGCGGAGCTGCCGTCGTGGCGGGCGACGGCCGCCTCGAGCATCTCCAGGGCGAGCAGACCCTCTCCTGTCCGGGCGGCGATCCCGGCCAGCTCCTCCAGTCGGGCGCTGTCGCCGTGCTCCAAGGCCTCCACGTAGGAAACGGCGAGGGGTGGAAGGCGCCCGTCGACGCGCGCCGCGGCGGCGCGAGTGGCCACCACCCGATGCGCTGAGGGGTCGATGCGGGCGGCCAAGAGGCGGGCCTGCAGCGCGAAGTAGTAGCCACCGAGGGCTTCGGCGTCCTCGGCGGCGGTCTCGGCCACCCGGGCCGCGGCCGTGAGATGACCGGCGGCGGCCATCACCGTGGCCCGCGCCAGCCTGACGTCGGCGTCGTAGAACCGTGGTGGGTCCAGCCATTGCTCGGCCTGCTCGGCCTCCGAGGCGGCCTCGTCGAAGCGGCCGATCCAGGCCAGGGCCACGGCTCTGGTGCTGTGCAGCATGGGTCGGAAACCGAGGTTGGCCTGCGTGCCGTGCCGGCGGATGGCCTCCTCCAGCAGGTCGGCGGCGGTGGCCGGCGCCCCCGCCAGCAGGCGGCAGCGGGCGGCCATTCCCATCATCAGGGCGCGCCCCTCGAACTGGTCGCTGCCACCCAGAAGGTCAGCGATGGCTTCGCACCCGGCTGCCACCTCGTCGTAGGCCCCGAGGCATAGCCGCCCCCAGTGGTCGGTGACGGTTAGCTCCTCGAGGGCGTTGAGGGCGTGACCGAGAGCCGGTACGGGTGACGCCAGAGCCCTTCGGGCCAGGGCCACTCCTTCTTCCAAGCGCCCCGCGTTCACCAGCGCAGCGGCCCGGGGTGACCAGTTGACCAGCTTGGCCAGGTCGGGGGCGTCGTCGCCCGGCCAGGCTGCCTCCAGGGCCCGGAGGCTCTCGGCGATGGTGCCCGACTGGACTCCGAGCCCGGCTCGGGTGGACTCGACCATCTGCCGCCAGGGTGGGTGCAGCTCGACGGCGGCCGCTTCCAGCAGGCGGGCGGCCCCGGGGCGGTCCCGCGCCACCCAGTGCAGCCAGATGCCGTGCACGATGGCCGCCATGGCCGCCTGAGCGCCGTCGGTGGCCATGGTCCGAAGGTCCTCGAACAGCTGGATCAGCAGGTCGGCCCGCTCGGGACGGCGCAGGATGAGGAAGGCGAGGGTCAGCCCGTCGTCGAAGCTGCGACGCTCGTTCCAGGCCTGGGTGGCCAGCAGGGCGGCGGCGTCGGACCGCTCCTCGGGGCGGTGCAGGCCGGCGGCGGCCGCAGCCGGCGCTTCTGTATCGTCCTCACCGGGGCCCGGGCCGGTGAGGTGGCGGCGCAGCTCGTCGAGCAGACCCCAGTGCACCTCGTGAGCGGCCCAGCCCAACGCGTCGGGGTCGAACGGCTCCCCCAGTTCGGCGTGCCACATGGCCAGCTTCAACAGCAGCGTCCGGTCCGCCTCTCCCCGTCCGGCCGGCCCTCCCGGATCGGGGTCGGCCCTGGCGATCAGTTCCTGCAGGAGCCTCCGGCGGTCCGCCGTTCCCAGACTGTTGCGGATCGCCTGGCGGTACAGGGGATGGGTGAAGCGCACAACCGGGGTGGCAGCGTCACCTCTGATCTCCAGGACGCACTCGTCCACCAGGGCGTCGAGCACGGCCCTCTCCGCCGGTAGGCTGATCAGCCCGAGCGGGAGCGGACCGGCCGTGGCCACCAGCTCTAAAAGCTGCTTCTCCCCGGCGCCGAAGGCGCCGACCCGCCCGGCGGTGAGCAGATCGAGTCCGCCCACAGCCCGGGCTGTGTCGACGACCAGACCGGCGGGGGTCGCCACCAGACCGGCCCGGGAGCGGGCCGAGCGCACCAGCTCTAGGACCCACAGCGGGTTCCCCCCGGTGATGTCGAAGATCTCGGCGCTCGAGTCCCGGGCCAGGGGGGCGCCGGCCTGCCACGACGCCAGCTCGGCGACCTCTGACGGGGTCAGGGCCTCGACGGGGAACAACTGGAACACGTCGCGTTGGACCAAGCCCAGGTGCATGGCCACATCCGAGGTGCGCCGCGTGGTGGCGAGAATGCTGATCCCGGGCAGGCCGACGAGGTGGCCGGCCAGGGCCTTGGTCGCGTCGTCGAGCAGGTCGGCGTCGTCGAGGAGCACCACCAGCGGCTTCTCCGAGGCTCGCCGGCGCAGCCCGTCGAGGGTGGCGGCGATCAGCCCGGCGAGAGGTATGTCACCGGCTATGACCGGGACCAGGTGGGCGGCCGGGCCGAGCGGTATCGACGACGGCGGTCCGCCGCCCACCATCTCCACCCGGTCGGTGCCTTTGGTCGCGACCCGATCGAGGACCTCGCGGGCGAGGCGGGTCTTGCCCATACCGGCGGCCCCAGTGAGCACCACGAAGGCCCCGACGGTCGAGACGGTCCGGGTCAGCCGTTCGACGACCGCGGCTCTCCCCACCATCGGCGGACCGTCCGGCGGTGAGCCTTCCGGGTCGGGGTAGCTGGTCAGGCTGGGAATGCCACAGAGCGTAGGCATTGGCCCGGCCAGCCGCGTCACCCAGTCCTATCTTCGCCGATGGTCCCTAGTCCGCCGGGGCTATCGGCGGGCTACTCGTTGTCGCTCGAGGAGGTAGGCGAGGTAGGAGGCCGCGGCGATGACGGCCAGCGCCGCCGGAGGCCCAGCCGGGGCGTGGCTGACCCGGCCTGAGGACAGGGTCGAGGCCCGCGAGCGGTCGGCGAGTAGGGACCACCGGGACATCCACGACAGGCCCGATCCAGCCGAGGCCGCCGAGCCGACTGACAGCACCGATCCGGCCGAGCCGATGCTGGCCACCGACGCCAACGACCCGATGCTGGCTATTGACAGGACCGAACCGTGGGAGGCGATCGACAGGACCGAGTCGGTCGACCATAGCGACAGGCGGGACCTGCCGTCGGAGGTCAACGTCAAGCGGGAGGAAGCGAGGCCGTCGGAGGTGTCCACACCAGTGACCATAGGCCTTCGCCTATGGGCGTATCCGGAGCTTCTATTGGCTTTTGGCCCTCGCCGGTCCGACCATTGTTCGACAGGCGCCACCTGCAGGGTGGCCTACCGAGGAGAGTGCTGTGGCCGGAGTCGCGAACCAGGAAGTGCAGCGGTGATCCTGGCTGCCATACCGCTCGGCGCCCTCATCGGCCTCAGCCTGGGGGCGCTCGGCGGCGGCGGCTCCATCCTCACGGTGCCGGCTTTGGTCTACGTGCTCGGACAGAGCACCCACAGCTCGACCACCGCTTCGCTGGTGATTGTCGGCCTCACGTCCCTGGTCGGGATGGTCGCCCACCTGCGGGCCGGCCGAGTGAGGTTCACCTCGGGGCTGGTCTTCGGGCTGCTCGGGTCGGGCGGCTCCTACCTGGGCAGCCGGCTGTCCTCCAGCGTCGACCCCAATGTGCTGCTGGCGGCCTTCTCGGTCCTCATTCTCATCGCCGCGGCGAGCATGGTGCGGCGGCTCCGGAAACGCCCGGCGACCGCCGCCGTGGTGGCCTCGCCGGCGGTTGTCGCCGTCGGGGTGGCCGCCGAGGTGGGTTCGGCCGGGTCCCGCCCGCCCGGTACGGCCACCCCGTGCTCGGGTGAGCCCGGCGTCTTGGCCCCTGACATGGAGATCGGCGGCCCGGAGATTGGAGGCCCGGAGCCTGGTGGCCCCGAGACCGGCCGACGGGCTTCGGGCTCGGCAGCAGCCCCGGTGTCGCCCCTCAGGGTCGTCGTGGCGGCCAGTGTCGTCGGGCTGCTCACCGGGTTCTTTGGGGTGGGCGGCGGATTCGTCGTCGTTCCAGCCCTGGTGCTGGCCCTCGGCTTCGACATGGCTGTGGCGGTGGGTACGTCACTTCTCGTGATCGCCATAAACTCGGCGTCGGCTCTCGCAGTTCGGCTCTCGGGCCACATCCACATGGACGTGGCGCTCGTGGTGGCCTTCACTGCGGCCGCCATCGGCGGCACCCTGGCCGGCAGCCGGGTGGCGTCCCGGACCCACCCCGAGAAGCTCGTCGGTGCCTTCGCCGTGCTCCTCGTCGCCGTATCGATCTACACCGCCACCCGCAGCCTGCCCCATCTGGTCTGAGGCCCGGCCCCGGCCGGGCTCAAACAGGTGCGGCCACTGAGGCGGCCACCGCCAGGAACTCCGAGGCCACCGGCGTGAGTGGACCCGGCCGGTGCACGAGGAGGAGGTCGCGGACCAGGGCCGGTTCAAGGTCGGCGACCACCGCCCCGAACGCGGCGGCCATGCGGGCCGTCCCCGCCGGCAGTAGGGCCGCTCCCGCCCCGGCCAGCACCAGGGGCAGCAGCGCCTCGCGTTGGGTCGTCTCCACCGCCACCGACAGTTCCGCGCCGGCAGCGCCCATCCAGCCTTCGAGGAGGTCCCGTCCCGAACTGCCCGGCGGGGTGACGATCAGACCCACCCCGGCCAGCTCTGCTGGTGTCACCACAGCCGTCACCGAGGGGTGATCGGGGGGGAAGACAGCTTGTAGATGCTGGGAGCCGAGCGGGACGGCCACCAGGCCGGAGGGGACCGGACCGGCGGCGGTGAGGCCTATCTCGACGGTCCCCGAGCGGACCTGCTCGACGAGCTGCGCCGGGTCGTCGGGGGCCGCCAGGTGCACCTCGATCCTCGGGTGCGCGGCGACGAAGCGTCCGAGCAGCGCCGGCAGGGGGTCGGCCGACAGGGTGCGCAGGGCGGACAGCTCGAGGCGCCCGCGGGTCAGCCCGGTGACTTCACCGGTGACCTGGCGGGCCTGGTCGATGGCCCGCATGACGCTGCGGGCCGGGCCGAGGAGGGACTGGCCGGCGTCGGTGAGGGCGACCGAGCGGGGCAGGCGGTGGAAGAGGGGACCGCCGAGCTCGGCTTCGAGCTCGGCGATGGCCTGGGACAGCGCCGGCTGGGAGAGGTGGACGGCGGCCGCCGCTTTGGAGAAGCCGCCGTGGTCGACCACGGCGAGGAACAGGCTGAGTCGTCTGACATCGAGCGGGGTGCTGCGGTAAGCGGCCGCGACCGGCTTGGGGCTGGCCATGGGCCCATCATCGCACGGCGTGAGGGGCCGATCGGCTCTGGCTGGTGGCTCGGCGTAGTGCGATGCTCAGGAGTAGGCGGTGAGCGGCCAGATCGTCCACCGGCTCCGCGTCGTGCTGCGCCACGGCTCCGGCGCATCGGCCCCGCGGAGCCGGGGACGACCCCAGCCGGTCGCTGCCATCCGGCGAGGCCGTCACGTCGGTCCAGCCACCCCGGTCGATCTCGGTCAGCCGGTGGGTATGGCGTAGGCGGAGCTCCCGGTGGAGGCGGCGCCGTATTCGGCGAGGAAGGCCGGTAAGTCCTCGACGGGCAGGGGGCGGGCGAAGAGGTAACCCTGGCCGCTGTCGCACTGCTCCTGCTGAAGCTGGGCGAGTTGGGAGGCGTCCTCGATGCCCTCGGCCAGGGTCTCGATCCCGAGGGTCCGGCCGAGCTGGACCATGGAGCGGACGATGGCCAGGGCCTGGGTGTTCTGGCCGATCCTGGTGATGAAGCTGCGGTCGATCTTCAACGAGTCGATGGGGAATTGGCGCAGGTAGGCGAGGGAGGAATGGCCCGTGCCGAAGTCGTCGATGGCGATGCGCACCCCGGTCGCTTTCAGGTCGCGCAGGAACTGAGTGGTCGCCTGGGTGTCGTGCATGAGCAGGGTCTCGGTGATCTCCAGGGTGAGGTGAGCCGGGTCGAGGCCGTGGCGGCCCAGAACGTCGCTCACGGCCGGGGCAAAGCCTTCGTCATCGAACTGGGCCACCGACACGTTCACCGAGACGTCGAGGTCGTGACCCAGGCGCCTCCACCCCGCCACCTCGGCGCAGGCCTGCTCGAGCACGAAGCGGCCGATAGGGGCGATCAGTCCGGATTGCTCGGCGAGAGGGATGAAGTCGGCCGGCCCTATCAGCCCTCGGGTCGGGTGGCGCCAGCGGACCAGGGCCTCGACACCCCGGGTCGTCATGCGTCTGATGTCCATGATGGGCTGGTAGACGACGAACAACTCGCCCCGTTCCAGGGCCTGGTGCAGGTCCATCTCGAGTCTCAGGCGGTCCTGGATGATCGTCTGCATCTGCGGGTCGAACAGCTTGTAACGTCCCTTGCCCGCCTCCTTGGCCTGGTAGAGGGCGATGTCGGCGTCGCGTATCAGCTCCTGGGAGCTGTCACGCATCCCCGTGGCCAGCCCGACGCTGGCTTTGACGCTCAAGGTGATGGGCTCGGGGGTGCACAGCGCGAATGGCTCCTCGAGCACCGAGATGACCCGCTGGGCCACCGTCGCGGGGCCCCGGTCGAGGGCGACGGCCTCGGTCAGGATGAGGAACTCGTCGCCACCGAGACGCCCGACGGTGTCCCCGTGGCGGACCGCGCCAGCGAGCCGCTCGGCCACGGCGACGAGCAGTTGGTCCCCCACGTCGTGGCCGAAGGTGTCGTTGATGTCCTTGAAGTTGTCCAGGTCCACGTAGAGCGCTCCCACGGCCACCGGCTGGCGGCGCGCCCGGGCCAGCATCTGATCGGCCCGGTCGAACAGCAGGGCCCGGTTGGGCAGGCCGGTGAGCACGTCGTGGAGCGCCTGGTGGCGCAGCTCGGCGGTGCGCTCGTCGACGAGCAGCAGGGCCCGGTCGCGGGTCCGGCTCAGATGGAGCAGGAAGCCGCTGACCGCTCCGGTCAGGGCCAGGACGATCAGGCCGAGGATGACGCCCTCCCAGACCGGTGCCGACGACGCTGGAGCACCGACCGTGGCGCTCAGAGTAGGAATCGTCAGCGGAACCGTCAGGTGCATCCCCCGGGACGGGCCTCCGGTGGAGGTGAGAACCGGCCCGCCGGTGTACACGGTGAGGCTCCGGCCCCCGGTGGAGAGGCTGGCGGCGTTCAGCATGGTCGGGCCGTTGAACGTACCGAGCATCCAACCGATCAGGGCCGCTTCCCGGCCGGCCACGGTGGGGGGCACCGCGCCCCCGGAGTACACCGGCTCGTACAGCGCGAACAGCCCCTCGTAGTGGGCCAGAACGGCGGCCGAGAGATGGAGTTGGGCGGCCACGGGGGCCAGCACCGCGCCCAGGTTCATGAACTGCACGGTGTCACCGTCCATGGACGCCTGGAGCAGGGCGGCCACCCCGTTCGGGCCGATGCCGGGTAGGGTCGCCGAGCACAGGTCGAGGCCGGCGACTGTCCCGAAGGTCCCGAGGATGATGCCGAGCCGGGGCAGGCAGTAGTACGGATGGTTGGTCGCCGAGACGATCCGGGCCGGGACGGGACCGAGGCCGGGCTCGGGATCGGAGGCCATGGCCGCCCGGTAGGAGGCGAGCTGGGACGTCGGGACCCGGGCGTAGAACGTGTACCCCAGGGCCCCCGGGTAGACGCTGGTCAGGTGCATCGCCTGCAGCCAGGGAGTGAGATCCCGGTTGGTCATCGAAGCGTGGGTGGCGACAGCGGCACCGACAGAAGACTCGAAGGTGATGTCGCGCTGCATCCCGAAATCGACGGCGGCAGCCACGCTGCGGGCCTGGTCGGCGAACTGTTGGCGGTCCACCCCCTGCTGGTACCCCGCCCAGAACCACCCGGCCAGCGCCGAGGCGGCCACACCGGTGAGCAGCGCCAACGAGGTCAGCAGGCGCGACCAGCACCGCCGGGTGCAGGCCGTCCCCGACACCTCGTGGGGGTCGGGCGCGGTGGTCGTGCCCGCCGCGGCGGGAGGGTCGGAGATGAGGGGGCGGGGCGCCACTCGAACAGGATCGGTGGGGAAGGACCCGTACCGGATGGGCCGAAGGGCCTTTTCCGGGATATCAGCGCGAACGCACCACTGGCTTCGTGACCAAGTTCACCAAACAAAGTGGAAGCTCTGCCTCCAGTTCGTGGTTGGATATTCCGAGATGTGGAGGAGTGACCTCCACTTGACTGTCCGCCCCCTGGAGAAACCCCATGAGCTCAGTCGACACCGCCCCCGCGGGCGCCCCGGCCGCCTTCCGCCCGAAGACCACCAACGCATCATCCAGCTCGCGTTGGTGGATCCTCGCCGCCTTGATCCTGGCCCAGCTGATGGTCGTGCTCGATGCCACCGTGGTCAACATCGCCCTGCCGTCGGCCCAGAAGGCCCTCGGGTTCAGCAACGGGGACCGGCAGTGGATCGTCTCGGCCTACGCGCTGGCCTTCGGGAGCCTTCTGCTCCTCGGCGGTCGGCTATCCGACCTGGTCGGGCGCCGCCGGGTGCTGATCATCGGCATGACCGGATTCGCCGCGGCGTCGGCCGTCGGCGGGGCGGCCACCGGCTTTTTCATGCTGGTCGTGGCCCGGGCCGTGCAGGGCGCCTTCGGCGCACTGCTCGCCCCGGCCGTGCTCTCTCAGCTCACCACCACCTTCGATGATCCCGCCGAGCGGGGCCGGGCCTTCGGCATCTTCGGCGCGGTGGCCGGCGCCGGCGGCGCGGTCGGACTGATCCTCGGCGGGGCGCTCACCCAGTACCTCGACTGGCGGTGGTGCCTGTATGTCAACGTGGCCCTCGCCGTCTTGGCCCTCATCGGCGCCATCCGCCACCTGCCTCCGTCGGAGCGCCGCCCGGCCCAGATCGACTGGCCGGGGGTGGTCACGGTGGTCAGCGGCCTGGTCGCCGTGGTCTACGGCTGCTCCGAGGCCAACACCCTGGGCTGGTCGGACCCCGTCACCTTCGGCCTCCTGATCGCCGGGGCCGTCCTCCTGGCCGGCTTCGTATGGGTCGAGACCTGGGCGACGGCGCCGCTCCTGCCGCTGCGCATCCTGGCCGACCGGGCCCGGGCCACGGCCAACTTGATGATGCTGATCTCGGGGATCGGGATGTTCGCGGTGTTCCTCTTCCTCGCCTACTACATCCAGCAGATACTCCACTTCACCCCGGTCATGGCGGGCGTGGCCTTCCTGCCCATGATCGGCGCCCTCATGCTGACCTCGGCGCTGGCCACGGCCCGGATGCTGCCCCGCTTCGGGCCGCGCTGGCTGGTCACCACAGGCATGGCCGCCGCCGCCGGGGGCCTGGTCATCTTCGCCCAGCTGCGGGTCGGATCGAGCTACGCCGGCGGCGTGGTACCGGGGCTGATCGTCGCCGGATTCGGCCTCGGGCTGGTCTTCGGCTCGGTCATGAACGTCGCCACCGCAGGTGCGGGTGAGCACGACTCGGGGGTGGCCTCGGCGCTGCCCAACATCGGCCAGCAGGTCGGGGGGGCCGTGGGCACCGCCGTGCTCAACACTTTGGCCACCTCGGCCGCCCTCACCTACGTCCGCGGCCGCCAACCGGGCCCTGCCCTCATGGCCGCGGCGTCGGTACGCGGCGACGACACCGCCTTCTGGGTCGCCGCCGCGGTGTTCGCCGTCGGTTCGCTGCTCGCCGCCGTCATGTTCCGCCCCCGGCCCCACCCCTCGGACCGGCCCATCGGCTACGTCGCCGGTCTGCTGTGATGTGACGGTGGCCACCACCAGCCCCACCGAGCCCCGGGTCCCGCCCGACGAGCGCCGCCTCCGCCGTGACGCCGAGGCCAACCGCCGTCAGATTCTGCGGGCCGCCGGCCGGCTCATGGCCGAGCGGGGCCTGTCGGCGCCACTCGAGGACATCGCCGCTGAAGCGGGGGTCGGGATCGGCACCCTCTACCGGCGCTTCCCCACCCGGGCCGACCTGGTCGAGGCGGTCTTCGCCGATCACCTGGCCGTTTACGTGGAGGCGCTCGAGGAGGCCCTGGGCGCCGAGGATGGGTGGGCCGGCCTGCTGTGGTTCCTCGAAGCCGCCACCACCCACCAGATCGAGAACCGGGCCCTCAACGAGCTGCTCGAGTACAACCTGGGCGAGGCGGCGGTGGCCCAGGTCCAGGAAAAAGTCACCCCCCTCGTCGACACGCTCGTCGAGCGGGCCAAGGCCACCGGCCGGCTGCGGCCCGACTTCGCGCTGAGCGACCTGGCCTTCATGCAGCAGATGCTGGTGGCTCTCGGTCGGGCCACCGAGTCGGTCGGCGACCGGGTGTGGAAGCGCTACATGGCCATCATGGTGGACGGCCTGCTGGCCGCCCGGACCGGTCCCACCCCCACCGGCCGGGCCGCCCTGTCGATCGAGGAGCTGCGGGTCCTGCACGAGTCCCGTCCGCCGGTGCCGTGGCGACGGCGGGCCGATCCCCCCGAGCGGTAGCGGCGGAGGTCAGCCCGTGGCCTGGGCGGCGGTGATGTGGTTGTAGGTACCGTTGCACTCGAAGCCCTTGGTGGCCGGGTCCAGCCTGACGAACTGACCGCCGCTGACACCGACGATGACCATACAGGTGGCCCCCTGCTTCTGTCCGGGGTCGCTCGGGGGCAGCAAGCCGTTGGCGTCGAAGTGGGTGATACCCGACAGCGCAGCCAGGAACGACGACCGGGTCGGGTTGGCTCCGGCCGCGTCGAGGGCCTGCACGAACAGGTCCCCGGCGGCCCACGCCGTGACGGCGTAGAGGTCGGGCACCTCACCTGGATGGGCCTTGTCCATCCAGGTGGTCATGGTCGCCAGCTCGGGATTGGTCGGGAGGTCCTGGCCGAGGAAGAGCGGGAAACCGAGCGGCATGTACACGTCGTCGGCGTTGGCCGCGCCGATCAGCTTGAACAGCGAGGGGTCGTAGGCCACGGCCGAGACGATGGCGTCGGGATGGAAGTTCTGCTGGTCGGCTTCCTGGATGAAGTCGGCCACCTGCCCGGCGCTCATGGCCCCGAGGTCCACGACCTTCACCTCGTCGGCTTTCATGCGCAGCACGTCGGCGGTGAAGTTGGTCTCGGTGATGGCGATGCCCCGCTTGTAGACGTAGACGAAGCCCTCGGCCTGGTAGGCCGAGGCGATGCC
>JAKBAX010000314.1 GCA_021808785.1 Actinomycetes bacterium | reverse complement strand
GGTCGGGCCGCCCGGGGGCGCGGTCGGGCCGCCCGATGGGGCTGCAGTCGGCGCCTTGCGGGCGGCAGCCCTCCGGGGCGGGGCGGTCACCGCCAGAGCGGGTGGCGCGCTGCGGTGCCGGGCATTGGCGAACTCTCCTGCCTGGCCCCGTGTGACCTCCCACAGTTTGATCCCGCCCAGGATGCCGGCCGAGTTGTCCACGATCGAGACGCCCTCCGGCAGGTCGTCGCCGAGGCGGACCGAGTTGCCGCCCCCGATGTAGCAGTGGTCGAAAAAGCACAGCGCGCGCAGAACCTCGATGGTCTCGAGGACCCGCGACCTCCACTTCTTCAGGCCCGCCTTCTTGCGGGCGGCGTCGCCGATCACGTCGTTGTACGACCCGCCCTTGCGGAGCGGGTGGTGGGCGAACTCGAAGTGGGGGAGGAGCTGGCCTTCGCTGAAGAACGCGGTACCCACTCCGGTGCCGAGGGTGACGACCAGTTCGAACCCGTGGCCCTCGATGACCGCGGCGCCTTGGATGTCGGCGTCGTTGGCCACCTTGGTCGGCTTACCGGTCGCTTCTTCGAGGGCGGCGGCCAGGTCGAACTGCTGCCAGGCCCGCACCAGCTTCGGCGCCGGGGTACCGCCAGGGCCGGCAGGCGAAACGAAGTGTGGGGCGGACAGTATCTGTCCGCCCCGGACCATGCCGGGGAAGCCGACCGAGACCCGGTCGAACGGAGGCAGCTCGGCGATCAGCGACTGCAGCTCCAGCACCAGCTTCTGGGGTGAAAGCGGATAAGGGGTATCGACCCGGACGCGCGAATGCTCCATCTCGCCTTTCGCGTCGAGAACCGACGCTTTGAGCCCGGTCCCCCCGATATCGATGGCGAGGGTGTCCACAGCTCCGTCCGGGCTTGTATTCGCGGCCATCGCGCGAGACTATTCCTTACATCGCTGCGAGCTTCGGTTTGGAGCATCTCCAGCCGATGGGTAGAGGATGTTGTTGGAGTCGACCAGCTGGACAGGGGTGGAGGAATGAGCACTCCAGACGCAAGACTCACTGCCGCTGAGAAGGCTGCGTTCGCCAACCTCGAGGCGGCCGCAGTCGCTGCCGATCCCACTCTGGCCGCCCGCCTTCGCGGCCGCGCCCGCTGGCGATCCCATCCCTCGGTCCGGGCCACCGGCATCCGAGCACTGCACCTGTGGGTGATCCTGCTCGGGCTGCGGGTGTGGGGCGGCCCGCTGGTGGTCACCGGGTTCTTGCTGATGGCCCTGGGCCTGAGCGCCGGACTGGCGCTATCGCTCCTCGGGGCGGCGATGGCCCTGTTGGGCCTCCGCATGGTGGCCGAGTCGGTCCGCGTCCGCCTGGTGGCCGGTCATGCCGGCCGGCCCGAGGACCGACGCGTCGAGGGCTAGAGCCTCAGCCGCCCCGTAGCCCGCCGGCTCCGCCTGCGAAGCCGCCGCCGGTGGCGGCGCCAGGGGCGCTGGCCCGTACCGCGGTGGCCTGCACCGTGCCGCCCGATCCCTTCGAGCCGGCGACGACCACGGTGTCGCCGATCTTGACCCCGCTGAGAGGTGTGGTGGCGTTACGGGTGACGCGGGCCGAGGGTCCGACGGTGATCTTGACGATGTTGCCGCTCGAATCGGAGATGTCGAGCACGTCGCCGCGCACGTCGATCACGGTGCCGGTGGTCAGGGCACCACCCGCCCCGCCGAGGCCGGCCCCGGCGAAGGTCGATGATCCTCCCGTCGCCGCGGCGCGCGCCGCGGCGAAGCGGCTGGCCAGGGCGGACAGCGTCGAGGACGAGCCGGTGCCATGGTGCTTCTCGGCCACCACGCCCCCCCAGAAGCCGCCGCCCAGCAGGGCCAATGCGAGCAGCCCGCCGGTGAGATAGCGGACGC
The DNA here is from genome assembly GCA_021808785.1 of Actinomycetes bacterium. GTDB lineage: Bacteria > Actinomycetota > Acidimicrobiia > Acidimicrobiales > Palsa-688 > JAKCDU01. Next base: position 3,296 of record JAKBAX010000314.1, on the reverse strand, counting down.
GGAAGGCTCGGCCGGTGTTGGCGGGCGTGGCCCACTCATCGTCGGGGTCCTCGGGATGGATCTCCATCTGTGACGTGTCGTCAGCCATGAGGCTCACCTTTTTTCCCTCTGCTCCCTACTCGTATCGAAGGGCGTCGACCGGCCGCAGGGCGGCGGCTCGGCTGGCCGGATAGAAGCCGAAGAAGACGCCCACTGCCACTGTGACCGCGAAGGCGCCGATCACCGAACCGGCGGTCGGTACCGGCTTGACCCCGTCTATGCGGAAATGGGTGCCCACCACGCCCACGACCACGCCGGCCAGACCACCGATCAGCGACAGCAGCACGGCCTCGGTCAGGAACTGGCCCAGGATGGCCCGGCGGGGGGCTCCGATGGCCTTGCGGATACCTATCTCGCGGGTCCGTTCCGTCACCGCGACCAGCATTATGTTCATGATGCCGATGCCGCCGACCAGCAGGCTCACAGCGGCGATGACGGTCAGAAGGACCGTGAAAGTGGACGTGGTGGAGGCGCTGGTCGCCAGCAGGGTGGCCTCGTTCAGGATCGTGAAGGGGAGGTTGGCCACGCTGGTCTGGTTGGCCGAGGCCAGGATGTCGGCCGCCTCCTGCTCCGCCGCGTCGACCGCCTTGGCCGACTTGGCCTGGACGATCAGCTCGGTGAAGTTGTTGGTGTAGCCGGTGAGCAGGTCCTCCGCCGTGGTGTAGGGGACGAGGGCGACATTGTTCGGGTCGGCCCCGGTCCCGCTCGACTTGCTGGCCAGGACTCCTACCACCTGGAACCGGGCCGAACCGAAGTACACCTGGCTGCCGATCGGGTTCTGGCCCGGTTCGAACAGATCGGACACCAGCGTCTGGCCGATCACCGCCACCTGGCTGTGGTTCTGCACGTCCTGGGCGGTGAGCGAGGAACCGGCTTGGAGCTGGTAGTCCTCGGCGGTCAGGTAGGTGGGGGTCGTGCCGGTCAGGCTGACACCGGTGTCGGATGCCCCGCTGTATGACGCGGTATCCGAACCTGTCAGTACCGGCGACACCGACAGCACATCGGGAGCCTGGTTGGGATCGCCGATGTTGGACACATCCTGGCTGGTGATGGTGGCCGTCTGGGTCTGGGTCCCGCCCGTGGCCGGTCCCCGACCGAAGCGACCCCGGTTGACGATGGTGATGGTGTTGGTGCCAAGGGCGCGGATGCGGCTCTGCACCGCCTGGGACGAGCCGTTCCCGTAGGCCACCACGATGATCACGGCGCCCACCCCGATGAATATGCCGAGCACGGTGAGGGCGGAGCGCAGCTTGTTGCTGGACAGGCCGCGTAGCGCGCTGCGCAGGTCGTCGGCGACGTTCAACTGGACACCGTCGCGGCCAGGTCTTTGCCCTCGTCGGAGATGATCAGCCCGTCCCGGAGCCGCACGACGCGCTGGGTATGGGCCGCGATGTCGGGCTCGTGGGTGATCAGCACCACCGTCCGGCCGGCCCGGTTGAGCTGGTCGAAGATGCCCAGGATGTCCTCGCTCGAGCGACTGTCGAGGTTGCCGGTCGGCTCGTCGGCCAGGATGAGCGACGGGTTGGTGACGATGGCCCGGGCTACCGCCACCCGCTGCTGCTGGCCGCCGGACATCTCGTTCGGGACATGCCCCGTGCGGTCGGCCAGACCGACCAGCTCGAGGGCGGCCATGGCCCGGTCCCGTCGTTCGCGGGCCGGGACCCCGGCGTAGCCGAGGGGTAGCTCCACGTTGGCCAGTGCGGTGGTGCGCGGGATCAGGTTGAAGCTCTGGAAGATGAAGCCGATCTTGCGGTTGCGGATGCGGGCCAGTGCCCCCTCGTCCAGGATGCGGACGTCCACCCCGTCCAGCCAGTAGCGGCCGCGGGTGGGAACGTCGAGGCAGCCGATCACGTTCATCATGGTCGACTTCCCCGACCCGGACGCCCCCATGATGGCCACGAACTCCCCGCGCTCGATGACCAAGGACACGCCGGCCAGGGCATGGACCTCGGCGTCGCCCATGCGGTAGGTGCGCGCCACGTTGCGTAGGGCGATCACCGGGGGCTCGCTCCAGGTGTCGAGCGCGGGCGCGGCGACCGGCCCGGTCCCTACGGCCTGGCCCGGGGCGTCCGCCGGCCCGGGCGGGGCCAGGGCGGCCAGGGGCGTCCCCGGATCACGCCAGCTGCGGTCGGCCACAATCAGCCGCCCCGGCCGCCGCCGGCGAACCCGCCACCGAATCCGCCGCCGAGCCCGCCGCCGAACGCCCCGCCCAGTCCACCGGTGCGGGTGGCGGTGCTGGTGCCGGTGCCGGTGCTGACAGTGACCGACGGCTCGGCCACCTGGTCACCGGCCGCCAACCCGGAGAGGATCTGGGTGTCGCTGTCACCGACCAGTCCGACCGTCACCGTGGTCAGCGTCTGCTTGCCGTTCTTCAGCAGCTCCACCGTCGAGGTCCGGCCGGTGGTCGTTATGGCCGAGGAGGGCAGCTCGAGGGCATTGGTGGCAGAGGCGACGGTCACCGCCACGGTCGCGCTCATCCCGTTCTGCACCGTGGCGGGCGGGCTGGTCAGGCTGATGGTGACGCTGTAGGTGACCACGTTGGACACGACCGACGGCACCGGGCTGATCGACGTCACCGAACCCGACACCGTGGTCCCGGTGGCGCTCATGGTGACGGTGGCCGGCTGGCCCGCCTTGATCTTGACCGCGGACGCCTCGGGGAACCCGGCCACGACCTGCAGATCGGCCAGGTCCGAGAGGGTGATCAGGCCACTGCTGGAACTGCTCGACGACGACGATGTCGACGACGAGGCCGAGGAGCCGTTGCCGGCGGCGGCTGAGGTCGACCCAGCTCCGGAGCCCCCGGTGCCGGAGCCACCGGATCCGCTGCTGCCCGAACCCGACGACGAAGCGGCGGTGCCGGCGTTGCCCCCACCGCTGACGGTCTGGCCGGGCGAGCCGTTGACCGCGGTAACCGTGGCGCCGAAGGGGGCCGCCAGGGTGGTCTCCTGGAGGGTCCGCTGGTCCTGGGTGACCGTCTCCTGGGCGGAGGTGACCTGCGCCTGGTCCTGGAGGATCGTGGCCGGGTTGACGTAACGCTTGGCCGCGATCGACAGGTTCTCCTGGTTCAGAGCGTTCTCGGTCTGCGTCACCGAGTTCTGGTCCTGGTTGACGGCCTGCTGGGCCGCGGTCACCTCGGTACACGGGCTCGAGGAGGAGCCCGACGACGTCGTCGTGGGGGTGGTGCGCGACCCGCTACCGGTCGAGGTGGGGTTGGTCGAGGTGGGGTTGGTCGAGGTGGGGTTGGTCGAGGCTCC
>JAKBAX010000027.1 GCA_021808785.1 Actinomycetes bacterium | reverse complement strand
CTTTGATGGCTCGGGCCGCCGCGGCGTCGACGTCGGGCACCACCTGCAGTTCCTCGGCTTCCGATCGCATCACTTTCTGCAGCGAACCGAAGCGGGCAACCATCGCCGACACCGTCGAATCAGCGATGCGGGGGATCCGCGACAGCAGTCGGTAGCCCCTCGGCTGGAGGCCGACCTCCAGATCGGGATGCTCGGCGTCGAGCAGCAACTCGGCTACGACGGTCGGGTCGAGCAGCTCGTCGGTCGAGAGGCTGGCCAGGGCGGCGACCACCTCCGCGGCCCGATGCGGAGCATCTTCGGGGCGGTAGTCCCGGACGACCTGACGGCGCTCGTCCTCCACCCCGGCCATGAGCTCTTCCAGCTGGAGCAGGACCAAACGGCCGTCGGTCCCGAGCTCGACGATGTAGCCCTCGATCTCCTCCGCGATGCGGCGGACCATCTCCGCCCGCTGCAGCACCGTCACCACGTCCCGCAGGCTCACCAGGTCCTCCACCTCCGACGCGGTGAGCATGCTCGTCACGCTGTCCAGGCGGTCGCGGTAGCGCTCCAGCGTGGACAGGGCCTGGTTGGCCCGGCTCAACAGGCGGGCCACGCTCTCGAGCACGTGCTTGTCGTCGTTGCGGTACATCGTGATCACCGACATGTCCTCCGACACGGCGATGACCGGGACGTCGATGGATCGGGCCACCCGCTCGGCGGTGCGGTGGCGGGTCCCGGTCTCGGAGGTGAAGACGTTCGGGCTCGGCACCAGATGCACGTTGGCCCGGGCAATGCGGCTGGCGTCGCCGGCCAGGATGGTGGCGCCGTCCATCTTGGCCAGTTCGGCCAGGCGCTGCGGGGTGAACTCGGCGTCGAGCAGGAAGCCCCCCGAGCAGATGGACAGCACATCGGGTCCGTCGCCCACCAGGATGAGCGCCCCCTTGTTGGCCTGGAGGATACGGTCCAGCCCGTCGCGCAGCGGACGGCCCGGGGCGATGGTGCCGAGCGCTTCGATCATGGCAGCACGGCGACGGTCCACCGCGCTGATTCTAGGGGACCGGCTGGCGGCCGGCTCCCCGGGCCACCGTGCTCGCGCGACCCTCTATGGCTACGGTCATCCGCTCCCGGTCACCACCCCGCCCAGTACCCGTAACCGGGGTCGCCCGGCCGGAGCCGCAGCCAGCACCACGTCCAACGCGTCGGCCACTGCGGCAGAGCCGATCACCCGTAGGCCCGTCGGTGCCACCCCACCGGCGCCCGATGCCGGCGCCGCGCCCGATGCCGGCGCGCCGCCCGCGCCGGCCGGCACCAGGGCCCGGCCGAAGCCCAGCCGATCCGCCTCGGCCAGGCGGCGGGCCATATGGGGCGCCTGGCGCAGCTCCCCGCCCAGGCCCACTTCGCCTACGACCACCATGTCGGCCGGGACGGGCCGCCCGGTGGCCGCCGACGCGACGGCCGCCGCCACCGCCAGGTCGGCCCCCGGATCGCCCAGGCGGACACCCCCGACACCCGAAACGTACACGTCCTTCTGGCGCAGGTCGAGGCCGGCCCAGCGATGGAGCACGGCCAGCAACTGGGCCAGGCGCGCCGCCTCGTATCCGGCCGTCGAACGTCGAGGGACGCCGTCGGCCGGGCCGACGAGGGCCTGGACCTCGGTCAACAGAGGCCGACGGCCCTCCATCCCGGCGAAGACCACCGAGCCGGGGCTCCCGGGACGCCGATCGGCCAGGAGGAGGGCGGTGCCGTCGGGCACTTCTACCATCCCGGCCGTGGTCATCTCCCACATACCCAGCTCCCCCACGGGGCCGAAGCGGTGCTTGACCGCCCGGAGCAGGCGCAGCGAGTGGTGACGCTCGCCCTCGAACGACAAGACCGTGTCGACCAGGTGCTCGAGGACCCGGGGACCGGCGATGGAGCCGTCCTTGGTCACATGGCCGACCAGCACCACCGCCGGACCGCCCTCGGCCTTGGCGTCCTCGGCGAGTGCGGCGGCGCCGGAACGTACCGATGCCACCGTCCCCGCCGTGGCCCCGCCCCCATGGTCGGCGATGGTCTGGATGGAGTCGATCACCACCACATCGGGCGCCAGGTCGACCATGGCGCCCCGGATGGTCCCGAGGTCGGTCTCACCCAGGACGAACACGTCGTCGCAGTCGAGCGCGAGCCGGGCGGCGCGCCGTCCCACCTGGGCGGGGGACTCCTCGGCCGACACCAGTAGGCACCGGCGGCCCGATCCGGCCATGCCGGCCAGGAGTTGGAGGAGCAGCGTGGACTTGCCGATGCCCGGCTCGCCGGCCATCAGGGTCACCGATGACGGAACCAGGCCACCGCCCAGTACCCGGTCCAGCTCTGCGAGGCCGGTGGACCGGGGCCGGGCCCCGTCCCCGGTCACCGACGCCAGCGCCACGGGCACCCCGCCCGAGCGGGCCGGCCGAGGTGCCGACGCCCTCCGGTCCGCCGCCGGCGATCCCGGCCAGGCCGGGGGCACGGTCTCCTCCTCGAGGGTGTTCCACTCGCTGCACTGCGCGCAACGCCCGGACCACCGCACGGCTGTGCACCCGCAGTCCCGGCAGCGGTACTGCACCCGTTCTCTGCTCATGGGAGCAGGCTAAAACGGCGGTGTGACGGTATCGGGGCGGCCACGCCGCCGCCCGGGGGGCGACGGCGTCTTATGGCTCTCCAGGGCGTCGAGCGACGGGTCGGCTACTCGCTGCTGCCGGCGCCGGCCAGGGCCACCGGCGGGGGCTCCACTCCCTCGACGGTGCGGAACACGATGACCGGCTCGCCGCTCTCGGCATCGTCCTCGATGTCGACGACCACCGTCTCGCCGGAGCGGAACTCCTTCCACAGGATGCGCTCCGACAGGGGATCCTCCACCAGCCGCTGCAAGGCCCGGCGCAGTGGACGGGCTCCCAGCGTGGCGTCGTAGCCCTTGTCCACCACGAAGTACTTGGCCGCCTGGGTCAGCTCGAGACCCAGACCCTGGCCTTCCAGGGACCTCTGCACCCGGCGGATCATCAAGTCGATGATCTCGGTGACCTCGTCCTTGGTCAGCTCGTGGAAGACGATGACGTCGTCGATCCGGTTGAGGAACTCGGGCCGGAAGTGGGCCTTCAGCGCCTCGTGGACCTTCTGCTTCATCTTCTCGTAGGTGACCGCCTCACTGGTCTTGGCGAAACCCACCGTCGCCTTGCGCAGATCGGCCGTGCCCAGGTTGGAGGTCATGATGATCACGGTGTTCTTGAAGTCGACGGTGCGCCCCTGCGAGTCGGTCAGTCGGCCGTCCTCGAGGATCTGCAGCAGCGAGTTGAACACGTCGGGGTGGGCCTTTTCGATCTCGTCGAAGAGGACCACGGAGAACGGCTTGCGCCGCACCGCCTCGGTCAGCTGACCGCCCTCCTCGTAGCCGACGTAGCCCGGGGGTGAGCCGACCAAGCGGGAGACGGTGTGCTTCTCCATGTACTCGGACATGTCGAGCTGGATCAGGGAGTCCTCGTCGCCGAAGAGGAACTCGGCCAGCGTCTTGGCCGTCTCGGTCTTGCCCACGCCCGATGGGCCCAGGAAGATGAACGACCCACTCGGACGCTTCGGGTCCTTGAGGCCGGCCCGCGTGCGCCGTATGGCCTGCGAGACCGCCTTGATGGCGTCCTGCTGGCCGATGACCCGCTTGTGCAGCTCGTCCTCCATGCGCAGGAGCTTGGCCGTCTCCTCCTCGGTGAGCTTGTACACCGGGATGCCGGTCCAGTTGGCCAGGACCTCGGCGATCACCTCCTCGTCGACGACGTCGAAGAGGTCCACACCCTCGGCCCGCCACTCCTGCTCCTTGGCCGCCTTGCGCTGGAGGAGCTCCTCCTCCTTCTCCCGCAGCTTCTTGGCCTGCTCGAAGTTCTGCTTCTCGATGGCCAGCTCCTTGTCCCGGCGAACCTTGGCGATCTCGTCCTCGATCGCCTTGTAGTCGGCCGGGGTGGCCATGCGTCGGATGCGCAGGCGGCTGCCCGCCTCGTCGATGAGGTCGATGGCCTTGTCCGGCAGGTACCGGTCGGCGATATAACGGTCGGCCAGGTTGGCCGCCGCGACCACCGCCTGGTCGGTGATGGTCACGCCGTGATGGGCTTCGTAGCGATCCCGCAGACCCTTCAGGATCTCGATGGTGTGGGGAAGCGAAGGCTGCTCCACCTTGATGGGCTGGAATCGCCGCTCGAGGGCGGCGTCTTTCTCCAGGTGCTTGCGGTACTCGTCGAGGGTGGTGGCTCCGATGGTCTGCAGCTCGCCACGGGCCAGCATGGGCTTGAGGATCGACGCGGCGTCGATAGCGCCCTCCGCGGCCCCCGCCCCGACCAGCGTGTGGAGCTCGTCGATGAAGAGGATGATGTCGCCCCGGGTCCTGATCTCCTTCAGGACCTTCTTCAGGCGCTCCTCGAAATCGCCGCGGTAGCGGGACCCGGCCACCAGGGCGCCCAGGTCCAGCGTGTACAGCTGCTTGCCCTTGATGGTCTCGGGCACGTCGCCCGACACGATCTTCTGCGACAGGCCCTCGACGATGGCCGTCTTGCCGACACCGGGCTCGCCGATCAGAACCGGGTTGTTCTTGGTGCGGCGGGACAGTACCTGCATGACCCGCTCGATCTCCCGCTCCCGGCCGATCACGGGGTCCAGCTTCCGCTCGCGGGCCAGCTGGGTCAGGTTGCGGCCGAACTGGTCCAGGACCGGCGAGCCGGTCGGGGTCTCCTGACCGCTCGACGGGCCGACTCCGGCGCCCGCCGCCTCGCCCTTGCCGCCGGGCGACTGGTAGCCGGACAGGAGTTGGATGACCTGCTGGCGGACCCGCGACAGGTCGGCTCCCAGGCTGACCAGGACCTGCACCGCCACGCCTTCGCCCTCGCGGACCAGGCCGAGGAGCATGTGCTCGGTACCGATGTAGTTGTGCCCGAGCTGGAGAGCTTCACGCAGGGACAGCTCCAGCACCTTCTTGGCCCGGGGCGTGAAGGGGGGTGACCCGGTGGTGGAGGAGCCGGCCGGGCCGATGGTCTCCTCGACCTTCTCCCGTACCGCCTCCAGGCTGATTCCGAGCGACTCCAGAGCCTTGGCCGCGACGCCCTCACCCTCATGGATGAGCCCGAGCAGGATGTGCTCGGTCCCGATGAAGTTGTGGTTGAGAAGTCGAGCTTCCTCCTGGGCTAAGACCAGGACTCTCCGGGCTCGGTCAGTGAAACGTTCGAACATGCTGGTCCTCCGATGCAGCAGTCTACCCGTACCCCCGGTCCTTAGTCCGAACGGCCGACTTCCTAGAACCATCGGCTGGTTGCGGGTTGTTACTTAGGCCGAGGGGTGGCGTAGCCTCGCCCCACGATGAACGTCGTCGAGGCACTCCGTCTTCCCGGGATCGAGGAATCTCTCTCCCGGGTGGAGCTGCGGCTCCGGGAGGCCACCTCCGGCGAGGATCCCTTCTTGAGCGAGGTCGCCGGCCACCTGGTCCGGGCCGGGGGCAAGAGGCTGCGCCCGGCCCTGGTGGTGGCCTCCGCCCAGGCCTGCGGGGCCGGTCCGGAGGTGTCGGAGGAAGTGCTCCAAGGGGCGGTCGCGGTGGAGCTGGTACACCTCGGCTCCCTCTACCACGACGACGTCATGGACGACGCCACCTCCCGCCGCGGGGTGGACAGCGCCAACGCCCGGTGGGGCAACCTGGTCGCCATCCTGGCCGGGGACTTCCTGCTGGCCCGGGCCTCGGAGATCGCCGCCTCGCTCGGCACCGAGGTGGCGGCCCTGCTGGCGCGCACCATCGGCCAACTGTGCCAAGGGGAGGTGGGTCAGCTGCGCTACGCCTTCGACACGGCCCGCTCCGAGGACGCCTACCTGGCCTCCATAGGGGGCAAGACGGCGTCGCTGATGTCCACCGCGGCCCGCATCGGGGGCCTGACCGCCCGGGCCGAACGGCCCCGGGTCGAAGCTCTGACCGACTACGGGTACTCGATCGGCATGGCGTTCCAGATATGGGACGACGTGCGCGACCTGGTCAGCACCCAGGACGACCTGGGCAAACCGGCCGGGCACGACATGGTGGAAGGCACCTATACGCTGCCGGTCCTGCGCGCCCTTCAGGTCCCCGGGATCGGCGACGACCTCACTGCGCTGCTGGGCGCGCCGCTCGACCCCCCCACCCGGGACAAAGCACGGGATCTGGTGCTGTCCACCCCGGCGGTCGCCTCTTCCATCGCGACCGGTCGGGCGTGGGCCGATCGGGCCGCCCGGGCCCTCAGCCCCCTCCGGACCCGGGGGGAAGCCGACACCCACCTCGAGACCCTGGCCGCGGTCGGTCACCGCCTGCTCGACGAGCTCTGTTCATAGCCCCGGCCGAGCGCCCCGCAGGGCGCCGGTGCCTTCTCCTCGCGAGTCTCACGAGAGGGTCTCGGGACGGAGGGTGGGGAAGGCGATGACATCGCGGATGGCGTCGGAGTCGGTGAGCAGCATGACCAGGCGGTCCATGCCGATGCCGATGCCCCCGGTCGGAGGCAGGCCGTACTCCAGGGCCCGGACGTAGTCATCGTCTCGCGCCATGGCCTCCTCGTCACCCGACGCCTTGGCCCGGGCCTGCTCCTCGAAGCGGGCCCGCTGCTCGTCCGGATCGATCAGCTCGCTGAACGCGTTGCACAACTCGCGCCCGGCGACGATGGACTCGAAACGCTCCACGTAGCCGGGGCGGCTGCGGTGGTCACGGGCGAGCGGTGAGACCTCCTTGGGGTAGTCCATGACATGGACCGGTCCCCACAGGGCCGCCTCGGTGGTCTTCTCGAAGATCTCCAGCAGGACCTTGCCGGGTCCCCATCCCGGCTCGACCCGCACCCCGGCCCCGGATGCGACCCGGGCCAGCTCCTCGGCCTCCGTGCCCAGGTCGACCTTCAGACCGGAGTGCTCCTCGATCAGCTCGGTCATGGTGGCCCGCCGCCACGGCGCGCCGAGGGACAGCGGGCGCCCTCCGTAGGTCACCTCCGTGGTCCCCAGGAACTCGGCGGCCATCCCGGCCACCATCTGCTCCACCAGTACCATCATGTCGGTGTAGTCGGCGTAGGCCTGGTACAGCTCGAGCATGGTGAACTCCGGGTTGTGCCGTGGCGACAGCCCCTCGTTGCGAAAGACCCGGGCGATCTCGTACACCCGCTCGAAGCCCCCCACCACCAGCCGCTTGAGGTACAGCTCCGGGGCGATCCTCAGGTAGAGATCGACATCCAGTGAGTTGTGGTGGGTGACGAACGGCCGGGCCGCCGCCCCACCCGGCATCGGGTGGAAGATGGGCGTCTCCACCTCCACGAAACCCTGGTCTTCGAGCCAGCGCCGGGTCCAGGAGATGATCCGGCTGCGCAACAGCAGCACCCGGCGGGAGTCCTCGTTGGCCCACAGGTCGGCATAGCGCTGGCGGTAGCGGGTGTCCACGTCGGAGATGCCGCGGAACTTGTCCCCGAAGCTGCGCCGGGCCTCGGCCAGCTGTACCCACTCCGACACCTTGACCGATAGCTCCCCGGTACGGGTCCGGACCACCTCACCGGTCGCCGCGATCCAGTCGCCGAGCGAGAGCTTCACGAACCCGTCGAAATCGGCCGTCCACTTGGCCCCGGCGAAGAGTTGAATCGAACCCGACGAGTCCCGCAGGGTCGCGAATGCCAGCTTGCCCATCTCCCGCCGCAGCATCATGCGCCCGGCGACGGTCACGGTGGCGCCGGTCTCGCCGCCCGCTTCCAGCTCCGCGTAGCGCTCGGCCAGCCCGGCCGCGGTGGCGTCGGGCTCCAGACGATAGGGAGGTTCGATCACTTCTGGTTCCGCCCGAAGATGATGCGCAGCCCCTCGAGGGTCAGCCACGGCTCGTGGTACTCGATGGCCGTCGAGTGGGGACCGATCAAGCCGGCCAGACCACCCGTGGCCACCACTGAACAGGGCCCCAGCTCGTCCTCCAGCCGCCGGCACAGGCCGTCGACCTGGGCCGCGAAGCCGTAGATCACCCCGGACTGGACCGACTCGACCGTGTTCTTGGCCAGCACGTTGCGGGGCTCGACCAGCTCCACCCTGGGCAGTAGAGCGGCCCGGCTGAAAAGGGCCTCCAGGGATATCTCTATTCCCGGAATGATGACGCCCCCCAGGTACTCGCCCTTCTCCGACACGACCTCGAAGGTGGTGGCGGTGCCGAAGTCGACCACGATGGTCGGCCCCCCGTAGCGCTCGAAGGCGGCCACCGCGTCGGCGATCCGGTCGGCGCCGACCTCCTTCGGGTTGTCGTAATGGATCGGCATCCCGGTCCGGACACCCGGCTCGACGATGACCGTGTCGACCTTGAACCACTTGTGGGTCATCTCCCGCAGCGCAGTGCGCTGGCGAGGAACCACCGAGGCCACCGCGATGCCGGTGATGGCCTCTTCGGGGTCCAGCCCCTGCAGCTGGAACAGCTGGTCGATGAGCAGGGCCAGCTCGTCCGCGGTGCGAGACGCCACGGTGGCGATGCGCCAGTGGTAGAGCAGGTCGGGCCCGCTGCCGGCCGGGCCGTCGCCCGGGCCGAACAGGCCTATGACGGTCTGGGTGTTGCCGACGTCGATGGCGACGAGCACCGTCAGGCCCCCACTTGCCCGGGTCGCCGGGGCGAGCCCGGCTCGGTCGGCATGGGTCGCCGGGGCGAGCCCGGCTCGGTCGGCATGGGTCGCCGGGGCGAGCCCGGCTCGAGGTCCAAGCCGATGTCGAGGACCGGGGCGGAATGGGTCAGGGCACCGACCGAGATCAGGTCGGCCCCGGCCGCCGCGTAGGCCGCGACCGAGGCCAGGTCGACCCGGCCCGAGACCTCGACCGGGATCCGGTGGTCGACCAGGGCGACGGCGGCGGCCACGGTGTCGGGCTCCATGTTGTCGAGGAGGACCAGGTCGGCCCCGGCCTCGAGCGCCACCTTCAGCTGATCCAGGGTGTCGCACTCCACCTGGCAGGCCACGCCCGGCCACCGGTCGTGGGCGGTGGCGACCGCTTCGGCGATGGACAGGCCGGCCAGATGGTTGTCCTTCACCAAGATGCCGTCCGAGAGCGAGGCGCGGTGGTTGACCCCTCCTCCCGCCCGCACCGCGGCCTTCTCGAGCGCCCGCAGTCCGGGGGTCGTCTTGCGGGTGTCGCGGATACGGGCCGTCGGTCCGGCCGCCTCCACGAACCTGCGGGTGAGGGTGGCCACACCGGACAGATGACCCATCAGGTTGAGAGCGCTGCGCTCAGCGGTGAGCACCGAGGCCAGGCGGCCCTCCACCCGGGCGATGACCGTCCCCGGCTCGAGCCGGTCGCCGTCAGCGGCTCGCCACTCGAGCGTCGTCTCGGGGTCGACCGCCCTGAACACCTCCTCTGCACACGACCGGCCCGCCAGGACCCCGACGGCGCGCGAGGCGAGCACCGCGCTGACCCGGGCGTCGGGCGGCACGAGCGCCGCGGTGACGTCGCCGAACACGCCCAGATCCTCGGCCAGGGCGCGGGCCACCACCTCGCGAACGGCGCTGGCCGGCGGTTCGACCCAGCTACCCGATCTTCTCGCTAGCACGGCACGAACCTAAGCGACAGCGACGGGTCGGTGGACGGGTAATCCCGGCGCCGGTGGCCGCCCCGGCTCTCGGCGCGCGCCGAGGCCGCGGCCACTACGGCTCGGGCCACGGTGAGCAGGTTGGCCTCCCCACCGGGCGGGACGCCCGGGCCAGCCAGCAGCTCGAGCTCCGCCGCCGCGGTGGCCAAGGAGGCGGCCGACCGTTGGACCCCCGCGCCCTCCATCATGGCCCGCTGCAGGGCGTCGCGGACCTTGGCCCGATCCGCCTCTCCCACCGGCACCGGGGCCAGCCCGGTCTGCAGCCGGCGGATCGAGACGGCTCCCGGCGCCGGTCGCCCGGGCTGCAACAGGGACTGCAGGGCTCCGCTCGCGTCGGCCCCCTCTTTGTCCTCCAGAATGGCTTCCACGGCCCGGGCCGCGAAGACCAGTCCCTCCACCAACGAGTTCGATGCCAGGCGGTTGGCCCCGTGGACCCCGGTGCAGGCCACCTCACCGGCCGCCCACAGGCGGGGCAGGGTCGTGGCACCCGAGAGGTCGGTAAGGACACCGCCGCAGTGGTAATGGGCGGCCGGGGCCACCGGAAGCCAGTCGGCCGGTGGGTCGAGCCCGGCGGCCCGGACCGGGCCGGCCAGCGTCGGGAAGCGGGTAACGAAGTCGGCGACCGGCGACACGTCGAGGAACGCCCTGCCGCGCGCCGCGATGGCCGCCGCCACCACATCCCTCGGCTGGAGCTCGTCGACGAAACGGTCACCGTTCTCGTCGCGCAGCAGTGCCCCCTCGCCTCGCAGGGCCTCGCTCAGTAGCGGCCGGGGACCATCCCACCCGGCCACATCGAGGGCGGTCGGGTGGAACTGCACGAACTCCAGGTCGGCGAGCGCGACACCCGCCCGCAGGGCCATGGCCAGTCCGTCGGCGGTGGCTTCGGGCGGGTTGGTCGTCACCGAGTACAGCTGACCGGAGCCCCCCGTGGCGAGGAGGGTATGGCGGGCCCGGATGGGACCACAGGAGGTCACCACCCCGGCGCAGCGGCCGTGCTCGACGATCAGATCGTGGGCCGTCGTCTCCTCGTAGACGCTCGCGGCCGTGGCCCGCGTCGCGGCGACGAGCGCCCGCTCCACCTCGGCTCCGGTCGCGGCCCCCCCGGCGTGCACCACCCGAGCCGTCGAGTGACCGGCCTCTCGGGATAGCGACCACCTTCCGCTCCCGTCCCGGTCGAACGCGGCACCCGTCGCGACCAGCTCCCGCAACCGCCAGGGACCTTCCCGAACCAGGACCGCGACCGCAGCCCGGTCGGCCAGTCCGGCCGCCGCCCGCTCGGTATCGGCGGCATGCAGCTCGGGTGAGTCTCTCCCGTCCGTCGCCGCCTCGTTCCCGCTCAACACGGCGGCCAGGCCGCCCTGGGCCCACCGGGTGGCCGAGTCGGCCAACCGGCTCTTGGTCACCACCCCGACCCGGAATCCCGGGACGGCGGCGGCGCGGACCGCGGCGCTGAGACCGGCTACCCCGCTGCCCACGACGAGCAGGTCCAGATCAGCTGGTTGGGAGTCAGCTGCCTGCGCCACGCCAGGTCCGGCCCTCCAGGACAGCATCGGCGGCCACCTGGCGGTTCCACTGGTCCACGTGCACCACCTTGGGCTCGTAGGTCCCGAGCTCGGCTGTCTCGTAGTCGGCGTAGGTGATGATGATCACCTTGTCACCTGGATGGACCAGGCGGGCGGCGGCCCCGTTGAGGCACACCTGGCCGGGCTGGCCGAGGATGGCGTAGGTCTCGAAACGGGCACCGTTGTCGATGTCGAGCACCGCGACCTGCTCGTGCTCCAAGATGTCGGCCGCGACCATCAGGTCGGGGTCGAGACTGATGGACCCGATGTAGTTGAGGTCGGCCTCCGTGACGGTGGCCCGGTGGATTTTCGATTTCATCATGCGGCGGCGCATCGGTGTCTCCTCGGTGAAGGGGTCAGTGATTGCGGGCGGGTGGGTTGGCCGCCACATTGTCGATCAGCCGGGCCCGCCCCAAGCGGGCGGCCATGAACAGGCGAACCTCCTCGATGATCCGCCCCGGACGGCTCAGATCCTCGGGGCGGCCGACCCGGGCGTAGTCGAGCGCGAGCTCCCGGTGGCGGCCGATCGATTCGGCCATGAGTGCCTCCACCCGGTCCGGATCATCGACACCGTCGTCTTCGACGGCCCGCTTGCCGGCCAGCAGCGCGTAGTACAGGTTCGGGGCCACGGCGCGCTCGGCGGCGGTCAGGTAGGCGTTGCGGCTCGAGAGGGCCAGGCCGTCGCGGTCGCGCACTGTCGGGCAGGCGATGATGTCGGCCGGCAGGCTCAGATCGGAGACCATCCGGCGGACCACGGCCAGCTGCTGGAAGTCCTTCTCCCCGAAGTAGGCCCAGCACGGACCGCTGAGCGACAGCAGCTTGGCCACGATGGTGGTTACGCCGTCGAAATGACCGGGCCGTCTCTCCCCCTCCATCGACTCGGTCAGGGTGTCCACCGAGACGGTGGTCATGCGGGCATCGGGGCCGTCGGACCAGAGCTTTTCGACCGAGGGGGCGAAGACCACGTCGGCCCCCGCCTCGGCGGCCCGTTCGAGGTCGGCTTCGAGGTCGCGGGGATAGGCGGCCAGGTCCTCGCCGGCCCCGAACTGCAGCGGGTTTACATAGATGGTCACCGCGACGGTCCCGCCCGGGCCTCGTTCCCCGGCCGCTCGCCGGATGAGCGACATGTGGCCGGCGTGCAGCGACCCCATGGTCGGCACCAGCGCCACGTGTGAGGACGTGCCGGCCCGCGGCGCGCCCTCATCGGCGTGGCGAGCGCCGCGGCGGCAGGCGTCCAGCCGCTCGCGCCAGGCCGGGGCCTCCTGGATGACTTCGACGGGCAAGTCGTGGCCTTTCGACGTTCCGGCCCCTTGACGGGGTGCCGTTCGTTGCGGCCAGATTAGCTGGCCCTAGCGGCTTCCGGCCAGGGTCGCCGTCAGAAGCGGTCGTGAAAAATGGAGCTTGGAGAGGAGACGGCGTCTCCTCTTCGCCAGTTTTCACGACCGCTTCTCAGAGTCCTCCCACCTTACGGACGCCGCGACCGATGTCGGAGGTGAGGTGGCCCACCACCAGCTCGGGGGCCAGGTCGGCGAGCGGCACCAGCACGAAGCCGCGCTCCCACATCCGGGGATGGGGCACGATCAGATCGGGCTCGTCGACCCGCTCGTCGCCGACCAGGAGCACATCCACGTCGAGCGTCCGAGGACCCCAGCGCTCCACCCGGATCCGCTCGGCCGCCGCCTCTGCTGCCTGGGCCGCGGTCAGCAGCTCCCGGGGGGTGCGGGCGGTGCGCAACTCGACCACGCAGTTGAGAAAGGCCCCCTGGCCCGGAGGTCCGCCTACCGGGTCGGTCTCGTACAGCTGCGACACTCCGACCACGTCGGGGAGCCGTTCCACCGCCGCCCGCAGATAACCACGGCGGTCACCCAGGTTGGATCCGAGGGCGAGGAAGGCCCGCACCGGCGACCGGGGTTGCCGTCGCTCCTTAAGGGCGCTCTCCGCG
Organism: Actinomycetes bacterium; assembly: GCA_021808785.1. Classification (GTDB taxonomy): domain Bacteria; phylum Actinomycetota; class Acidimicrobiia; order Acidimicrobiales; family Palsa-688; genus JAKCDU01. The sequence continues at coordinate 13,139 of JAKBAX010000027.1, read as the reverse complement.
GTGGGGCGGGCCGGGGCCTCGCCCGGCCGGGGTAGCGGGCGGCGGGAGGTGCCGGATTGCGGGCGGGGTCGACGGCCGGTCATACAGCGCAGGCCGGTCAGGCGCCGGACGCGCCGTGGCCGGGACAGTCGGTGCCGGCCAACTCGTCGCGATGGCGGCGGATTCTGACCGCGGCCCACGCCAGGTCGACCGGGACGGGCGGTCGGAGCTTGCGGATGGTCACCGTCACCGCGTCCACCACGGCCCTCTCCGAGGGGCCGGTCGCGGCCATGACCGCCCTGGCGATGCGATCGGCCAGGTGCTCGAGGAGGTCGGAGTGCTCGCCGCCCACCACCGCGGCCACCGCCTCCGCAACCGCGCCATAGTCGACGGTGTCGCTCAGAGCGTCGGTCCGCCCGGCCCGGCGCAGGTCCACCTCGAGTTCGAGATCCACCTCGAAGGGCTGAGCCCGGGCCCGTTCCTCGTCCAAGACGCCGTGACGGCCGACGACCCGCAGGCCGCGCAGCTCGATCAGGTCGGTCAGGTCGGTCACCGCTCGCCGGCCTACTCGGCCGCGGCCGGCTCCGGGGCGCTGCCGACCACGTGGGGAGCCAGAGCCACTATCTCCCGGCCGGCCGGCCCCATCTGCCGGCCCAGGATGCGCTCGACGATGGCGATGGCCTTGGGCCCGCTCGGCACCATCCCGGACCAGCGCAGGTACCCGGCGACCACGCCCATCAGCCGGTCACCCAGCTCTTCCTGGTGCAGCAGGATGCGCTCGCCCTCCCCCATCCAACTCTTGAGCTGGCTGTACAGGTCGGCGAGCACGAGCGCCGAATCGTCGTGGGGACCGAAAGGGACATGGGACCAGATGACGCCCAGCTCGTCGTAGGCGTGCAGGTTGTGCGAGGAGGGGAGCAGCGAGACGATCCTGGTGAAGCCCTCTCCCCTCAGCCACAGGATCTCCTCCTGACGGCGGACCTTGCGGTGATTGCGGGCATAGCCACCCGGCCGTTCGCTCACGGCCAACTTGCCCTTGATGATCCAGGCGAAGAAGCGGGGAGGAATCCCCTTGGCCCATTTACCCTTCACGCCCGTTGCCTCCTGCCGCGTCGCGGCCCTCTCCACGGCCCGGCCCCTCGCCGCACCGCCCCGTTCCCCGGGCCAGTCGCATGGCCATCACCGCCGGTCCGACGTCGTGGACCCGCACCATGGCCGCCCCCTGCACGGCGGCCCAGGTCGTGGTGGCGACCGTCTCGGGCAACCGGTCGGACGGACCGAGCGGAGCCCGGCCCAGGCGACCGAGGAAGGACTTGCGGCTGACCCCCACCAGCACCGGCCAACCGGTCCCGACGAGGACATCGAGATGACGCAGCAGGCTCAGGTTGTGCGCCGCCGTCTTGGCGAAGCCGATCCCGGGGTCGATCCAGATCTCCTCCACGCCGGCACCGGACGCCTTCTCGGCGCGCGCCAAGAGGTAGTCACGTACCTCGACGACCACGTCGTCGTAGGTGGCGTGCTCCTGCATGATCGAGGGATCGGCCGGCATGTGCATCGCGACCCAACCGGCCCCGGTGTCGGCCGCCACCGGCCATAGAGAGGCCGACACGTCGTTGATCAGCGACGCGCCGGATGCGACCGCGGCCCGGGCGACCGACTCCTTGCGGGTGTCCACCGACAGCCGCACCCGGCCGGCCAGCGCTTCGACCACCGGCAGCACCCGGCGCATCTCCTCGGCCTCGTCCACCGGGCTCGCCCCTGGGCGGGTCGACTCCCCCCCGATGTCGACGATGTCGGCCCCGTCGGTGATCATCTGCTCCCCGTGGGCTATGGCCGCGGCCGGGTCGAGCCAGCGCCCACCGTCGGAGAACGAATCGGGAGTCACGTTGAGAACTCCCATCACCTGGACCACCGGGCAAGCGTACCGGGGCGGACCGCTCCGGGCCTCCTGTTCGGTCGCCGATTTTGTGCGTTCGGAAACTGTCGTGAAGATGGAGCCGCTCAGTGGCCGCCGCGTATGAAGCCCATTGCTTCGTTGCGGGTGCTCACGCTGTCGCGCATCAGCCCCCGAACGGCCGAGGTCACGGTGGTGGCCCCGGGCTTGCGCACCCCCCGCATGGACATGCAGAGGTGCTCGGCCTCGACCACCACCAGGACGCCACGGGGCTCCAGGACGGCCTGGATGCGGTCGGCGACCTGGGTCGTGAGCCGCTCCTGTACCTGCGGGCGCCGGCTGAACCCGTCGACCAGGCGGGCCAGTTTCGACAGTCCGGTGATCCGGCCGTCGTCGTTCGGGATGTAGGCGACGTGGGCATGCCCGAACCACGGGACCAGGTGGTGCTCGCACACACTGTAGATAGGGATGTCCTTGACCATCACCATCTCGTCGTGATTGGCCTCGAAGACCACCTTGAGGTGGTCGCCAGGGTCCTCTCGCAGCCCGGCGAAGATCTCGCTGTACATGCGGGCCACCCGCCGCGGGGTGTCGAGCAGGCCGTCTCGGGTGGGGTCCTCGCCGATGGCCAGCAGGATTTCCCGGACTGCGGCCTCGATGCGGGCCAGGTCGACCTCGTCGTTGGTGACCGACCGGTCGCCGTTGGTGGGGGCCAGAAGGTCCCGCTGGTTCGGGCTCACGATTCACTCGCTTTCGGTCGGTTGCGCGACCGGCGCGGGGGACCGGCCGGTTCGTCGCTGTTGGGGGCATCGCTCACGGGGGCCTTCCCCCGCCGGGCCGATCGGGCCACCGGGGCCACCTGCCCGGGAGCCGAGAGGGGCCGGCGGCGACGCCTCGCGTCGGCCTCGGTGGTCGCCGCGGCATTCCGGTCGTCGTCTCCCCCCGTGGCGAGGGCCGGGACGGCTTCGCCGACGGGCGCCGAGCCGACCACGCCATTCGGCGCGCCGGCGCCGGCCCCCGGCCCGCCGGCAACTACCGGCCAGGGTGGCAACGGCCCGAGGATGGCCTCGAGCTCCATACCGTCGAGGGTCTCCCGCTCGACCAGTTGGCGGGCCATCGAGTCGAGCGTGTCGCGGTGGTGGGAGAGGACGGCCCGGGCCCGCTCGTGGGCCTCGTCGATCAACGCCCGTACCTCCCGGTCGATCACCGAGGCCACGTCGGGGGAGTAGTCGGGCCGGTGGTTGAGGTCCCGACCGAGGAACACCTCTCCGTCGTGCTGGCCCAGCTTCTGGGGGCCGAGAGCGTCGCTCATGCCGTACTCGGTGACCATGGACCGGGCGATGCGCGTCACCTTCTCGATGTCGTTCTCGGCCCCGGTGGTCGGCTCGGCGAAGACGATCTCCTCCGCGCTGCGGCCGCCGAGACACATGGCCATGGCGTCGCGCAGCTGGCTACGGGAGTGGTTGTAGCGATCCTCGGGGAGGGTGTAGGTGAGGCCGAGGGAGCGGCTGCGGGCGACGATCGACACCTTGTGGATAGGGTCGGCGTGGACCAGTACGTGGCCGACGATGGCGTGGCCGGCTTCGTGGTAGGCGGTGACCAGCTGGTCGTGCTCGCTCATGACCAACGTCTTGCGCTCCGGTCCGGCCAGGACCCGGTCGATGGCCTCTTCGCACTCGCGCATCCCTATCTGGCGCAGGTTGCGCCGGGCGGTCAGGATGGCGGCCTCGTTGAGCAGGTTGGCCAGGTCGGCCCCGGTGAATCCAGGGGTGCGCTTGGCCAGCACGTCGAGGTCGGCGTTGGCCGCGAGCGGCTTGTCCCGGGCGTGCACCGCGAGGATGCGGCGCCGACCGGCCAGGTCCGGCCGGTCGACCACGACCTGGCGGTCGAAGCGGCCGGGACGGAGCAGGGCCGGGTCGAGGATGTCGGGCCGATTGGTGGCGGCGATCAGGATCACCCCGCCCCGCACGTCGAACCCGTCCATCTCGACAAGGAGCTGGTTGAGGGTCTGCTCCCGCTCGTCGTGGCCGCCGCCGACCCCGGCCCCACGATGGCGGCCCACCGCGTCGATCTCATCCATGAACACGATGGAGGGGGCATTGGCCTTGGCCTGGGTGAACAGATCGCGCACCCGGCTGGCGCCCACGCCGACGAACATCTCGACGAAATCGGAGCCCGAGATGGAGAAGAAGGGCACGCCGGCCTCGCCGGCCACCGCTCGGGCCAGCAGGGTCTTGCCGGTGCCGGGCGGCCCGCAGAGGAGGACCCCCTTGGGGATGCGGGCACCCACTGCCTGGAAGCGGGCCGGTGCCTCCAGGAACTCCTTGATCTCCTGCAGCTCGGCAACCGCCTCGTCGGCACCGGCCACATCGGCGAAGGTGACCTGGGACTGCTCCTTGCCGGCCGCCCGGGCCCGGGACCTGCCGAACTGCGCCACCCTGGACCCGCCGCCCTGGAGGGCGAAGATGGCCCAGACGAACAGGCCCCCCAGCACGATGATGGGGCCGTAGGTCTCGAGAAGCAGCGTCCAGATGCCGGTGCCGCTGTGCGAGACCGTCACCTTGGCGCCCGACGCCAGAATCCGGTCGGTCAGCCCAGATTCGGAGCGGGCCGGGTAGCTGACGACGAAGCCGGTGCCGTCGGACAGCTTCCCGGTCACCTGGCTGGTGCCGTCGTGGATGGTCGCGGCGGCGACCAGCCCGTGCTGCGACAGGTCGGTCTCGAACCGGCTGAGGCTGAGGGTGGTCCGATTCGCTCCGCTGCGCAGGGTGACCAGCAGGACGAGCGCCAGGAGCGCAGCCAGCGCGAGGTAGGCGTACCGGTTGCGGAGCACCTTCTTCATGGGCGTCTAGACGGTAGTGGCCGGGCCGGTCGGGCCGGCCTCGACATAGGTGGCCAGGAAGCGCAGATTGCGATACTTCTCGGCCACGTCCAGGCCGTAGCCGATGACGAACTCGGGCGGGATGGAGAACCCCTCGTAGGCCAGATCCAGATGAACCGACTGCAGCCCTTGCTTGACGAGCAGTGCCACCACTTCGAGCGACGCCGGGTTGCGGGCCATGAGGTTGCGCCGGAGGAACGAAAGCGTGAGCCCTGAGTCCACGATGTCCTCCACGATCAGGACGTGGCGACCGGTCAGGTCGGCGTCGAGGTCCTTTACTATGCGCACCACTCCGCTGGTGGTGGTGGCGCTGCCGTAGGACGACACCGCCATGAAGTCGATCTCGATGGGCAGGTCGATGGCCCGGGCCAGGTCGGCCAGGAAGAAGCACGCCCCTTTCAGCACGCCGACGAGCAGAGGCTCCTGGCCGGCGTAATCCTCGGTGATGGCCCGGCCCAGCTCGACGATTCGGTGCTGGAGCTCGGACTCGGAGACGACGACGCGCCCGATACAGGAGTCGCCGATGGCCGCCGCCATCCCGTCGGTACCTTTCATGTCCGTCCCTTCGCTTCTGTTGCGGTCACCGCATCGCTGACGGAAAGGCGGCCGCGGCTGCGAGCCACCCGCCGACCCCCGCTCAGCTCGCAGGCCACCGCCCGGCCCTCGACCACCTCGACCACCCGGGTCACCTCGGCCCGGGAGGGCGGGTGGTCCCCTTCCCCGGAGCGCAGCCAGGCCCGCAACGCCCGCCGGGCCAGGGCGGGCCGGGCCGCCCGCACGGCCCGCACGTCGGTGGGGTCGATCCCCCCCGCCAGCTCGTCCAGCACGTCGACGTCGTCGGCCATCACCTCGGCCTGGCGGGCCAGGACGGGAACCACGTCGCGCTCGGAGATCAGCGCCATCAGCGGGATCAGCTCGGTCCGGACCCGGTTACGGCGGAAGCGGGGATCGGCGTTGGTCGGGTCGCAGACCGGGGTCAGCCCGGCGCACCGGCACACCTCCAGGGTCTCCGCCCGGCGGATGCCGAGCAGGGGCCTGACCGCTCGACCGCCGCCGACCCCCCGGCCACCGGCCGCCGGCCTCATACCGGCCAGCCCGTCGGGGCCCGCCCCCCGGAGCATATTGAGAAGCACCGTCTCGGCCTGGTCGTCCATGGTGTGGCCGGTGAGCACGCCGGGAGGCAGCACGGCGTAGCGGGCCCGTCTGGCCCGGGCCTCCAGGTCGGCGCCGTCGCCGACGGCGACGCGCTCGGCGCGAAACCCGAAGCCGAACCGGCGGGAGGCCGCCTCGACCACCCCGGCCTCGGCCCCCGAGCCGGCTCGCAGCCCGTGGTCGACATGGACGGCCACTCCGGTGAGGCCGGCCCGCTCGGCCAGCACCATCAGGGCCAGCGAGTCCGGGCCGCCCGAAACGGCCAGGGCCACCGGGCCGGCCGCCGGGTCGGGGAAGGCACACCGGGCCAGAAGTGCGTCGAGCCATGCGCCGCTTCGACCCCCGTCCGGCTGCCGGGGTGCCCAGCCCGGGGCGCCCTCGCTCGTGCTGCGCTCGGTCCCCGGGCGCTCGGCCACGGGTGGGGCGCCGGTCACCCGATCGCCGGCCCGGCGGAGCCGCCCGAAGCCCGGTCGATCCAGAGGGCGGGCGAGCGGATCTCGGCCCAGCTGGGCAGCCACTCCGGCCCCTGCCACACCCGGGAGAACAGCTCCCGTCCCCCGGCCACCTCGACCGCGGCGATGAACTTCTCGCCTTGCTCGTACTGGCGCATCTTGGCGTCCATGCCGAGCAGGACCGACATGACCCGGGCCGCGCCGCGCTGCTGGCGCCGCTCGTGGAGGGTCCGGGCGAAGACGGGGGCGCTCGGGATCAGGTCGGAGGCGGCCCGGTTCATGGTGACGTCGCCGTGCCCCTCGAGCAGGCTCATCAGGCCGCCGATCTCCTGGATGGCGGCGTACTGGTCCGGGCCGGCCACCAGCGTGGCCAGGCCTCCCTCCTCGAGCGGGTTGCGACCGGCCCGGATACTGTCGGCGCTGCGACGCAGCGCGGCCAGCAGGGCCTTGGGGTCGGGATCGAGCCCGGACAACGTGCGCTCCACCAGCCCCAGGAAGTGAGCCCGCAGCCACGGCACCCCGGTGAACTGCATCCGGTGGGTCACCTCGTGCAGGGCCAGCCACAGGCGGAACTCAGATGGGGCGAAGCCGTACTTGCGCTCCACGCCCACCACGTTGGGCCCGACGTAGTACACGATGTCCTGCTCCTCGGGCCGCTCCTCCTCGATCAGGAGCTGGTCGTACTGGCCGAGCACCCGGCCCGACATCCATCCGAGGACCAGCCCGAGCTCGGTACCGGCCAGCTGCCGGGTGACCGACACCGGCACCGGGGACAAGCGACCGCGGCCGGAGGCCATCCGCTCCGACAATTTGGTGAGGATGGGGCGCAACAGCCTCTGGAACGACGCCACGTTGGCATCGACCCACTGGGACCGGTCGGCCACCCGGGCCCGGGCCGGTCCGGCCAGGGAGCGCAGGCCGGTCTCCTGCTCCACCAGGCTCTCGGCCCGAGCGGTCATCTCCGCGAAATCGGTCTCCAGGGACCGAAGCTCGTACGCGCTGAGCGGCGTCTGGGTCCGGGCCACCCGCCGGGCGACCTGGCCGGCAGTGTCCCAGGCGATCAGGTCGGCCACGACAGACCGCCTCCTCTTCGCCAGTCGCCACGACACCGTCTAACCATGACGCATGGTATCCAGCCCGCCGGAGGTCCGAAGCCCGCCCCCCGGCCGCCGACCGCATCGCCGGTCGTAACCGGCCGCGACCACCTCTCAGGCGATCTTCTTGCCCCGGGTCCGGGGCACCGACATCGGCTCGTGCCGGTAGCAGTACTTCCCACTGTTGTACATCGAGAGCATCGTCTCGCAGCCCGGCTCCTTGCAGGTGCGGTTCTTGCCGAACGAGCGGGACGGCCGCTCACTGCCGCTGAGGGTGTGCCCTCCTAGAGATCGTTCACTCATCCTGTACCTCTCAACGTCGACGGGAATCCGGATGTTCCCTATCCCTATACGCTTCCCCGCTCGGCCCCGGATGGCGCCCCGCCCTCGAAAGCGATGGCGTCGGCGATCTTGCGCCTCAACTGGTCCGGCACCTGGTCCCGGCAGGACCGGGCCACCACCGCTTTGAGCTCGGACTCGAAATCGAAGGCGTGCAGGCACGGCTGGCACTGGTCCAAGTGGTGCCTGATGGCCTGCCGCCTGGATTCGGTGAGCTCGCCATCGAGGTAGTGGTAGAGCGTGTGCAGGGCGTCCTGACAGTCGCCGACACGGTAGAGGTCCTCAACGTTGAACTGTGACTCTGAATCGTCCATCTTCCGTAGCGATCTCCAGTCGAAGCGCCTTCGACAACCAGTGGGCTAGCTCGGTGACTCCCCGGCCGTGCCGACAAGTCCTCGGGCCGTTCCGAAATCGTGCAACGCCTTTTGCAGCGCTCTTCTTCCGCGATGGAGACGACTCATCACGGTTCCGATGGGAACATCGAGGATTTCGGCGATCTCCTTGTACGAAAAGCCCTCCACGTCGGCCAGCAGGACGGCCATGCGGAACTGCTCGGGCAACGCCTCCACCGCCTCCTTGACGTCGCTCTCGGTGAAGCGCTCCAACACCTCCTCTTCGGCGCTGCGCCCTGCAGTCACCGCCTCCAGGCCGCCCAGGCGGCGGTAGAGGTAGAGGTCCTCGACCTCGTCGAGCTCGGTCTGCTCCGGCCGGCGGCGGCGGGCCCGGTAGGAGTTGATGAACGTGTTGGTCAAGATCCGGTAGAGCCAGGCCTTGAGATTGGTCCCGTCCTGGAACGAGCCGAAGGCCCGGTACGCCTTCAGGTAGGTCTCTTGGACCAGGTCCTCGGCATCGGAGGAGTTGCGGGTCATGCGCAGGGCCGCGCTGTACAACGAGCCCATGTACTCCATGGCCTGGTCCGCGAAGGTGGCCTGGTCAGCCATGCGCATACCCTACCCGCGGCCTGTGACTCTCATAATAGGGGTGCCCGGAGCCGAATGGGGAGGCGACGATGAAGGTCCCAGCATGAATGTGACGGTGCTCGGAGCCGGCTCGTGGGGCACCACCGTGGCCAGTCTCACGACCGCCCTCAGCCCGACGGTCCTCTGGGCCCGCAACCCCGATGTGGTGCACGAGGTCAACACGTCCCACACCAACTCCACCTACCTGCCGGCGGCCTCCCTCCCGCGCCGACTACGGGCCACCGCCGACATGGAGGAGGCGGTGGCCGAGGCCGATGTGCTGATCGTCGGGGTACCGTCCAAGGGGTTCCGGGCCACCTTGGAGGAGGCCCGACCCTGGCTGCGGGCCTGGGTGCCGGTGGTCAGCCTGACCAAGGGCATCGAGGGCGGGACGCTGAAGCGGATGACCGAGGTGATCGAGCACGTGCTGCCGGGTCATCCGACGGCCGCTCTGTCGGGACCGAATCTGGCCCGGGAGATCATGGCCGGGCAGGCCGCGGCCAGCGTGATCGCCACCGAGGACCAGGGGGTGGCCGCGGCCCTGCAGCGGATACTCCAGCACAAGCTGTTCCGGGTGTACCGCAACCATGACGTGATCGGCTGCGAGATCGGGGGCGCCTTGAAGAACGTGGTCGCCATCGCGGCCGGCATCGGTGAGGGACTCGGGGTGGGTGACAACACCCGGGCCGCGGTAATGACCCGGGGCCTGGCCGAGCTGACCCGGTTGGGCGTGGCCATGGGCGCCGAACCGCAGACGCTGGCCGGCCTGGCCGGCATGGGCGATCTGATGGCGACGTGCATGAGCCCCTACAGCCGGAACCGGATGGTCGGCGAGATGCTGGGCCGGGGCAAGAACCTGGAGCAGATCCTGGCCGAGATGCACATGGTGGCCGAGGGCGTCAATACAGCCCGGCTGGCTCTGAACCTGGCCGCCGAGTACGGCATCGAGCTGCCCATCTGTCACGAGATCCACGAGGTGGTCACCGGGCGCCAGCGGCCCGTCGATGCCTACCGGGGTCTCAGGTTGCCGGGCCACGAGGCGGATCCGGGTTAGCAGGAGGAAAAAACGGGCGGCCGGTACTCCGCCAACGCGTCGCTCCTAAGAAGGCCCGGTTCGGGCCGAACCGAGGCGGATGGCACTGGCCGCGCTCAACAACTGCACGGCCAGCGCGGCGCCGACCCCCTCGCCGGCGCGCAGCCTCAGATCGAGCAGCGGCTCCAGGCCGAGAGCGGCCAACACGAAGGGATGACCCACCTCGCGGCTGCGCTGGCCGGCAACCAGGTGGGCGGCCACAGCTGGGTCCAGAGCCACCGCGACCAGCGCCGCCACCCCGGTGGCCAGGCCGTCGAGGACCACGACCGACCCCGCGGTCGCGGCGCCGAGCACGGCCCCGGCCAGCACCGCGATCTCGCCGCCCCCGAGCGCGGCCAGAGCGCCCCTCGGCTCTCGGGCCCGCGGGCCGGCACGGGCCACTGCCGCGGCCACCACGGCCCGCTTGGCCGCCATCACGGCCGAGTCCGACCCGGACCCGAGGCCCACCACCGCCGCCGGGTCGAGGCCGAGCATGCCGGCGGCCATAGCCGCCGCGACGGTGGTGTTGCCCACCCCTATCTCCCCGAGCGCAACCAGGGGCGGCGCCGGCGAGAGCCCGGCGACCAGCGCCGCGCCCTGCCCCAGCAGGGCGTCCACGTCCCGACCCGACAGGGCGTCGGCGTCGACCAGGTCCCCGCGCCGATCGACCGGGCGCATCGATAGCGCCCCGGCCACGGCGGGGCCTTCGACCCCGGCGTCGACCACGGTCAGATCCAGACCGGAGCGGGCCGCCGCCACCGCGCCGATGGAGACGCCGGCCGCGGATGCCTCGGCCACCGTACGGGTCACCCCGGGCAGGTACGCGGAGACGCCGTGAGCGGTCACCGGGTGGTCGGCGGCGACCAGGAACAGGTGACCAGGCCGGGCCGGCACCCCTTCGGGGCGGACCGCCAGAACCCGGTCCAGAGCCCGGTCGAGGACGCCGAGCGACCCGGGTGGGCTGAGCAGCCGGTCGCCGGTGTCATGGGCCCGGACCACGGCGGGGGGCTGAGGGGCCAGGTGCGAGGGCGGCGATGCCGGCGCCCCCTCTCGGGGCCAGCCCTCGTAGAGGACCACGTCGCCGACGGACTGGCGGACCGACCAGCCCCGTCGTTCCAGACCGGGGCCGGGGGGCCGCTCGTCGGGCCAGCCCACGCACAGCCAGCCGAGGGTGGCCACGCCGGCCGGCGCGCCCACCAGACCGGCCAGGTCCTCGGGCTGGAACAGGGTCACCCACCCCACTCCCAGACCCCGGGCACGGGCGGCCAGCCAGAGGTTCTGTATGGCGCAGGCGCACGACCACATGTCGGCGTCGGGGAACGTCGCCCGACCCAGCACCCCTGGCGCCGGGGTGCGTCGGTCGCAGCAGACGACTATCCCCAGAGGGGCCTCACGGATGCCTTCCAGGTCGAGATCGAGCAGGTGGCGGGCCGACTCGGAGTCCATGGCCGTGGCCTGCTCCAGGCGGGCCCGGTCGGCCATCACCGCGGCGCGCGCCCGGGTGTCGGGGTTGCGAACGACCACCAGCCGCCACGGTTGCGAGTGCCCCACCGAGGGGGCGGCGTGGGCGGCGACCAGCAGATCGCGCAGATAGGGGTCGGGCACCGGGTCGGGCCGGAAGCGACGGATGTCGCGGCGCGCCCCCATGACCCGGGCGAGCGCGTCCTGATCGGCGACGGGGAACGCCCATCCGGCCGGATCGGACTGACGCTCGGCCGCCGAGGTCCGGTCGCCGATGGTCGGCACCGGCCGAGGCCAGAGGAGGTCGGGTTCCACTGGCTGCAGGGTATTTCAGGCTGCAGGGTATTTCAGGCTGCAGGGTATTTCAGGCTGCAGAGTATGTTCAGGTTGGTGGACTCACCGCGCTACGCCTTCCTCGACCACCCGGGCCCCATCCCCTTCGCCCACCGGGGGGGAGCGCTGGAAGCCCCGGAAAACAGCTGGGCCGCCTTCCGCCACGCCGTCGACCTGGGCTACCGCTACATCGAGACCGATGTGCACGCCACCTCCGACGGGATCGTGGTGGCCATCCACGATCCCGACATCGCCCGCACGACCGAAAGGAGCGGGTTGGTCCAGGAGATGCCCTGGTCCGACCTGGCCGCCGTCCGCGCGAGCGGCACCGACGAGCCGGTGCCCCGCCTGGACGATGCGCTGGCGGCCTGGCCCGACGTGCGCTGGAACATCGATGCCAAGCACGACAGCGTGGTCGGGCCGCTCATCGAGACCATTCACCGGGCCGGCGCCCTCGACCGGGTCTGTGTCACCTCCTTCAACGACCGTCGCCTGGCCCGTGTCCGGCGGGCCTTCGGCCCTCGGTTGTGCACCGGGATGGGGCCGGCCGCCGCGACCGCCCTGCGACTGGCCAGCGTGCTCCCGGCGAGGGCGGCCGAGCCGTTCGCCCGTCGGGTCCGCGGCTTCGCAGCCGCCCAGGTCCCCGTCCGCCAGGGCCGGGTCCCGGTGGTCGACCGGCGCTTCGTGGACACCGCCCACCGGCTCGGTATCGAGGTCCACATATGGACGGTGGACGAGCCCTCGTTGATGGCCACGTTGCTGGACCTCGGCGTGGACGGGATCATGACCGACCGCCCGAGCGCCCTGCGCGATGTCCTGGCCGGGCGGGGTACCTGGACCGGGGTGGCCTGAACCGGCGGGCGGGCCAACCCTGTTGAAAAGGTCACCTGCCTTACAGGCGCCGGGACAGGGGCCAGAGCCTGTGTAATGCCCTGGGTACCTTCCCAGCGGTCGCAGAACGCGTATGGTGTGGCTAGCGTCACAGGCGCTCCGAAGCCGGGGGGCTTCGGATGGATTCAACCGAATTGGGGGGATGTATGTCCGTAGCTGCCGCTGGTACCTCCACCGGCTCCCGGGGGGTCTCCGGTCTATGGAACCGGCAACTCGGCACCTATCCGGAGACCGGGGCCCGAATGACGTATCTGGGCATCACGGTCCTCTCCACGATCATGCTCTACTACGAGCTGTACGTGGGCGGCTCGGTGTCGACGCTGTTCCTCACCAAACTGCACATGAGCTTCCCGTTCCTCGTGTACACGCTGGCCGTGGGAAACGCGCTGGGCGCCTTCGGATCGCTCTTCGCCGGCCTCACCGACCGCCTGGGCCGCACCAACCTGGTAGTGGTGGGGCTGCTGCTGACCGGAGTGTTCACCGCCTTCATCATCCCGGCGTCGACCAACAAGTGGGAATTCACCATCTTCGGCTTCATCGTCGGCATCGTCGAGGGGATCTGCCTGGTGGCCACCCCGGCCCTGATCCGGGACTTCTCGCCCCAGGTCGGGCGGGGCACCGCGATGGGGTTC
>JAKBAX010000313.1 GCA_021808785.1 Actinomycetes bacterium | reverse complement strand
CCGTCTTCGGCGAGCCCGACATCGACATCAAGGCCGAGGGCGACGAGCTGCGGGTGCCACGTCGGACAGATCCGTGGCCGCGTCCTCTACCACCGCGACGGCGATGCTGACGTCGGTCTCCTTCTCCTCGCAGGTCCTCCAGGCGGCGCCGCAGCGGTGGCAGCGGAGGCTCTTCTCCTGGAAGCGGCCAAGGCGGATGTCGAGGCGGGGAGCATGGGCGCCGAGCGCGCCAAGATAAGAGGATTCCCGGGCCAGGGTCGGGGCGTCGTTGCGCACGCTCGCGGTGAAGTAGCGCACGACGGCCAGCTCTTGGTGCGGCTTGAGCAGCTTGGTCACAAGCAGTTCGAGGTCCAGCCACAGGTACTTGTGGCCGTGCTTGGAGCGGAGCCCGTGGTAGAGATTGAAGCCGTCGATGTAGGCAGCGACCCTGGTCAGGTGGAAACCTCCTTGCCGGCCGGCCAGCGTAGGACGTAACATAGGGACCAACCCCGCCAGCGGTAACTCCGCTGGCCCGACGGTCCCCGCAAGGGGGCCGTTTCTTCGTTCCGGGCAACCGCTGGGGGCACCACCTCCCTCTTCGCTTGCCGACCGGATACCGGGTTAGTGCTGCGCCGAGGTGCAGACGGTGCGTACCTCGCAGGTCCGGCAGCGGCGGCCCGGGTTTGGTGTGTAGTCCCGGGCGCGGATGCGGGCGGCGGCGGCGGTGACGTTGTCCTCGGCGACGGTGAGGTCGGCCGGGTCGACGGGGATCGACTCTCGGCGGGTGGCGTCGAGGTCGTGGATGTAGGCGCCGCGCACGTCGAGGCCTTCGCGTCGGCCGGCGTCGGCGTAGACCTGCAGCTGGAGGGCGTGGTCGGCGGCCGCTGCGGTGGAGGTCTTGTAGTCGACGATGGCGAGGGCGGTGGGCACACCGCCTTCGTGGTCCAAGATGACATCGGGCCGCCCCGACAGGGTGACGCCGTCGAGGTGCAGCTCGAAGGGGCGTTCGACCTCCCAGACCCGGTGGAGGTCGTCGGGATGCTCGGCCGCGTAGGTGGTGACCAGTCGACGCGCCGCGTCCTTGAGCTGGCGGTGCAGCGGCTTGTTGGCGGTGGGGAGGAAGAAGCTGGCGTCGAGGATGACGTCGATCTCTGCGGGGGCAGGGATCCGCCCGCTGTCGCGGGTGGCCTCGGCGACGGCCCGCATCACGTGGTGGACGGCCTTGCCATAGCCGAGCTCGGGGTCGAGGCGGGGCTGGAAGGCGACGAGGTTGCTCAGCCGGAGGGGTCGACCTCGAGGTCGGTGAGCTCCAGGTAGTAGGCGCTGGGGCCGACCGCTCTGGTGGTCACCTTGTCGTGACGAGACACCGACAGGAAGTCGCGCGCCCGGGTCATGGCCACGTAGAACAGGCGGCGCTCATCCGCGTCGCTGCCCTCGTAGCGGTCGGCGGCGAAGCGGTCACGGGGCACCAGCCACGCTTGGGGCCGGCCGGTCTGGCGGGTGGAGAAGCGGCGGTCATCGCCGGGACGAACACGACCGGCCACTCCAACCCCTTGGCCCGGTGCACGGTGGTGACGTCGACGGCATCGGAGACGTAGTCGGCCTCGCCGTCGAAACCCTCGTAGGCGCCCTGGGCGTAGTTGACGATGTGGATGGCCAGGTTGCGGTAATACCACAGGCCCCGGTCCTGGCCGCCGACCTGCTCGCCGGGAGCTGCGGCGTCGGGGCGGGCCCGGCGACGGACCGACTCGTAGTCGGCGAGCAGGGCGGAGAAGCGGGCGACGGTCCCGAGGCTGTTGGCCACCAGCGGCTCCGCCAGGTCCCACGAGGCGACGTCGAGGCGTTCGGTGAGCAGGTACAGCTCGCCGACCAGGTCGGCGCGGCGATCCTCCCTCCCCACCTGCTGCTTCCAGTCGTCGAGGAGGTGGGCGAGGAGTCGGCGCCGGCTGGGGTCGAGGGGAAAGACCCGCCCGTAGTCGTCGAGGAGCCCCTCGATGGGGACCGCCCGGGGCGGCCCGTAGGGGTCGCGCCACTCGGTGCCGCTCAACCACGCGAACGTCTGACCCAACACGACAGCTTCGGGCTGGTCGAAAAGGCCGGTGCGCCCGCCGGGCTGGACCGGGATGCCGAAGGCGGCGAACGCGTCCCGCAGTGCCGGGTAGGCGGCCCGGCTGCGGACCAGCACCGCCATGTCACGGTAGGCGACACCGGATCGGGAAAGCTCGTCGATCATCCCGGCGATCCAGCCCACCTCGTCCGCCTCGCTCGGCGCCGACCACACCACCACCTCCGGGCCGACCTCTGCCGATGAGCGGGTGGCGGTCATGGTCTTGGGGATGCTGCCGGCGATCGTCGCCGAGAACCGGTTGGCCACGTCGATGATCCCCGGCCGGCTGCGCCGGTTGGCGGTGATCTCGAAGGTCGCGACCGACGGGTACCGACGGGCGAAGGCAACGATGTTGCCGACATCCGACCCTCGCCACTGGTAGATGGCCTGGTGGTCGTCGCCGACCACGCACAGCTCGGTGCCCGCACCGGTGAGCAGACCGATGAGGCGTTCCTGGGCGGGGTTGACGTCTTGGTACTCGTCGACGATGAGGTGGCGCAGCCGCTCGTGGACCCCACGCGCCAGCTCCGGACGGGACATCTCGCGTACCGCGGCGACCACCTGCTGGCCGTAGGTGAGCAGCCGGTAACGGTCGAGGGTCGCGTAGTAGGCGGCCATGATCGAAGCGAGCGGCTCGGGCAGGGATGCCACGTCGAGCAGCTCGTTCTCCACCACGTCAAGCGCCGTGCGGAACGACCGGATGGCGGCGAAGAGCTTGTTGTCGGGGTCCAGCCGCCTCAGGTCCAGCTGTTTGGCCTCCCGGGACAGCAGCGCGGTCAGTTGGTTGTCGTCCAGGACGTCGAAGGTCTCGTAGCGAGGCACCCGCTGCTGGAGCAGCCGGAAGCAGTAGCCGTGGATGGTCCCCACGTACAGCCCGTTGAGTCGGTCCAGGGCAGTCCGGCCGAGCCGGTCCTCGACCCGCACGGCGATCCGCTGTCCCAGCTCCTCGGCTGCCCGCTGGGTGAATGTGAACGCCACGATCCCTTCCGGCGCCACGCCCTCCGCCAGGAGGTCGGCCACGCGCTGCGACACCACCTCGGTCTTGCCTGATCCTGCTGCGGCGATGATCTGCAGGTGACTGCCCCGGTGACGCACTGCCGCCAGAGCATCCCCCTCCAGCTCCGGCGCTACGCCCACCCGTGATCCTCGGCCACCACCAGGCCCGACAGTAGGCTCAGGTTGCCGATGCTCTCCGGCGTGGTCCTTAGAGCGGAGGACGCAGAGCGTCCTCTTGCCCGGCCGTTTGTCGCCCATCATCCGGATTTATCCTTGTATCCGGATGTAGTCCGAGGTATGGTGCGGTATGGACGTCGATCTGTGGACATACGCCGAAGCTGCCCGCCAGGTCGACATCTCTGAACGCACGATCCGGAGGATGGTCAGCGACGGCGACCTCCACCGCTACTGGTGGGGCTCAGGCTCCGCAAGAAGGGGACCACGGGTGAGCGCAGCGGAAGTACAAGCCATCTGGAACCTCGAGACGGCGTCGGAGACATGGCACGGCAAGTACCGCTTTCGGGCAAATCGGCCGAAGCGAGGCTTCGTGGAGATCATCGACGAGGCAGGAACCGTCAGCGGCGCCGTGGTCTACTGGGACGCGCCGATCGACCAGCTCCATCCGCATCCGGACGGAGTTTTCGTCCGGAGCGGCGGTCAGGTCGGCGTCGTGTCCCGCAACACGAAGGGCTGCTGGACGTTCTCACTTGTGCCCCCGGAGGACTGCGAGCTGGCGAAGCACGAGGCAGCAGCATCTGTTTGAGATTGGACCGTCACGGTAGCGTCGGCATCCTTTCTTACAGGCAGGCTGCCAGGCCACCTTCACCGTGCCGTTATCACCGATCGCTAGCCGCCGTGGGCGTGTCTCAGCAATGGCCGCAGGGTCGTTGGGCCTGACCAGCCGCAAGGGGATGGCGCTGTTGGTCTATCTGGTCCCTGCCGGGCACCCTCACGCTGGTTGCCGACCGTCGCTCACCGACTGTCGGCAGCCAGCAGAACGCCGGTTCGGTAGCCAGCGGATGAACCACTGCTGGACCACCAGCGGCGTCGTTATGGACGCCAGTGCCCCCAGGACGCATCTATCCGATGAGAGGCCCCTCGGTGCCAACTAGGCCGAGGAGGTAGTCGAACAGGATCCCCGAGCCGGTCTGGGCTCCATCGAGGTCTACGTCAACGCCGTCGAAGTCCGGGTTGGTCTGCAGGTCGATGCTGATCCAGAACCGGTCCAGGGCAGCCATGACGTCGCGGAGGTCTGAAAGGACGCGGGTGTCAACTTCGACGTCGAGGTCGACTAGGAAGTTGGCCAGCTCGTGTGCGAGCTTGTGGCGGTGGGCACGGATGTTTTCCAAGGCTTCGACATGCTCCGGGTGCAATGCGTCCATGCTGACAAGCCATGCCACGGACGCCTGGAACGGTTTACCGGGAGCGAGGGCGAGGACATGGGTCTCATACCCGGAGCTGGGAGTGGGATGTAGCCCGAGGGTGAAGAAGCCGCGTAGGCCGTCGATGATCGACGATTTGACCAACTCATAGCCGGTGAGGATGGCGCCGGCCTGCGAGAGGGAACGGCGGACCGTCTCTGGGACCAGCTTGGCGGCCAGCTGGTCTCTGTTGTCGTCATCCACGGGGGAAGTCAAGCCGACCGGCCGGCCGGCCACCAGCAATTCACGCGGACGCTTAGCGTTGCCTGACGGCGGCCCTGTCATGTTCCCGTAAGCGGCCACGGACGCTCCCCGGGCTGGCCACCGGATGTCCCCACGTACGGTTACGGGTTCTCCACGGGCTGGGCGTGGCTGCCCTGCCCGTGGTCGGGAGTGTCCACCCTGCTGGGTCACTCCGGGCTCTGATCGAGGCGCCCGTCAGTCGGCCCGAGAGGAGACCCGTCGAAACAGTAAGGAGCACTAGATAGCGTTACCGCACGGCGAACGTTATTACGACTGTCTCACCGTTGGCTGCTCGGATCGTTATAGTCGTGGTGGTTCCATATATGGCATGAGGGTAGTCTGGGCTGCGAGCCGATACGAGTGGTGGAACCGAAAGCGAGATGCGAGTAGTGTCACCGTGACCGGTGCTGCTTATCTCAATGGGAATGGGCTCCGTAGGTGGGGGCGG
>JAKBAX010000312.1 GCA_021808785.1 Actinomycetes bacterium | reverse complement strand
ATCTGTTGTTCGGGTTGACTCCGAGGTCGGAGCTCATGATCGCCTTCTCGATGGCCTTCAGCGACCCCTTGTCATAGGGGGTGATGACCATGAGCTTGGCCTCCGGGACTTGTATACCAGCGAGCTGCTGGAGCGGGACCTCCGAACCGTAGTAATCCACGCGTATCTTCTCGACCAGGGCCGGGGCGGCCCGACCGGTCCGGATGGTCGACAACTCGCCCCGCGTGTGCTCGACCGCCTTGGCCATCTTGGCCCTGCAGTCCTCCATCACCGCGTCGATGAAACTCTCGTCGCTGTCGGCCATCAGTGGATCAGCGTACCGATCCGGTCCCCCTGGAGTGTGCGACGGAGGTTCCCGGGCTCCATGATCGAGAAGACGCGGATGGGGAGATGATTCTCCCGGCAGAGGGTGATCGCCGTCAGATCCATGGCCCGAAGGCCGCGGGCGATGACCTCGTCGAAGCCGATCTCCGGCAGCAGCAAGGCCTCTGGATTGGTCTGCGGGTCGGAGTCATAGACGCCGTCCGCTCCGCCGTGGGTGCCCTTGAAGAGAACATCCGCCTCGATCTCGACCGCCCGCAGGGCGCCGGCCGTGTCCGTGGTGAAGAACGGGTTGCCGGTGCCGGCCGCGAACACCACCACCCGGCCCTTCTCCAGGTGGCGGATGGCCCGTAGCCGGATGTAGGGCTCGGCGATCTGCGACATGCCGATGGCGGTCTGGACCCGGGTGGGCTGGCCCTGGCGCTCGAGCGCGTCCTGCAGGGCCAGGGCGTTGATGACCGTGGCCAGCATTCCCATGTAGTCAGCGCTGGCCCGGTCCATGCCGGTGGCCGATCCGGTGGCGCCCCGCCAGATGTTGCCGCCGCCGACCACTATGGCGATCTCGACACCCAGCTCGGCCCTCACCTCGGCGATCTCCTTGGCGATCCGCTCCACCACCGCCCCGTCGATGGTCTCATCGGCGGCGTCGCTGGCGAACGCCTCACCGGAGAGTTTGAGGACCACCCGGTTCCACTCGGTCACGAGACGGCGAGCCTAGTGGCCTCAGCCCGACGCCGGCGCTCGGCCGGCGCCCCCAGCCCAGTCTCAGAGCCCGATGACCGCCTGGGCGAAACCGACCACGCCGGCCCCACCGAGGAACTGCGTCACGCTCAGCTTGTCGTCCTTGGCGTAGGGCTGCTCGACCAGGACTCCGCCGGGCACCCGCTTGTACCACCCGTTGAGCTTGCCCTCGACGATCTTCTCCATGGCCGCCTCGGGCTTTCCCTCGTTGCGGGTCTGCGCTTCCAGGGTGGCCCGCTCGGTAGCCACCTCCTCGGCCGGGACCTGCTCCCGGGACAGCACGCTCGGCTTACCGAAGGCCACGTGCACCGCCAGGTCGTGGGCCAGCTCCTCGGTGCCCCCGTCGACGAGCACCAGCACGCCATTGACCCCGCGCCCGTTCTGCACGTGCAGATACGACTCGAGGACCTGTCCCTCGCCGGCGACCAGTCGGGCTACCTGGCCCACCTGGATGTTCTCTTTCAGCGTCACCCGGAGGTCGTCGAGGGCGTCTTTCAAGGTGTCGATGGCCCCCTCGCCGTCAGCGGCCACAGCGGCCGCCAACTTGTCGGCCAGGGCCACGAACTGCGGCGACTTGGCGACGAAGTCGGTCTCCGACTTGAGCTCCACCAGAGCCGCCGCGTCACCGGCGCGCGCCACCGCCACCGCCCCGTCGGCGCTCTCGCGATCGGCCCGCTCGGCCGCCTTGCCGAGGCCCCGTTCCCGCAGCCACTGGATGGCCGCGTCGTAGTCTCCGTCGGTTTCGGTCAACGCCTTCTTGGCGTCCATCATCCCGGCGCCGGTGGCGTCGCGGAGGGCCTTCACGTCCTTGGCGGTGAAATCTGCCATGCCCTTGTGCTCCTGGTCTCTCTCGATTGCCTGCGTCCGATTACCCGTGACCCGTGCCGCCGGGACTAGCTTTCGCCACCCTGGCCACCCTGGCCGGCGTGCGGCTCGGCCGGCACGTCGGCGGGCGAGGCGGCCGGGTCGGTCGCCTGGAGGGCGGCGGCGGCGAGCATCTCGGTCGCGCCAGCCGGAGTGGCGGTCCCCGCCGCGGTGTCATCGTCGACCGGGTCGGGCCCGTCGGCGGCCTGCTGGCGGGCTGCCGCGAGCCGGGCCTCCCGCTCGGCCTGGGCGATGGCCGCCTGGCGACGGGCCTGGCGCTGCTGCTCCTCGCGCTCGGCCTCCTCCTCGGGGGTCAGCTGGCGGGGGCCTTCAGGAGCAGGACCGGCGGCGGCACCGGAACGGGCGGCGCGCCGGGAGGCGATGAACCGGCCCTCTTCGACCGCGTCGGCGATCACCCGACACATCAGGCTGCCGGCCCGGATGGCATCGTCGTTGCCCGGGATGACGTACTGGATCAGGTCGGGATCGCAGTTCGTGTCGACCACGGCCACGATGGGCAGGCCCAGCTTGTTGGCCTCGGTGACCGCGATGTGCTCCTTCTTGGTGTCGATGATGAAGACCGCTTCGGGCAGCCGGGTCATGTTGCGGATGCCACCCAGGTTGCGGTGCAGCTTCTCGAGCTCCCGGCTCAGGATGAGCGCTTCCTTCTTGGGCATGGCCTCGAAGTCACCGGCGGCGCGCATGCGGTCGTACTCCTGCATCTTGCCGACCCGCCCGGCGATGGTGCTGAAGTTGGTGAGCATGCCGCCCAGCCACCGTTCGTTGATGTACGGCATACCGCACTTGGCGGCGAAGCTGGAGATGGGATCCTGGGTCTGCTTCTTGGTCCCGACGAACAAGATGTTGCCTCCGTCGGCGACCAGGTCGCGGACGAAGGAATAAGCCGTGTCGATCCGCTCCAGGGTCTGGTTGAGATCGATGATGTAGATGCCGTTGCGCTCGCCGAAGATGAAGCGGCGCATCTTCGGGTTCCAACGGCGGGTCTGGTGCCCGAAGTGGACACCGGCTTCGAGCAATTGCCTCATAGTGACGACAGCCATCTGGTGGAGCTCCTTCCCATCGGTTGGGGTTGAAACCCCGGCGCGCGCGCCTCCCGGAGGAGGCGACCGTGGGAGCACCGGGGGGTGATCGGACAGTGATCGTTCGGACCCGGGTCAGGCCCGAACGGGGGCCATCCTATCGCAGGCCGCGAAGTGGTACCGCCGGGCCCGAAGCGGACCCGACCCGATCTCATTCCCGGAGGGGTCAGCCGAGCCGGGAGCGCAGCTGGATGATGGCCCGGGTATGAATCTGGCACACCCGGCTCTCGGTAACGCCGAGAACCTGGCCGATCTGGGCCAGGGTGAGGTTCTCGTAGTAGTAGAGGCTGAGGACGATCTTCTCCCGGTCGCCGAGGCGGTTGATGGCCTTGGCTAGGATCTGCTTCATCTCCTCGACCTCATAGGCCGCCTGTGGGCCGTCGCCGCGCTCGGGAAGGGTGTCGCGGTAGGTGGTGGGCTCCCCCCTCTCACCTCCGGCGGCCCCGTTGATCACCTCGTCCAGGGCCATCAGGCCGGTGTAGGAGGTCTGGCCGTACATGGCCTGCACCTCGTTCAGCGTGAGGCCCAGCTCAGCCGCCACCTCGGCCTCGGTGGGAGCCCGCCCGAGCGACGCCTCCAGCGTGGCGTGGGCCCGCTCCAGGTCACGCGCCTTCTGGCGGATGGAGCGCGGCACCCAGTCGATGGAGCGCAGCTCATCGATGATGTGACCCTTGATCCGGGTGATGGCGTAGGTCTCGAACTTGATGTTGCGGGTGGCGTCGAATTTCTCGATGGCATCGATCAGGCCGAACATCCCGTAGCTCACCAGGTCGGCCTGTTCGATGGTGTGGGGCAGGCCGGCCGAGACCCGCCCGGCCACGAACTTGACCAGCGGCGAGTAGCGCAGGATCAGTTGCTCACGGACGCGCTGATCATTGCTGGACTTGTACTCCCGCCACATCGCGTCGTCACCGAGGTCGTCTATGGCTGCCACCACGAAGCGCTCCTAACGCCGCGCACGGGTCCGCCGTATCGACTTGTCCCCAAAGCGCGGCGTGCTCATCGGAGGCAGGCTAGTCCTGATCGACCAGTGACCGGCGAAACGTGGCGCCGGGGCCGGCCGCGGCCCGCCCCGGAGGTAGGAACCCGCCGAATGCGAACAAGCCGGCGGTTCCGGCCCCCGGTTTCAGGACCGGCGTGACCACCACCCTGCGTGATGGCCGATCAGGCCGGCTTCGGTCAACTGGTCGAGACGGCGGGCGACCGTGGCCGCATCCAGCCCGGTCCGCTCCATGACCTGTCCGGTCGCCGTCGGGCGCCAGCCCACCGCCTCGAGCACCCGGTCGAGCTCGCCACTCCCTGGCGGACCACCCGGGGCCGGGCCGGCCGGCGCCGCGCCCGATTGGCGTCGCCGGACGAGCGGGGGCCGGCATCCCGGGGCCGGTGGAGGCACCGGGTCGGGCCGGAACAGCCCGAGAGCGTCCAGCACGTCACGGGCATCGCGCACCGGGCCGGGACCGTCGTAGAGCAACTGGTTGCTGCCCTCGCTGGCCGGACTGTGGACCGGGCCCGGCACCACCCTCACTTCGACGCCGCGCTCGATGGCCGCCTCGGCGGTGATGAGGCTGCCCCCACAGCGATGCGACTCGACCACAACCACCAACGACACCAGGCCGGCGATGATCCGGTTGCGGGTCGGGAAGCGCCAGGCCTGGGCCGGTCGCCCGGGGAGGTTCTCGGACAGAATGGCCCCCTGCTCGGCCACCTCCCACCAGAGCCGGGTGTGGCGTCGGGGGTATGGCACGTCGGGGCCGCTGGCCGCGATCCCCACCGTGGCCCCCGATGCCCCGGTGCCGAGCGCGGCCAGGGCGCCGGCGTGGGCCGCGCCGTCGATGCCGAGAGCCAACCCGCTCACCACGCACACGCCGGCTGCGGCCAGGTCCCGGCCCAGGTGGAACGCCGTCGACCGCCCGTCGGGGGTGGCGTTGCGGGTGCCGACGATGGCCACGCAGGGCCGGTCCAGCGCGTCCATGCGGCCCCGCCAGAAGAGGGCACCGGGAAGGTGCGGATCGCCGGCCAGGGCGACCGGGAAATCGGGTCGGCCGGGCCAGGTGACCCGGGTGCCGCCGGCGGCGTGGCGCCCCCACCACTCGAGCGGCTCCACCCGCTGCGCCACTTCGGCCCAGGACCGGCGACGGGGCGCGGGGGCGGCCGAGCCGGACCCGAACAG
>JAKBAX010000026.1 GCA_021808785.1 Actinomycetes bacterium | reverse complement strand
TGACATCAAAGAAACAAAGCTTCCCTCGCCTATCCCGAGCCGGGAAATTCGCTTCGACACCTCCCGGCTGACGCTGATCCTTCTGAATGTCAGTGAAACCGCCGCCTCGATAATAGACCCGGCTATTTCCTTGGCAGCTCGTCCTTCGCGCACGGCGCGGGACTGGAAGTCCTCATCTGGGCCGGCTGGCGCCGGAACCGCTGGAAGGCAGACCCTGAGCGGGGTTGTTGATGCTTCCCGGACCAGCCGTTGGCGCTCATCGGCGACCCTTGTCTCAGCCAGACTGACATAAGACTCGTCAAGATCGTACCCAACGAAGTGCCGGCAGGCCCGGACAGCCGCCACGGCGGTGGTGCCGGAACCAGCGAAGGGGTCCAGCACAAGGTCTCCCCGGTATGTGTACAGCTCTATCAAGCGGGCAGGAAGTTCGATCGGAAATGGGGCCGGATGACCGATCCGACTCCGATGGCAACTGGCGGCGAGCTCTTTCCTTCGCCGGAACTGCTCGGTCGAACCGTCCCTTGCTAGCGACGATGACCCGCTCGGTCAGATCCCGCAGCACCGGGTTGCCCGGCCGCTGGAAGCTTCCCCAGGCGCACGAACCAGACGAGCCTCGCTGCTTCACCCAGATGATCTCTCCCCGAAGCAGTAGGCGCAGGTCGTCTTGGAGAATCCCGGTGACGTCTGCCGAGAGAGACCGGTAGGGACGCCGACCAAGATTGGCCACATTGACCGCGATCCGTCCACCGGGTTCGAGCTTCCTAACGCACTGCCGGAAGACATCGCGGAGAAGATCCAGGTACTCGAGGTACGTGGCGGGCACGCCGCTCTCTCCAAGGACCTCCTCGTACTCCTTGCCAGCGAAGTAAGGCGGTGAGGTCACTACCAGCGCCACGGACGAGTCCGGAACCTCGTCCATACAGCGAGCGTCGCCCACAATCAGCTTGTCGAGGGCGCGATGAGCCGCTACCGCTGACTCCGAGGACAGGTCAGGTGGAACGAAGCGGCGGTAGAAGCCACTGGCGTCGTGACTCTCCCGCTTCGATACCCCGAAGGCCGAAGTCGAAGTAGACCGCTTCACCATCGCCCCATGATCCTAGGCATGGGGCTAGCCCGATCCGCAGATCGTGTACCACGCCCGACGTCCCAGTCGCGAGATGACCGTGAAACTCGTGCAGACGAGTAGGTGACGGTCCTGGTCGGGGCCGTCGAGCACCGCCAGGTGAGGTGACAGGGGCTCTCCGCCGACGAGTGAGGTCCCACCCGGGGCGCGACGCCGCGTATGGTCGTTGGGTGCCCGACGATCGAGGCGGCTCGTCCGAGATCCGCGCCGCGCCCTCAGGGCTGCACGCACGGCGCGTCAGCCCGATGACCGGATTCATGCGCCGACGAGCCTTCGCCCTCCTCGTGGTCGTCGTGTTCGCGTTCGCCGCCATATTCGTGCGTCTGGGCGACATCCAGGTCCTGTCGGCCCACGCCTACACCGCCTACGGCCAGTCGGAGTACACCCGTGTCGTCGCGCTGCCCGGTCTCAGAGGCGCCATATTCGACCGCCGGGGCCAGGCACTGGCGCTCAGCGAGCAGGCAGCCACCGTCGTTGCCGACCCCTACCAGATAGCCCACCCGCACCAGGAGGCCGCTGCGCTGGCTCCACTGATCGGCCAGCCAGCTGCCACTATCGCCTCCGAGTTGGCCCGACCGACTGGCTATGTCGTGGTGGCCTCCAACGTCACAAGTGCCGTCGCAGCGGCCGTCCGCCGGCTGAACCTGGCCGGCATCACCATGCCGCCCGCGGCCGAGCGCTTCTACCCGGCCGCGCCCCTGGCGGCGCCCCTGCTCGGGCAGATCGACGCCGCCGGCAACGGGTCGTCGGGCCTCGAGTACGCCTACAACCGATACCTGACCGGACACCCCGGACGACTGGTCGAACGAGTCGACCCCCAGGGCCGCCAGATTCCGGGAGGCACCATCGTCGATCAGCCGGCCCGCTTGGGCGACGACCTGGTGCTCAGCTTGGACGAATCCCTCCAGTACCAGACCGAGCAGGTGCTCGGCCAGGCCATCGTCGCCAGCCACGCGCGAGGCGGTATCGCCATGGTCATGGACACCCGCACCGGCGGGCTGCTGGCCGTGGCCGACCTGAGCGAGCGTGCTTCGGGCGCCCATGGACATCCGGCCCTACCGGTACTGATCGGCCCCGCCGGGCAGATTCTCGCCCCGGGCCAGTCCACCCCTACGGCCCAGCCGGTGGAGTCGGTGTCCGCCGACGCCTTCACCCACGTCTATGAGCCCGGTTCGGTCGAGAAGCTCATCACGGTGTCAGCTGCCCTTGCCGACCAGGCGATCACCCCTGGTGAAATATTCGACATCCCGAGCAGCTACCTGGTCGACGGGATACCGATACACGATGCCGAGAACCACGGGAACGAGACGCTGTCAGTCACCGGCATTCTGGCCCAGTCCTCGAACATCGGCGCCGCGCAGATCGCCCAACACCTGGGGGCGCCGGCCCTCTACCGGTACATGTCCGCCTTCGGTCTCGGCGCGCCCACCCCGGTCGGGTTCCCGGGAGAGTCGGCCGGGCTCCTGCCGGCCGCCTCGAGCCTCTCCGCTGTCGGTCTGTCCACCTTGGCCTACGGTGAGGGAATGGCCGTCACCGCGGCCCAGATGCTCGCCGCCTACAACACGATCGCCAACGGGGGAATCTACGTGGCGCCTCATCTGGTCAAGGACCTCATCGGACCGCATGGGACCCTGCGCCCCCTCCCCGAGCCGGCCCCCCGTCGAGTCGTGCCGCCTGCGGTCGCCCAGGAGATGACCTCCATGCTCGAGCAGGTCGTGTCTGCCGGTACCGGAACGGCCGCCGCAGTGGCTCCCTACGCTGTGGCCGGCAAGACGGGAACCGCCCAGTACCACGGCGCCCGCGGGTATGTCATCGGCCAGACAGTGGCCAGTTTCGCCGGCTACGCACCGGCCCAGAAGCCCGCTGTCACGGTGATGGTCGTCATCGACCACACCCCCGGCTACGGCGCCCAGGCCGCCGCTCCGGCCTTCGCCGCCATCACCCGCGACGCCCTGTTCGACCTGCGCGTCGGCCCCGCGGGGCCGCAACCCCCGCCCGCTGCGACTGCTCAGCCGCACTGAGACGCTGAGCCCCCGAGGGCGCCTCGGGGTGGCGACCGTCAGGCCGCGGATCGTTGACCGCCGGCGGGACCCCGCTCCTGAGCCGGATCTGGTGCCATGAGACCTCCATGCGCGCCCCCCCGAGGGGAGAGTCGCCGATCTTCCAGCGCCCGCCGGTGGAGCGGACCACCGAATCGGCAATGGCCAGTCCGAGACCGGCGCCGCTGCCCTGGTCGGTCGCTCGGTGGAAGCGGTCGAAAAGCCGGGCCCGCTCCGCCGGCGCAATGCCGGGACCGCTGTCTTCGACCACTATGGCGGCTCTCCCCCCCCGGGTGGGGGTGACGCCGAGACGTACCGTGCCGCCCTCGCCCGCATACCGGCAGGCGTTGTCCACGAGCACGCCGAGCAGGCGGTCGATGCTGTCGGGCGGGGCGCTTGCGCACACCGGCCCCGTGGCGTCATGGGAGAAGGACAGGTCGACACGGTAGGAGCGGGCGAGCGCGTCGAAACGCTCCGTGCAGACCTCGGCCAGGGAGATCAGATCGATCACCTCCGCTCGCGGAGCCGGTGGGTGCGAGTCGAAGCGGGCCAACCAGAGCAGGTCTTCGACGATCCGCCGGAGCCGGGCGCTCTCGGCCCCCACCCGTTCCAGGGCATCGCGAGCTCCGCTGTCGGGGCCGCTTCGGGCCAAGCTCAACTCCGCTTCGATCACGGTCAAAGGAGTACGCAGCTCATGTGAAGCGTCGGCGGTGAATTCGAGCTGGCGACGGCGGGCCTCCTCGATGGGGCGCGACGCCCGTAGCCCGATAACCAGCGCTCCCGCAAAGACCACCACAACGAAGATGGTGCCGCCGATCGCCTCCGCGGTCTGCAGTTCCTGTTCGATGTTCTGGGCTTCGGCCAGGCTCTGACCCGCGACCAGCCAGCCCGTCCCGGCCCGCATGCCCACGAACCTGAAGGTGCTGTGGTTGAGGGTCGCGGTGGTCGGATGTGACGAGGGCGACCAGGTCCCTGCCGCCAGGTGGGGGGTCTCGGCCTGGAGGGGGACCGGGGCACCCGACGCTCCGACGCGCCACAGGAAGACGGGGGCGCTGTCGACGTCGGACTCCGCCTGCTCGGCCGCGGATGGGCCCGCCGGGTTCAACGCCATCAGCGCCAGCTGGCCCCGCAGGCGTGCGTCCACCTGCTGGACGCGGTGCTGTCCGTCGACCACGTCAAAGGTGGCGCTGGCGATGGAGAAAAGCACGGCGACGATGGCCGCCGTGGCCGCCGCCACCCGCGTTGCGTGGTCGGGCCGCCGCCGCATCAGCGAGACAGCCGAACGGAAAAAGCCTCTCATTCGGCAACGATCCGGTAGCCCACGCCACGCACGGTCTCGATCTTGACCCGCCCGCCGACCAGCTTGGCCCGCAGGCGTGACAGATGGACGTCGATCGTGTTCGACCCGAGCGCGTCCGCCTCGTCCTCCCACACATGCAGGGCGATGGCCCGTCGCCCGACGACCCCGGGCGAGCGGCGCAGGAGCAATTCCAGGATCCGCAGTTCCACTGCGGTCAGATTGCACTGGCGCCCGCCGACGAGAGTCCGCCGCGTCGACGGCTCGAAGACCAGGTCCCCGACGTTCAAGGTTACCGGCTGCAATGTCGAGGAACGGCGCTGGAGGGCTCGGAGCCGGGCCAGCAACTCCCCGAAGTCGAATGGCTTGACGAGGTAGTCGTCGGCCCCGGAATCGAGGCCGGCCACCTTGTCCGCCGGGGTGTCCCGGGCGGTCAGGAGGAGCACCGGCAGAGCGTTGGCGCCCTGGCGAAGGTCCCTAAGCACTTCGACTCCCGACCGACCCGGTATCCGCCAGTCGAGGACCGCCACTTCGTACTCGTAAGTACGCAAGTACCGCAGCGCCTGCTCACCGTCGGCTACCGCGTCGACCACGTAGCCGTGCTTGGTCAACCCTCGCTCGAGCACTGACCGCAGCCCGGCATCGTCTTCTGCCACCAGTACCCGCACCGTCAGGGCCCTACTGGCGCAATCGGGAGAGCGGCCACGAAGTCGAGGATAGGGGCGCGACGACCACCGGCCATGGCACGCCGTCTTCACGTTGCTGTCAGGTTGAGGCCGTACCGTCTGCTTCGTGCCCACGGTGTCATGGCATCTGTAACCTTCGACCCGCAGGAGTCGAGCGGCCGAAAGGTAGCTCGAATGCTGTCGCGCCCGGGAATTCCCCCTCATCCGTGGGTGGTCGACGTCGCCGTCGTCGTGGTCGGGATCGGACTCGGCGCCGCGGTGGGATCCACCGTCACCACCGAGACGCGCTCTCAGCTCTCCCAGCCGGGAGGACCGGAAATCTTCCTCGGCAGCCTCAGCGGGATGGCCGGGACCTACTTGGCCCTGGTCATGCTGCTCCTGGTGAGCCGGGTCCCCCCGGTGGAGCGCGTCCTCGGCCAGGACGGCCTGCTGCGCTGGCATCGTCGCCTGGCGCCGTGGCCGCTTGGGCTGATCGGCGCCCACGCCGTACTGCTGATCCTCGGGTACGCGCTCGCGGCACACATCGGTGTGGTGCACGAGGCCAGTGCGATGGCCACCAGCTCGGCGACCATGCTGGCGGCCACGGTGGCGGTGATCGTCATGATCGCCATAGGTGTGGCATCGATACACCAGATCCGCCGGCGCATGCGGCGCGAGACCTGGTGGCTTCTGCACCTGTTCATGTACCTGGCCCTGGCGCTGGCCTTCGCTCATGAGGTCGTGCTCGGTCCGTCCTTCGTGGCCCATCCGCTGGCCCGAATCCTGTGGTCGGTGGCGTGGGTGGCGGTCGCCGCTTTGGTGGCCGTCTACCGGATCGGCATGCCCCTCGTGCGTACGCTGCGACACCGGCTGCAGGTGCAAGAGGTGCGCCCCGAGGCGCCGGGGATCGTCTCGGTCATCCTCAGCGGGCGTCACCTGGAGCGTCTCGCCGTCTCGGGCGGCCAGTTCTTCGAGTGGCGCTTCCTCACCCGGGGGATGTGGTGGCAGGCCCACCCGTTCACCCTCTCGGCGCGACCTTCGCCGCCCTACGTGCGCCTGACGGTCAAGGCGGTGGGCGATTTCACCGATGCCGTCGGCCGGTTGGAACCGGGTACGAAGGTGGCCATCGAGGGGCCCTACGGGGCTTTCACCGTCCACGCTTGGCGGCGCTCGCGCGTCGCCCTGCTGGCCGGTGGCATCGGCGTCACCGCCGTCCGCTCCTTGCTCGAGGACCTGCCGCTTCGTTCACAGCCGATCGTCCTCCTGCGCGCCACCAGCGCCGAGGAGCTCGTGCTGGACGACGAGATCGCCGAACTGGCCCGCGTACGGCGGGGCCGCGTCGAGCGGATCCTGGGTCCCCGCCACCAAGTCTCCATGGAACGCGAGATCGTGAAGCACATACCCCACTTCCGCACCCGGGACTTCTTCATCTGTGGCCCGGAGGGCTTCGTCAATGAGTGCCGGCGGGCCATGGCCAGCCTCAGCGTGCCCAAGGACGCCGTCCACCACGAGGTGTACAGGCTGTGAGACGTCAACTTCTGGGTCTGGGGGCGACCGTCGCCGGACTCGTCGCGGTGGTCGTGTCCCACCCGGGGAAGGCGCCGGGCATGAAGCCGGCGGCTACATCCAAGGCGGCCGGCCCGCCGCCGCAGGTCAGCGGACCGGTCGCCCCCTCGACCGGCGGCGCATCGGGGAGCGCCACCGGGAAGGCGGAGAACTACGGGTACGGCACCCTCGACGTTTCCGTGTCGGTCTCCGGCGGCCGGATAGTCGATGTGTCGGTGCCTCAGCTTCACACGCTCGAGTCCTACTCGCAGTCCATCGCACAGCAGGTCATCCCGATGCTGCGCCAAGAGGTGCTGCAGGCACAGAGCGCCAACATCCAGGGGGTTTCGGGGGCGACCTACACCAGCGAGGCCTACGCCTACTCGCTTCAAGCGGCTCTCACCACGCTCGGCTTCAAATAACCACCGCCGCCCCGAGGAGCTCCTCGGCGGTCGGCCCTATGCGATCGGCGACCTGATTGAGCAGGGGACGGTCGAAACGGTAGAACTCGACTGCATTTCCGCCCACCAGGCGCTCCGCCTCGCGTCGTTCCACACCGCTCAGGGCCTCACGAAGTGACTTGCGGCTATTCGGCCAGGTGGCTTCGGTGTGCGGATAGTCGGCCCCCCACAGCATCCGATCCGCCCCCACATCGTGGCGGCGCGCCACCTCTGGTGCACCCATGAAGCTGACCCCGAACCACACGTTACGGCGTACATACTCCGACGGCATCACCGGCAGGGATTCGATGAAGTCACCAAGCATCTCCCGGGCCGCCACATGCGACTGCTCGGGGCCCTCACCTTTGAGCATGGCGTAGAGCCCGTCCTGGGCACGTAGTCCGTCCAGGATGTCACCGAATCCCTGCTCGGTGACAATCCAGCGAAGGCGCGGAAATCGCTCGAACACCCCGCCCCAGATGGCCTGCCACAACACCCGGTTGGAGAAGTAGCGGAACTCCATCAGGTACATGAGCCGGGGCATCCCCGGCCCGTACCCGTAGTCGGGGGTACCGCTTCCCCCGTGGTGGTTTACCGGTACATCCAGATCGCAGCACGCGGCCCAGATCGGATCATAGGAGCGGTCCCAGAGCGGCGGGATGGGTGCCCCCGGTGGGATGGCCGGGATGATCACCCCACCGAACAGCCCGTGTTCGCGTGCCCACTCGATCTCGCGCACCGTGTCCTCGGGCACGTTGAACATCGTCTGGGCAATACCGGCCCGCCGCCCCGGAACATCGTCACAGAAATCCGCCAGCCACCTGTTGTGCGCCCGCAGCCCGGCCCACCGCCGCTGGTACTCCTCGGCCGTGGGGGGACCGACCACCACCAGGTTGCTCGGGAAGAAGGGGGGCACAGTGTTGGGGAAGATGACCTCGGCCGCTATCCCGTCTTGTTCCAGATGCCGAAGACGCTTCCGGCTGTCCCAGTTGCGATCGGCGTACACCTCGTCGAGATCGGCGAACGGGTTGACGAACCCGGCCTTCCACTCGTCGAAGTCGTCCCACCAACGGCGCTCGAGGTACTCCTTGTAGCCGTCAATCGTTGCCCCGGCATGACAGTCGGCAGAAACAATCAGCACCGCATTCCCCCTGGCGAACCGAGCGACTCATCGCGCACGCTATCATAAGAGATTCCGGTCGTGCGCACTGTCCGGGCCCGATACCCTTCCGACAATGGCAGGTGGTCCCCGCGTAGTCGACAACACGCGGCGCCGGAAGGGAAAGCCCGGCGCGAAACGGGTCCTCCGCTCCGACAGCGCCATCACCCGGCAACGGGTCCTCGACGCAGCCATCGAGTGCATCTTGGAGAATGGCTACTACAAGACCAGCTCCAATGAAATAGCCCGGCGCGCCGGGGTGACTTGGGGCGCCCTGCAGTACCAGTTCGGGACGAGGGAGGCCCTCCTGCTCGAAGTCGTCCACGACCGGTGGCAGCAACAGGAGCACCTGGTAGCCGCGGCCGAGGTCGCCGGCCGGTCCCTGGAGGAGAGGCTCGAGTCCGTGATGAAGGTCCTCTCCGAGCGATACGGCCGCCCGGAGGAGCTGGCTCACATCCAGATTCTGCTCGATCTGGCCCACAATCCGGAAGTATCGGAGGGCACGCGGCTCGCCGTAGCCCGCCATCAGCGGAAGCTCGTCGCCATCTGGCGACCGTTGTTCGAGCAGGCCTTGGGGGACGCGGCCGACGACCACCTGATCCACTATGCCTACAACACCATCCGTGGATATCTGCTCGGAGGCGTCATCTCCAAGGGGATCGCCAATCCCCGCAACGACCGGATCGCCAGACGCCTCCTCATCGAGGGCCTGGCCGCGACGATCCGTGCCGAGGCGAAGAAGGCCGGGAAGTCCGTTCCCTGACGATCACAGGCCCCTGCTGCACATACCCCCGATGACCGCCCTACTCATTGTGTATGCTATCTGCTGCGATTCATTGCACGTACTATCGGATTGACGTTCAGCTGTGAGGTCGAGTGGCTAATTCCGAGGACCATGACAAGCTGATCGGCGATATTCGGGCGCGAATCGGCCATCCGATCCTCGATGCCGACGCCCACCTCGTCGAGCCCTTTGTCCTCTTCCTCGACGAGCTACGCGCCATCCTCGGCCAAGGGGCCGAAGCCGATTTCCGTAGCTCGCGCTACCACGAGTTCTACTCCGGCCCGGCCACTTGGGTGCACATGGAGCCCGAAGAGCGGCAGCGCCTCGCCGCCGTCGCCCCGAGCTGGTGGGGGACGCCGATCAACACCCCGGATCGAGTCGCCGCGTATGTGCCCGAGCTCCTGCATCGGCGGTTGGACCGGATCGGCATAGACCATGCTCTGGTGTACCCGAGCATTGGGCTGGGGCTGCCCCGCATCCCCGAGAGCGAACTCCGGGCTGCCTCGTGCCGTGCCCTCAACACCTACTTGTCGAAGGCCACCGCCGACTTCCGCGATCGCCTCACCCCGGTCGCGGTCATTCCCACCGTGACCCCTCACGAGGCCGTCGCCGAGTTGGACCACGCCGTGACCGTCCTCGGCATGAAGGCCGTCATGATCGACAGTTCGGTCGATCGCATGGTTCCTTCTCTGGCCGACCTGTACGAGCGGCTCGGGCCGCGCGCCTGCCACTGGGACACTTACGGTATCGATTCTTCCTACGACTACGACGTGTTCTGGGCCCGCTGCCGCGACCTCGGTGTAGCGGTCACCGCCCACGGGGGGAGCCGGGGGACGACGCTCTTCCAGTCCGTCTCCAACTTCTCGTTCAATCACATGGAACACTTCGCCGCGGCCGGGCAGGCGTTGGCCAAGTCTCTGGTGCTGGGCGGCGTGACCAGACGGTTCCCCGATCTCAACTTTGCCTGCCTGGAGGGAGGCGCGGCATGGGGCGTCACCCTGCTGCACTCCCTGGTCGAGCATTGGGAGGTCCGGGGACTACCGGGGCTGGCCGCGGTCGACCCACACCACATCGACGCGACTGCGGTGAGCCTCCTGCTCGACGAGGTCCGGGATCCGGCATGGAAGGATCCGGCTGTCCGTTCGTATGTCACCGTGGGAGATCGACTGGCGCCCCAGCGCCTGGACGATTTCGCGAGCTGCGAAGCCGTAAAGGGCGATGACATCCGCGCCCTGTTCGCGCCACGGTTCTGGTTCGGATGCGAAGCCGACGATCCGGGGGCGGCTTGGGCCGCGGCACCTCCGTATTGCCTCAATGCGATGTTCGGCAGCGACATCGGCCACTTCGACGTCCCTGACATGCTCCGCGTGCTCCCCGCCGCATGGACCCTGGTCGAGGGAGGGCTCATGACCGAGGAGGGATTCGGGCGATACGCCTTCTCCAACGCGGTCCGCTTGCACGGCGGGATGAATCCGAAGTTCTTCGAGGGCACGACCGTTGAGAGCGCGGCCGCCCAGGTTCTACGGGCGACAGTTGCGTAGTCGATCCGACACACAGGTTATGGGGGTGGCGTAGTTGCAGGAGTTGCAGGGCAAGGTGGCCGTGGTCACCGGAGGCGCGAGCGGCATCGGTTTGGCCACCGGCACGCTGTTGGCCGACCAGGGCATGAAGGTCGTGCTGGCCGATATAGAGCAGGCCGCGCTCGACCGGGCCACAGCAGACGAACGGCTCCGCGGCCTCGAGGTGATCGGCCTTCGAGCCGATGTCTCCGATGAGCATTCCATGCTCGACCTGGCGGTCGAGGCCGGCCGTCGTTACGGCAACGTACACGTCCTCGTGCTCAATGCCGGCGTCAGCGTCCCCGCCCGCCCTCACATCTGGGACTTCGAGACCCGCGACTGGCAGTGGGCCATGGGAGTCAACGTGTACGGGGTGATCAACGGCATCAAGGCATTTCTGGCCGGCATGGTCGACCACGGCGAGGAGGGCCATGTGGTGGTCACATCCTCGTCGGTGGCCATCGCGCCGGTCCCAGCAGCGGCCGTCTACAGCCTGACCAAGGCGGCGGTCACGAACCTGGCCGAGAGCCTCTATGGTCAGCTTCGAGCCATGGACTCGGCCATCTCGGCGTCGGTGCTCGTCCCTCCAGGCACCATCAATACCAACCTGTTCACCTCGGGCCGGAACCGCCCGGCCCACTTCGGCGAGGCTGAAGTCCCGCCGGCCTTCGACTATCAGGCTTTCATCGCCCGGATGAATGCGGCCGGAAACCCGCGTCGGCCGGTAGAAGCCACCGAAGTGGCGGAGTACGTGCTCGAGGCCATCCGGCAAGACGTTTTCTGGGTCCTTCCCGGGCCCCGCCATGACGATGTCCGGGCCACCTTCGACCACATCATCCGCGAGAAGTCGGCCTCGATGCTCCGGAGGACCGCACCAGACACCTACCTCCAGTCTTCGACCTGATCCCCCGACAGCCGGCGGTCCAATCGACGGCCCCGGTCAGGGGAGAGGTGCGGGCGGATCACAGTGGCGGAACAGATCCACTGCATTCTTCCAACAGATCCTGCGCTGCTCTGCGACGGAAAGGTTGCGAAGCTGATACTCGAGCAGGGCCTGGGTGTGGGGCCAGGTGGAATCGGAGTGCGGGTAGTCGGCCTCGACCAGGATGTTGTCCACTCCGATGACGTCTCGGGTGAGGAATCCAGAGGGGTCGTCCAGAGCGCAGAATCGGAAGTTCCGGCGAAGCAGATCAGACGTTCGGTCGAGACCGGGACCCATGGCAATCGGTGCATGCCGGGCGTCCAGATGGTCCAGGCGATCGACGAGCCCTCCGACCCACCCAATACCCCCTTCCGACATCACTATGCGCAGTTGGGGGTGCCGAGCGGGGTAGCCCGAGCACAGCCAGTCCGCTGTCGAGGCAAACGCCGAGGCTGCGAAGAGAGCCCCCACCACGCGAATGGGTGCATCCTCCGAAGTCGTCACTGTCTGTCCCGCTGAGCCCACGTGCAGGCACAGGACCGTCCCGGTCTCGGCGCACGCCTCGACGAACGGATCCCAGTAGCCGCTGTGGATGGTCGGCAGCCCGAGCTTGTGGGGCGCCTCCGAGAAGGTGACCGCCTTGAACCCCCGGGCCGCGTTGCGGCGTATCTCGGCCGCCGCCAGTTCGGGATCCCGTAGCCAGGCGATCTGTTGGGGGATCATGCGATCGCGATCGGCCCCGCACCAGGACTCGAGGTGCCAGTCGTTGTAGGCGCGCATGGCGGCCAAGGCCAGACCAGCATCGTGGGGCCACAGAGTCAGGCGCTGGCCCACGAACCCGGCCAGGAACGATGGGAAGCAGAGCGACGCCCACACCCCGTTGATATCCATGTCGGCCAGGCGGGCGTGCGGATCCCATGCACCGCGACGCATGTGTTCGAAGCGGGTCGGTTCGGAGGTGTGCTCCTCGGGTGGACGACCTGCTACCGCGTTGAGCCCCACGTTCGGCAGCAACTGGCCGTTCCACAGCCAGGATTGGCTGCCGTCGGCAGTCTCCACGACGCGAGGCATCTGATCGCGATAGCGGGCCTCGGCCCTTCCCTCGAACATGTCGGGCGGCTCGACTACGTGACCGTCGACGGACACGATCGTGGCCCACACTTCGGCCGGGTCGGGATCGGGCAGCAGCGTGATCTTGCCGGCCGGGGGCCGCAGTTCCAGCGATCGGCGCTGCATATCCTCCAGGCTCAGACCGCCCTCCACATCTGCCGCCGCCACGTCCCGGCTCACCTGGACGAGCCGCCCGCCAGAGGCGTCGATTCGAACAGGTCACATGGCCGGACCCCGTCGGTCACGTCCGCGCCGAGGGCATCCGAGATGGCGTTGCGAACCGCGGGGACAGCGCCGATGGCTCCTCCCTCTCCTACTCCTTTGTATCCACCCGGCCCCCGGGCCGGTGAGTTGAGATGGGAGATCTCTATGAAGGGCACCTCGGTGGATGTCGGGATGAGATAGTCCATGAAGGTGGTGGTCAGGGGGTTCCCGTCCTCGTCATAGCAAAAGCGCTCGTAGAGCGCCCCACCGATTCCCTGCACCACCCCACCCGAGATCTGGCCGTGGACGACCATAGGGTTGATCATGGCGCCGCAGTCCTCGACCACCACATAGCGCAGGATTTCGACCTGGCCAGATGGGAGGATCTCCACCACACAGATGTGGCAGGCGTTGGCGAAGGTGATCGCGGGAGTCGAGTACCGCACGAGTGCCTCGAGCCCCGGCTCGACACCGGCGGGAAGGAGCTTCGTGTCGACATAGGCGGCGTGAGCCACCTGGGCCAGGCTCACCGACCGGGTGGGAGTGCCACGGACCTGGATACGACCGCGGTCGGTCTCCAGGTCCTCGGGTGCCGCCTCCATCAACTCGGCGGCGACCCGGAGCACCTTGTCCCTGACGTGGCCGGCTGCCCGGTGCGTAGCTCCCCCACCGATCACCCCGGAGCGGCTGCCGCCCGTCCCGCCACCGATCGGCGTGATGTCGGTCTCGCCATCGACCACACTGACGTCCTCGATGTCCACCCCCAGCTCGTCGGCGGCGATCTGAGCCATCGTCGTGGCGATGCTCTGGCCGTGGCTGCTGGTGCCGAGAGCGACGGTGACCTTGCCGGCCAGGGATACCTTGACGTGCGCCGCTTCGGTGCCGAGCATCGTTCCCGTCCCCAACGCGGTGGGCTCCACGAAGAGCGATACCCCCACACCGATGCGCCGCCCGCCGCCTCGCTGCTCCGACTGCTCCTCGAGGAACTCCGGGTAGTCGAATCGGCGTAGGGTCTCCGCCAATACGGCGGCCGGGTCGATGTCCGCGTAGGTCATCCCGGAGGCGTTCGTGAAGGGCATGTCGGTTCGGGCGATAACGTTTCGGCGGCGCAATTCGACGGGATCGAGGCCCATCTCCCTGGCCGCTGCGTCCATGATCTGTTCACGGGCCAGGCTCTCGATGTTCCACGGCCCCCGGTACGGGGCCCGGCCGCAGGAGTTGGTGAACACCGCCCTCGTCGACCAGTTGACGCCACCCATCCGATACGCACCCGGGAACATCATGGCCACGAGTCCGCCGACCGACCCCAGCGAGGGGTAGGCACCGGCATCCTCTAGGTGGTCCAACTCGGCCCCGATAATCCCGCCTTCGTGATCGAGGCCCATCGTCACGGCTATCCGGTCCGACCGAGCGTGGCCGCCGGCGACCAGATTCTCGTGGCGATCTTCGACCCACTTGACCGCCACTCCGGCCTTGCAGGCGGCCAGCACTACCGCGATCTCCTCCGGGCGCATGGCCCCCTTCTGGCCGAAGGCTCCGCCCACGTCACGCTGCACCACATGGATCCTCTGCTCCGGGATGCCGGTCACCCGGCCCATGGTGGCCCGCACCTCGTGGACCCGTTGGCTGGTGCACCAGATGCGCAGCTCGCCGTCGAATCGGTCCCAGCTGGCAACCACTCCATGAGGCTCCATAGGGGTATGCGACTGGCGAGGCTGGCGGAAGGTCCGGGTCACCACGTAGGGGGCACCCCGAATGGCCAGCTCCAGGTCGTCGTCCCACCGGCGGGACTGTGACACGACGTTCGACCCCCGTTCCGGGTGCACGAGGATCTCCGACTCGGCGGCCGTCTCCATGTCCATCACCGGTGTCGCCACGTCGTAGTCGAGGCGTACCAGCTCGCAGGCATCCTCGGCCAGGTACCGGCTGTCGGCCAGCACCAAAGCGACCGGCTGACCCGGGTAGCGCACGTCACCCGACGCCAGTGCGACCGGCGAGGGAATCGGCGCGCTGAGGTACATCGTCGCCCCCAGGGGGCCGACGATCAGCGGCTCCAAGTCCCGGGCCGTGTAGACCGCCCGGACACCGGGCAGCCGCTCAGCCGCCGCCACGTCAAGGGCCGCGATGCGGGCCCGTGCCACATGACTGCGAACAAAGGCGGCATGGACCATACCGGGCACACGCACGTCGTCCACATAACGGCCGTGCCCGCTGACCAGCCGCGGGTCTTCTCTGCGCAGGACCGACTGCCCGACGAACCGGCCGGCAACCATTACGACACCTCGCCCCTGGCCTCAGCCATGTGCTCCGCGGCTCGCCGCACTGCGGCGATGATTCCCTGGTACCCGGTGCAGCGGCACAGGTTGCCCGACAGTGCCTCCGCAATCTCGTCGTCGGTCGGCGCCGGATTGGCGGCCAGGAAAGCGGTCACCGAGACCACGAACCCAGGCGTGCAGAAGCCGCACTGCAGGCCGTGGCACTCCATGAACGCCCGCTGGACCGGACTCAGCTCGTCTGGACCGGAGGCCAGTCCCTCGACTGTCGTGACGGAGCACCGGTCGGCCTGCGCACACAGCAGTAGGCACGAACGAACGGCCCGGTCGTCGAGCAGAACGGTGCACGAGCCGCATACCCCGTGCTCGCATCCCAGGTGGGTGCCGGTGAGCAGGCAGTCGTCGCGTAGCCAATCAGCCAAAGTCAAACGGGGCTCCACGCGGCCGTGAATCAGCTGCCCGTTGACCTCGACTGTCACCGACAGCTCCCCGGGGCCGTCATGCACGGCGCAGCTCCTCGAGACTATTGATGAGCGCACGGCCCACCAGATGCGCGGCGACGGCCCGGCGGTACGAGCCTGTGGCGTGCACATCGTCGGGTGGATCGAGATCGGCTGTCGCCAGCGCAGCTAGCTCATCGAGCGCGGCCGGGTGAAGCTCATCGAGCAGGCTGCCCTCCATCTCCTTGGCCACCAGTGGACACAGCAGCGGGGTCCGGCCCACTCCGAACAGCGCGATACGCGCTCGGTCCACCCGCCCGTGACCGGAGGAGAGGGCACAGGCCACACCCGCCATGGCGAAGTCACCGTGCCGGCGAGCCACCTCCTCGACGGCGAACCCGGCCTCGGCCGGCATGACCGGGATACGCACCGAGACGAGCAACTCGTCAACGTCGAGCACCGTCGTCCACCTCTCGGCGAAGAGCTCCTCGGCCGGGACCTGGCGGGCTCCGCGGGGCCCGACGACATCCACGACCGCCCCCAGAACCATCGCCACCGCCGGCAGCTCGGCCGCCGGATCGGCATGGGCCAGGCTTCCCCCCACCGTCCCCCGATTACGAATTTGGAAGTGCCCTACGTAGCGGA
The DNA here is from genome assembly GCA_021808785.1 of Actinomycetes bacterium. Taxonomy (GTDB): domain Bacteria; phylum Actinomycetota; class Acidimicrobiia; order Acidimicrobiales; family Palsa-688; genus JAKCDU01. Next base: position 10,028 of record JAKBAX010000026.1, on the reverse strand, counting down.
GCGCCCGGGCGAGGAGCGGGGCGGACTTGCGCACCTCTGGGGCGACCTCCACATCGGCCTGGCGGGTCATCGCTCCGATGACGAGTTCCTCGCCGTCGAAGGAGATACCGGACAGCTCGCCGATCCGGTTGAGGTCCACCAGCTCTTCGAAGCGTGCCAGCCTCAACGCCAGCAGGGGCATCAGGCTCTGCCCTCCGGCCAGAACTTTGGCTTCGTCGCCGTAGACGCTCAGTAACTCGATCGCCTCGGCCACCCGGTCCGGTCGGTGCAGCCGGAAAGGGGCCGGCTTCATTCCGGCACCCGGCCACAGCCATCCCTACCGCCCTGGGGCGTCCCCCATCTCATACCTGGATGCTCCACCGCCGCCCCGAATCGGTTGGTATCAACCGACCGAAGCGCATACCCGGGAAGTGGGCCCCCACCACCGGATCGGCCGTCCCCTCCAACTCCCGGGCCAGTGCGACCTTGGTCCGGCGGGCCAGCGCCGGATCGACGTCGCCCAGCGAGGCCCACTCGTCATCGACCAGCTCGACCGGGCAGTGAACGACGTCGCCCAACAAAATCCCCCGGTGGCTCCCCGATGACAGGATGACGATGATGCTCCCGGGCGTGTGCCCAGGGGCGAGACGGCAGTCGATCCCCGGCAGGACAGGACCGTCGCGGTCGATGGTCTCGAGCCTGGGCTCCAGATCCTTCAAGCCGGCCGCCAAGCCGCTCTGATTGCCGCTCGGTTCCACGACGAAGTGATCCCAATCGAACGCGTGGCACCGGAAGGTCGCGTTCGGGAACAACGAGCCGCCGCCGGTCGCAGCCCACCCGTAGTGGTCGGGGTGTAGATGGGTCAGGACCACGTCCGTGATCTGCCCCGCGTCCACCCCGATCTGCCGCAGTCGCTCCGGCAGCTCGCCCCCGGCGATCACCCGCCGGTAGGGCCCATACGGCCCGACCTGGGTGGGACCGACGCCGCAGTCGATCAGCGTGAAGCGGTCCCCCGCCCGAATCAGGAAACCACCCAGCCCGTGCTCGATCCGCCCGTCATCGTCGAGGAAGTCCCGGTACGGGGTCCAGTCCTCGATCCGATCACCCTTCTGGGGCGGGGCGTCAGGATGAACCGCATAGAAACGGGTCGGGTCCTCCCGGGAATACCCATCGAATACCGGTATCACCTCCAAGGCGCCGATCCATATCGAGCTGCCGCCATAGGGGATCGGCTGGATCGCGGTCATGGCCGGTAGCTTCCTTTCAGCCGAGCTCCCGCCGTCTGGCGACGAGATCGGTATCTGTACCTACCCCGACCCATCTCGTCAACGGTCGATTCCACCCACCTCACGAACATTGAGCTTACTATGGTTTCCGCGAGAGAGACCGGGAGGGGTTTACCTCGGCGCCCGTCGGCCCAATGGAGTGGGGGCCCCGATCGACTCGGCGTCGACTTCACGAGCTCATTACTTCGTCCCGCGCGAGGTCACCAAATACCTTCGCCGAACATCGGGTCCTATCCGTAGGGCGAAGATTCTCGGCGGTCTCGGTCGCTGCGTGCCAGCAGGACCCGGCCAGGCCCGTGGCGGTGGGCCGGCTCCTCGGAAGACGGGTCAGGAGACACTTCGCGCTCACGCCGCTCCGGTCACACGACATACCCGAGCGCCAGGCCGGCCGCCGCCCCGAGCAAGCCCACGACGAGTGATCCTGCGACGTTCCACGCCGCCGCTCCCGGGGTGCCCTCCTCGAAGAGCCGAACCGTCTCCCAGCTGAATGTTGAGAAGGTGGTGTAGGCCCCGCAGAAACCGGTACCGATCACCGTCGAGGGCACGTGGCCCACCCCCTGGTAGAGGGCCAGCCCGCTGATCAGCCCGAGGACGAAGGCCCCGGTCACGTTGATGATGTAGGTCCCCCACGGGAACACCCCCTTCGACCGGGAGCTCACCAGCTGATCGACCATGAAGCGGGCGGGTGCGCCGACCAGGCCGCCCACTCCCACCTCCACCAATCCGATCACGGGTCACCCACCTCCGGGCCGGTCCTCCCATGGCGATGGACGATCACCTCCACGGGCTGGCGGACGACCGCGCTTCCCCATATGAGGTGCCCTGCTTCGAACAGGAGGCGGTCGATGTGGTCCGATGTGTCGACGATCATGATCACCACGGGGACATCTGCTTTCACCCCGAGACCCCGGCGCCGGTGTACCCGGGCCGACCCTCCGAAGCCCTCCACCCCCGGCACGACCGTGGCCCCGGCCAGGCCGAGCCTTCGGGCCCGCCCGACGATCTCCACGAACTCGGGGATCCGGCCGTGGCGCTCGGTCTGTTCGAGGTAGATGGTGAGTCGCTCGGCGTTCCGGGGAAGGGTCAACCATCCTCCTCCCGGTTACGGTGCCGGACGGCCGGCGGCCGGCTGCGCACCACCGTCATACCGGCATAGACGGCCGCCAACCCAGCTGTGAGAGTGGCGGATACGTAGCCCACGGCCATGCCTGCGTGCCCGGCCCTGATGAGGTTGTCGGTGTCGAGCATGAAGGTGGACCAGGTCGTGTAGGCCCCGAGGAAGCCAGTAGCGACGAAGGGCCTGAGGTAATGAGTCGGCCGCCATCGTTCGATGATGAGGGCGAGTAGGGCCCCGAGTACCAAGCTGCCGCTGACATTGATCACGAATGTCCCGAGCGGGAAGCTCCCCGATCGGCTGGCGAGCACCAGGCCCAGCTCATAGCGGGCGCACGAGCCGAGCACCCCGCCGGCCGCTACTGCGACCAGCACACCGGGCCGGGTCCGTAGCGGTCCCCGACCGGCCGGTCGAGGCAAGAGGTCGGGATCGACCGGCTCGGGATAGCGGCTACGGGCGATAGCATCCCGCCTGGTCAGCGGCGACTCCACCTACGCCGTCCTCACAGTCGTTCCCCCAGAAGCGAGTGCTGACATCAGGATCCACACTGCGGCGTGGTCGAACCCGATCGGCGGAGGGACTCACGGGTCACAAAGGTTATGGCGAACGCGGCGAGAAGGCTCGGTATGAAGCTGGCCCAGCCCACGCCCCACACCCCAGCGCCCAGCTGTCCCGGCGCCGCCTGATCACCGGCCGGGTAATCGCCACTAGCAGCCAACGACACAGTCACCTCCCGACGGAACTCTTGCACTCGGCTCAAGTAGGAGTCATCAGCCTGGAGGCGGTTAGGGCGAACTCCATCGCCGCCCACCACCGTAGCGGAAGATTGCCACAGCACGCCAGGTATAAGCCCGGCTTAGAGCTGCATCAGGAGGTGGGGCATTCCACCCGCCTCCTCCGGGTCGACACTGGAACTCGAGGAGGTGCAGAGTGCCAGGCCTAAAAGAGCACCATACCGTGAGTGACGGCACCGGATCGACCGCCGCCACGCCCCAGCGGCGGGCCGGTAGGTCGGGTGGGGTGCCGACTCTGATCCCCGGCATTGCGGCCAGCGCGGCAGTAGCTGTGGTGGCCACTGCCCTCGGGCGGCAGGCCCCCGTCGTCGGAGCGCCGGTAATCGCCATCGTGTGCGGCATCTTGATCTCGCTGGTCAAGAGGCCCTCGACCCGGATGAAGCCGGGTCTCTCCATCGTCTCCCAGAAGGTGCTCCAGGGGTCGATCGTCGTTCTGGGCTTCGGGCTGTCGTTCGGTCAGGTCCTATCCGCCAGCACCCGTTCCCTACCCGTCCTCCTGGGCACACTGGCCGCCGCCCTCGGGATGGCCTGGCTGGCCGGGCGCGTGCTCAGCCTGCCGAGCGACCTGCGCACCTTGATAGGGGTGGGAACAGCCATATGCGGGGCATCCGCCATAGCGGCGACTGATGCGGTCATCGACGCCGACGAGGCCGACGTCAGCTATGCCGTCGCCACGATCTTCACCTTCAACGTGGTCGCCGTCTTGCTCTACCCGAGCCTCGGTCACCTCTTCGGGTTTTCGCCCCGCAGCTTCGGCCTCTGGGCCGGTACCGCCATCAACGACCTGTCGTCCGTCGTAGCCGCATCGACCATCTACGGCCACGGTGCCGCGTCCTACGGCGTGATCGTGAAGCTCACCCGCACCCTGGCCATCATCCCCATCACGTTGGCCCTAGCCATTCGCCGCAACTGGCACGGACGGGAGTCGCTAGGAGCCACCTCGGCCCGCCGGGGAGGGCTGCGCCGGGTAGGGCTGGGCCGGGTCGACCGCCGCCGGGTCCTGCCGACGTTCATCCTGGCCTTCGTCGCCGCGGTCGGGGTCAACACCGCCGGTCTGGTTCCCGCTGGCTGGCACCGATCACTCTCCGACGTCTCCATATGGATGATCACCGCCGCACTGGCCGCAATCGGACTCTCGACCGACGTGACCCACATCCGCCGGGCCGGTCTCCGGCCCCTCGCCCTCGGGGCGATCCTCTGGCTCACAGTCGGCCTGACCAGCATCGGTCTGCAGGCCATCTCCGGCCCGGTCTGATCTCCTCCACGCTCTAACGTCGGCCCGTGCCGTTGCCCGATCCCCACCCTGACCTGGCCTCGCTCGACCTCCTGGTGAGTGTCGGGGAGCTGGGGTCGATCAGCGCCGCCGCCGCCGCCCATCGGGTCAGCCAGCCGGCGGCCAGCATGCGGCTGCGGAGTCTGGAGCGGCTCCTCCACATCAGCCTGCTCGACCGCTCGACCAGAGGAGCCCGGCTCACCCCCGCCGGCATGGCGACGGCCGAGTGGGCTGCGGCTGTACTCGGTGACATGCGCACCCTCTTGGCCGGCACCGCCGCCCTCCGGGCCGACCGGGGCTCGCAGCTGCGCCTGGCGGCCAGCCTCACCGTCGCCGAGTACCTGGTGCCTCGGTGGCTCCATCTGCTCGCGGCCGAGTTCCCGGACACCAGGGTGTCCCTCGAAATGGGCAATACCGCCCACGTTGCCGAGCTGGTCGCAAGAGGTGAGGTCGACCTGGGATTCGTCGAGGGGCCCCGCCCCCCGGGCCGTCTCCGCTCCAGAGAGCTGCTCGCCGACGAACTGGTGGTGGTGGTCGCGCCCGGCCACCCCTGGAGCCGCCGCCGGCGACCCATCACCGCCCGCCAGCTGGCCGGCACCCCGCTGATACTTAGGGAGCCGGGATCGGGCACCAGAGAGGTCTTCACCGACGCTCTGGGTGCCCGCGGCCTGTCCGCCACCTCAGCCATGGAGCTCGCCTCCACCACCGCCATCAAAGCGGCGGCCATGGGCGGAACCTGGCCGGCGGTCATATCTGCGCTGGCGGTCCGATCCGAGCTGCGGGCGGGGCAACTCGTGGCGATCAACTGTGAGGATCTGCGTCTGGCCCGCACGATTCGGGCGATCTGGGCCCCCCACCGCCCGCCGTCTCCTACGGCAAGTCGCCTGCTCAGCATCGCCACCCGCCCCGGGGACGGCAGTGTCTGGCCCTGAGAGGGGGGAAGTTCCGGCCCTCTGGAAGCCCCGCCAACTGGCCGCTCGGAGTGGACCCCATAGGACCCCGACGCCAGCCGCTGCAGCTCGTCGAGGCCCGAAGGATCGAGCATCTCGATGACCGCTCGGCCGTGCGGGGCTGCGTCCTCGGCCAGGATGACCGTGACCTCGTGCTCCGGGTAGCGGGCGCGAAGCGCGTCGAGAAGGCGGAGGAGAGCGATCTCGGCGCCCGATGGACCGGCGCAGTGGTCCAGAAACAGCAACTTCATCAGGTAACCCGGTGATCGGTAGCGGGGGTCGCCAGGCCACCATAACCGCCCCGAACAGGCGAAGACCGCTTGCTGGTCGACCCCGCCCCGACTCGAGATCGTCTTCGGCACGGCAGGGCACCGGGCCGGGCCGGGCCGCGAGCGGGTTCCGCGTGCCGGGAGTACCTCCAGGTCCCCAACCCCCTCTTGGAACCCGTCTACTGGTGGTCGAACCCCCGCTTGACCAACGACACCGACCCGACTTCACCGGCATGCTTGCTGATCCCGTTCTTGATGATCTGCACCAGCACCTCATCGGGCACCAGGCACTCCATGCACGCGCCGGGTCGAGCCTCGATGCATATCACCGCCCCACCGTCGGGCGACATCTGCTCGATCCGGAGATCGAAGCCGTCCGCTTCCAGGCCTGGCCTCAGGCTCTCCAGCGCCGACTCGACTGCTTCAACTTGCATTCCATTGACTCCTCGGGGCTTCGATCACCAGGAGCGATCGATGCGCTCCTGCCGGGTGACGACGATCGACCGTAGCTCGCGCTTGTCGGTCTTACCGGTGGGCGTACGGGGTAAGTCGTCCACCAGCACCAACGCCTCAGGTGCCTTGAACGCCGCCAGCCTGCTGGCGGCCAGACGACGTAGGTCGGCCAGCCGGACCTCGGCGCCCGGCCTCGCCACGACGACCGCGCACACCCTCTCCCCGAGCTGTTCCTCCTCGAGACCGATGACCGCCACGTCGGCAATGGCCGGGTGCTCGAAGAGGACCGCCTCCACCTCGGCGCAGTACACGTTCTCACCGCCCCGGATCACCACGTCCTTCAACCGGTCAACTACGTAGACGAAGCCGTCTTCGTCTACGTAGCCGAGGTCGCCGCTGCGGAACCAGCCGTCGACGAACACGTCCCGAGTGTCGTCCGGTCGGTGCCAGTAACCCTTGGCGACCTGGGGGCTGCGGAAGCAGAGCTCGCCGACCTGCCCCACCTCGAGCACCTGCCCGTCTGGGCCCTCCACCTTGATGTCGGCGGTCAGGTTGGGGCGGCCCACGCTGTCTGGACGGGAGGCGTATTCACCCCCGACGTTGGAGACCACCGCAGAGGTGGTCTCGGTCAACCCGTAGCCATTGAAAATGGAGACCGACGGTCCGAACACTTCGAGCACCCGCTTCGGCAGATCCGGCGGCACGCTCGCCCCGCCCATCGGGAAGGACCGGATGTCGAGGCCGAGCTCTCCGACAGCAGGATGATCGAGTATCTGGCGGGCCATTGCTGGCACCCCGCCGAAGCTCGTCACTTCCTCGACGCTCGCTAGGCGCACCGCTTCTTCGGTCGCCCACCGACGCATCAGGACCATCTTGTTGCCAGCCATGGCCGCGCCGACGATCCCGGCGATGCCACCGATGTGGAACAGGGGTGCAGCGGCGATCGATGCGCCCTGTTTGGTCGGCAGGGGCGGCCGACCATCGAGGATGGCCGCCCGGGCCGACACGAATGCCATGTTCATCAGGTTGGCGATGGTCCCCCGGTTGGTGAGTAGGGCTCCCTTGGCCCGGCCCGTGGTTCCGGAGGTGTAGAGGATGGTCACGACGTCGTCGGGTCCGGTGTCGGCCAACTCGTCGTCGCGGAGGGGGCGGCCCGCGATCAGGTCGTCGATGGGCACCGCTCCGTAGGCCCCGGGATTTTGGGTGCGGACGGCTATCAGCCCAGTCGCACCCGACCCGGCACCGGCCAGTCCCTGGAGGCGCTCTTCGTCGGCGATCACAACCCCGGCCCCGGAGTCCTCGGCGGCATAGGCCAACTCCTCCGGGGCCCACCATGCGTTGACCGGGACTACGACGGCACCGAGGAGAGCGGCGCCCCAGAAGCCCACGACGAACTCGGGATAGTTGCGCAGGGCCAGCGCGACACGGTCGCCCGGGCCGACACCGTATCCGTACCGCAACGCGCCGGCCAGGCTGAGCGAGCGCTGCCGGACCTCGGCGAAGGTGTACCGCTCGCCCTCGAAGACCAGCTGCACCCGGTCCTCGTGGACGCGCCCCGCCCGGAAACAGTCGATGATCGTGCGCGGCGCCCGAACGAAGGAGCGCAGCGCTATCCCGTCAACCTCCACCGACGCGACCTCGAAGGGACCGCCCGGCCCGATCAGTGGGCCGAGGCGTGGATCGTCGCGGTACACGGCGGCCACGCCGGCGTCCGAGGGGTCGCCCTCGATGACCGTCATGCCGTCGAGTGTAAGGCCAGATGGCGGAAGATATCTAGATGTACTCGGAATCGAGCGGGCCGAGACCGGAACGGCCGAGCAGAGCATCCATCACTATCCGGCAGGCCAGGCCATCGTCGAAGGTTGGAGCGTCGGCCGGCACCGCTGCGGTCCGGACCGAGTCCCTCGCCACCGCCGCCATGGTCCTCATCGAGGCACCTATCCCGCTCCCCTCGACGGCTACGACCTCCTCCGAGCCATCCGGTCGACGCAGGACGAGATCCTGCTCACCGGCTACCTCCAAGGCTCCGTCGGAACCGAATACGGCGAGATACGACCCCGTATTGACACTGGCCGCGAAGCTGCTGTCGATGCAGACCGTAACCCCCGACTTCGTGCGCAGCGATGCGGTGAAGCCGTCCTCGGCACTACATCGGTGGAGATGCCCGTCGGCGTCCGGGCGTTCAGCGACCGCCGTGCGGGCGACCGCCGAGCTTTCGATCATCTCGCCGAACGTCCAGCGCAGGAAGTCGATCAGATGCGATCCCCAGGCGCCGATCCACCCCCCGCCGCGGTCCGCGTCGAAGAGCCAGCCGTACGATCGCAACGGCTGGCGCGACAGGGCCAGGTGGGCGCTGACCACCACGTGTTCGGGACGCCCCACCGCGCCCTCGAGGACGAGCCGACGGATGCGCTGCCGGGTCCCGTCATAGCGCATCTCGAAGTTGATGAGGTGGGCCGTGCCGGCCGCTGCGGCCAGGTCCCGCATGGCCCGGGCCTCGATGCTGTCGCACCCGAAGGGCTTGTCGCAAAGGACTGAATGGCCAGCCTCCAGGGCCAGCCGGACATGCTCCATATGCATGAAGGGCGGCGAGTGCACCGATACCAGGTCCAGGTCGGACCGCCCGCACAGCTGGCGGACGGCCTCTGCGTCGCGTGGCGACACCACGTCTGTCACCGAGCACCCGTCAGTCGCCTCGAAGGCCCTAGCCACGACCTTCTGCCCGAATCCGGTGCCGATCACCCCGACCCGTATCTCTTCGACCGTACTCATCCGTCTCCCCTCGTCGCCACGAGCCACACCTTAAGACGGAACCGTATCCACCGACTCCACCGGCCCCGGCGCCGCCCACCCCTCGTATGTGACGACATCGGGTGCGGTTGGCAGACTGGTCGGCTCATGGCTCTCCGGCGCGCCCTCCTGGAACCACCGGCGCGGTCGCCTCGGGACCGGCGCGGCGGCTTCGTCAACCACGCCGGGACCGTACGGGTCTCCCCGGCCGCCTGGTACGATCCGGCCGACGAGGACGCCGTCGCCCGCTTCGTGGCCGGCGCGGCGGCCACCGGCCGCAAGGTGCGGGTCGTCGGAGCTGGCCACTCGTGGAGCCCGATCGCCGCACCGGTCGACCTGGCCCTGTCACTGGATCGGCTGAGCGGCGTCGTCACCCGGGGCCCCGGCTGGGTGCGGGTCAGGGCCGGTACCCGGCTGCGAGACCTGATCCCGGCGCTGTCACAACACGGTGAGACCCTGCCCATCCTCGGATCCATCACCCAGCAGTCGGTGGCCGGCGCCGTGGCCACGGCCACTCACGGGTCGAGCCTGTCCCATGGCAATCTGTCCAGCCTGGTACTGGCGGCCCGTCTGGTGACCGCCGACGGCTCGTGCGTGGAAATGGGCCCGGGGGACGAGCGGCTCGACGCCATCCGAGTCCACCTCGGAGCGCTGGGCGTGGTCACGGAGCTGACCCTGAGGACGGTGCCAGCTTTCAGCCTGGCCGAGACCATCGAGCAGGTTCCGCTTGCGGATGTAGGCCGCCGGGCGGAGGCTTTCGGCCACAGTGCCGAGTTCGTGAAGGTCTGGTGGATGCCGCACACCCCGAAGGTGATGGTGTTCCGTTATGAGCGCACGACCGAGCCCATGACCCGGTGGCCGTCTCCGGAGACCCAGCGGATGGTAGAGACGTGGCTGCCCCGGGCCGTGGTTCCGGCGCTGTTCACATGGCACCAGAAGCACCCCGGTGCCATCCCCCTGTTCAACCGGGTGGCCACGCGCTGGCTGCTCAAACGAAGGAGGGTCGGGCCGAGCCCGCTGATGCTCACCACGCCGGAGCCGGTGGGCCACCACGAGACCGAAGCGGCGGTGCCGTTGCCCGCCGGAGGCGAGGCATTCGACCGCGTCGTTCGCCTCATCG
>JAKBAX010000311.1 GCA_021808785.1 Actinomycetes bacterium | reverse complement strand
GTTGAGCTACGGCCAGGCTGCAGCTGAAGGCCGGCCGATCCACTACGGCTTCTCGGCATCTTGGGCGCTTGTCCGGATGGCGCTGCTGGCAGGGGTGCCCGATCGCGGAAGCGTTCATACCTTTATGGGGCACGTCGGAGAGGATGCATGGCAGCGGGTTGCGTCGGCGCGTGAAATCAGCCGCATTGTCGACACCCTCGCTGGCGAACTGGCCGCGGGCGGAATAGGCGTCGGCGTACTGGTCGGCTACGCCGCCGACGCCGGTACTGACGAATACCTGGCGGTGGCCAAAGCGGCTGCTGTCGCAGGAGTACCGACCTTTACCCATGCCCGTGACCTGACCGAGGTCAACCCGAACACCCCGATCGACGGCGCCGCTGAGATAGTCAAGGCGGCCGCCGAGACCGGCGCGCACATGCACTACTGCCATGTCGCGTCCATCTACGCTCGCCACGTCGACAGGGTCCTGGATCTAGTCGCCAAGGTCCAGGTGGAGGGATCACGTGTCACAGCCGAGGCCTACCCGTACGGGTCAGGCATGACCGGGATAGGTGCCCGCTTCCTGGCACCTGAGCGCCTGGCGGAACGGTCCCTTGCTCCTCAATCGATCCAGTACCTGCAGACAGGAAGGCAGGTGAAAGACGAGGCCGAGCTGCGCGAGCTTCGGAGGCGGGACCCGGGAGGGTGGTGTTTCATTCATTCCCTCCGAGATGATGTGCCGTCCGAGTTCGCGTACGTGGAACGCGCGCTGTCACGGCCAGGCACGATCGTTGCGACGGATGCCATTCCGCTCCATTGGCGGGGGGAATCGCCAGATCCTGGTGCCTGGCCTATCGCACCCGATGCCGTGACCCATCCGCGCACGGCCGGAACATACGCCCGCACCCTCCGCCTGGTGCGCGAGCGCCAACTAATGAGCCTGCCCGAAGCCATCGCCCGAAGCACACTGCTACCGGCTCAGGTGCTCGAGGACTCCACTCCGGCAATGCGCACGAAGGGTCGGCTACAGGTGGGCTGCGACGCCGACATCGCCGTCTTCGATCCCGATACCGTCACGGACCGTGCCACTTATGCCGAGACCACCCTTCCGGCTACCGGCTTCCGCTACGTGCTCGTCGATGGCACCTTCGTGGTGCGCGATGGCGCCATCGTCGTCGATGCCATGCCCGGTAGGCCTATTCTGGGCCGCTGCTCTTAGAACTTCTTTGTCCACCTGTCTTTGGATCTCTTCGGGGCGACCGACGCCGATGTTGTCGGCTACGAGGGCCTCGAAGAAACGGCGGGCACGGCGGGGGTCGTCGAAGACGATGGTGCGCGATACCTCGATCTGGCGCATCGACAACTCCCAGAAGTATCCGGCTTGTCTGTCGATATCGGTGAACGGGACATGTCAACTGTCAACAGAGACTGCTATAGTGTCGTTGTGACGACCGATTCCGCGGGGGTAACCCGTTCAGCGGTGGTTACCGGGGCGGCTCGCGGTATCGGGCTCGCAATAGGGCAACGGCTCGCAGACGATGGTTGGCTCGTCGTCGGGGTGGATCGAGACGGCGACAGACTTTCGCTGGCGATGGACAGCATCGGCGGGGTGGCGGTCGGTGGCGACGTCCGAGAGGGCGAGGTCCTCGCCGCCGCCCGGAGCGCAGCGGAGGTATGCACACTCAGCGCGTGGGTGAACAACGCGGGACTGGTGCGCCTGGGACCGCTTCACGACATGGACCCGGCCGCCATCCACGAGGTGTTGTCCGTCGACTTGTGCGCCGTGGTGATGGGCACGAGGGAGGCGCTGTCTTCCTACCTGGCCAACGATGTGCCTGGCTCGATAGTCAATATCTCCTCGATCCACGCCAGAGCGGCCTTTCCGGGCTTCGCCGCCTACGACACGGCCAAGGGCGGCGTCGAGGCACTCAGCCGCAGCGTCTGCGTGGAGTACGGTCATCTCGGTATTCGCTGCAACACGGTCGCTCCAGGAGCGGTACGTACCGACATCGTCTCCTACCCACACGCGCATGGCCTCGACGACGTGGATGGAACGACGAGAACGCCGGGAGTAGGTGGAGGCCATGGCCCTTTGGCCGACCTACACCCTCCGGTCGAGAACATGGCGCCGATGCGACGACAGAGCGAGCCGATGGAGATAGCCCACGCCGTAGCCTTCCTGCTGGACCCCAGGTCAAAGGCGGTCAATGGTCACTGTCTGGCAGTTGACAATGGGATGTCCTCGTGGAGTTACGCCTTCGAGCCTGATCCAACTGTGGGATTCAAACGGCGATGAACCCGTCGACGCCAGCCGTGATGGGTGTGAGCTTGCGGTCAGCGGACGGTTCGCCGAGACAGAGGACGCGCAGCTCTGGCGACTGCTGCGGCAATGTCGGTGAAGCCTTTGTCGAGTTGGCTGATGGTAAGGCGGATGTGGGACTCATTCTCCCGGGACACCATGAATGGGGAGCCGCGAGCCACGCTGATCCCGGCCGCGGCCAGCGATGCCACAGCGTAGTTCTCGTCTGCCACCTCCACCCAGATGTTGAATCCGTCGGCTGACGCTGCGTGGAGGCCATGGGCGATTAGAGCGTCGACGGTCGCCCGGCGGCGGGCCGCGTAGGTCTGCCGGGCGCGTTCTATCTGAGCAACCGACTCGGGCTCCGTCAAAAGGTCCACCAGTACGTGCTGGAGCAGGCGGCTAGACCACCCTGGTCCCAGGTAACGACGGTCTACAAGGGCGTCGATCGGTGTGGCGGCGCCACCTACGGCCGCCAGACGCAGGTCCGGACCATGGCTCTTGGAGAAACTGGCAACGTGAACCGTGGCACGCGGAAGGTGCCGGCCAAGGCTTACTGGTGCTCTTGGGGCGACATCACCGGCATGATCATCCTCGATGATCAGGACGTCGGTCCGTCCCAGAAGGCCGGAAATCTCTCTGGCTCGCGCAGTTGAGAGTGAGGCGCCGGTCGGGTTCTGAGCTCGGGGCTGAACGAAAAGGGCCACCGGCTCGGAACGAAGCGCTCTGCGTAAAGACGCCGGAAGTATCCCTTGCTCGTCCATTGCCAGAGGCAAGAGCGCGGCTCCGGCAGCTTCGAGCAGATCGAGCAGCGGTGGATATGTGGGGTCTTCGACCATTATCCGGCTGCCGCGGTGGACGACAAGGCCAACCAGTCTGTCCAGGGCGTCGCCTGCACCGTTGACCACCGCTATCGACTCTGGCTGGAAGGGCCAGCGGTGGCGGAGGAGTCTCTCCAACTCGGGGACCACGGGGTCTGCCTGGTAGGTGCTGGGCAGCGGCAGTCGGCTTACCCGGGCGAGCGCGGGCGCCAGATTCGGTAGGAGCGCGGGGTCGGGGGCGCCCGAGGCAAGATCGTGGGCCAGACGATCATTGAGCGCACCGAGGGCCCGCTGACGTGTGGCACTTGGTACTTTCTCAACTCGTAGAACGGTAGTTCCCGCCCGGCCGCGCGTAGATACCAATCCGTCAGCGGCTAGTACTTTCCAGGCAGAGCTGACGGTCATCGGACTCACACCGAGGTGAGCCGCTAGCGCCCGAACCGTCGGCAACCGATCGCCCGGAGAGAGGCGACCCGAGGTGACGAGCCGTCCCACGGCGCCTGCTATGCCAGCCGCCGAGATGTCGTCTATGTGGGAGGCCAGCCTCTCTTCGGAAATCGGCATGTTATGTACGATAACATAACAGCTTTGTATGGACACAGCGAACAGCGGACAGTAATGTCGAGGGGGTTGACAGGAGGAGCATGGATCGCATCGGTCACTGGATTGACGGTGCGGCCTTCCCGGGAGGGTTGGCGCGCACAGGTCCCGTATGGAACCCGGCCACGGGCGTGCAGCAGGCAGAAGTCAGTCTCGGCGGCGCTAGCGAAGTAGGCGCGGCCGTCGAGGCTGCTGCCATCGCGTTTCCGAAATGGCGGGCCACACCGCTGTCACGTCGAACCGAGGTGCTGTTCAACTTCAGAGAGGCACTGAGCGCCAACCGCAGGAACCTCGCTGCTCTCGTAACCTCCGAGCACGGTAAGACCGTGACAGATGCTCTGGGCGAGGTCGCCCGCGGTCTCGAGAACGTTGAGTACGCCTGCGGGGCACTGAATCTGCTGAAAGGGGAGTACAGCGAGCAAGTCTCGACAGGGATCGACGTCTATTCGATCCGCCAACCATTGGGTGTCGTCGCCGGTATAACTCCATTCAACTTTCCGGCCATGGTGCCGCTGTGGATGCTCGCTAACGCCATCGCCTGTGGCAATACATTCGTCCTAAAACCTTCCGAGAAGGATCCATCCGCCTCGCTGTTGCTAGGGCGGCTCTTGGACGAAGCGGGGCTGCCGCCGGGTGTGTTCAATGTCGTCCACGGCGATAAGGAGGCCGTCGATGCCCTCTTGGCGCATCCACAGGTATCGGCAGTGTCCTTCGTTGGCTCCACCCCGGTCGCAAAGGCTGTATACACCGCCGGAACGGGGGCTGGAAAGCGGGTGCAGGCACTTGGAGGGGCCAAGAACCACATGGTGGTCCTCCCGGACGCCGACGTCGACCTAGCTGCCGACGCCGCCGTGTCCGCAGGTTTCGGCTCGTCCGGTGAACGCTGTATGGCGGTTTCTGTCGTGGTTGCCGTAGGCGCCATCGCCCAGCCCCTCGTCGACGCGATCGCAGCACGAATACAGAAGCTACGCGTCGGCGACGGGAGTGATCCTGACAGCGATATGGGCCCGCTGATCACGGCCGATCACCGCGACCGCGTGGCGTCGTACTTGGACATCGGGCGATCGGAAGGCGCCGAGCTGGTCGTGGACGGTCGCACTCATGACATGCCCGGCCGCGGATTCTTTCTAGGGCCGAGTCTGCTCGACCACGTCCAGTCCGATATGGCTGTCTATCAAGACGAGATTTTTGGCCCGGTCCTCACCGTCGCACGGGTGGATTCATATGACCAGGCCCTCCAACTCGTCAATTCCAATCGCTACGGCAATGGCACGGCGATCTTCACCCGAGACGGCGGAGCAGTACAGAGCTTCCAATATGACTGTCAGGTGGGGATGGTGGGAGTCAACGTGCCGGTACCCGTACCGGTCGCCTCCTACAGCTTCGGCGGATGGAAGGAGTCGCTGTTCGGTGACAGTCACATATATGGGCCCGATGGCATCCGCTTTTATACCCGGACCAAGGTAGTCACCAGTCGCTGGCCCGGAGTGGGCACATCACGGGTTGACTTGGGCTTCCCCGGGACCCGCTGAGGTATTC
>JAKBAX010000310.1 GCA_021808785.1 Actinomycetes bacterium | reverse complement strand
GCTGCAGTACGTCAACAGCTCGCTGATCTCCGGTGGCACCGTGACCGCGACCGACGTGTCGACGGGCAGCGGCTCCCTCGCCGATGTCGTGTCGGCCATCAACGGCTCTGGGACGGGGATATTGGCTTCCGCGGTGCAGACCGGGACCAACCAGTACGTCCTTCAGATGTCATCGTCGTCGACCGGCAGCGCCTCGAGCCTCTCGGTCGACCCGACCGCATTCAGCTCGTCGTCGCTCGGGGCCATGCGTACCGCGGTGGCGGCCCAGAACGCCGAGGTCCAGATCGGTGGGGCCACCGGCTACACGGTGTCGTCGCAGAACGACGTATTCAGCGGGTTGATCCCCGGGCTGTCCGTCACTGCTCTACAGGCGAGCAGCAACCCCGTCACGGTGACGGTCGGGCGCGATGCCTCTGCTGTCGCCGGCTCGGTGCAGAGCATGGTCGGCAATGCCAACACGCTCCTCTCGGACCTCCAGACCTACGCCGGCTACAACTCCACGACCAAGAAGGGCGGCCCACTGATGGGCTCGGCCGCGCTCCAGGGGTTGACCGATTCGGTGCTGGCTGCCTTCGCGTCCACCGCCGGGTCCTCCACGCTCGGGAGCGCGGCCAACATCGGGATCAAGATCAGCAACGGTCAGATCACCTTTGATCAGACCGCTTTCGAATCGGCCTTCAACGCCAACCCGAACCAGGTGCAGTCTCTCTTCAACCAGGGCGGGACCTTCAGCGCCGCGTCGCCGTCGTACACCGGCCAGGTCTCGTTCTCCTACGCCACCACATCGACTCGGGCCGGCACCTACGCCGTCAACGTGAGCCAGAGCGCCACCCAGGCATCCACCACCGGGTCGATTCTGGCCGGTGGCACCGTCGGGGCCGGCGAGACCCTCACCATCGGAGCCGGCTCAGCCCGCGCCTCTTTCACCACGAGCACGGGGCAGTCCCTCACGTCGGTGGCCAACGGGCTCAACGCCGCCTTCGCCGCCCAGGGGATGCAACTGACCGCCCAAGTGGTGGGTGGGACGCAGCTGAAGCTGATCTCCTCAGGTTACGGTTCGGCCACCTCCTTCACCGTGGCCACCACCAGCACCGCCGCCGGCACGCTCGGCCTCACCGGCGGCTCGGCGTCGGCGACCTTCAGCGGAACTGATGTGGCCGGCACCATCAACGGGGTCGCGGCCACCGGTGTCGGGCAGGTGCTCTCGGCTCCCACATCCGACCCGACCCTCGGCGGTCTGTCGCTCCTGGTGACGACCCCCGCCATCACCAGCCCGACCAATCTGGGGTCGATGACCTACACGCCCGGGCTGGCCCAGGTGCTGTCGACCATCAGCAGCCAGATGTCCGATCCGGTCAACGGTGAGATCACCCAGACAGTGAAGGGTATGCAGCAGCAGTCTGTGGCCCTCAATCCGCAAATCCAGATGTACCAGCAGATCGTCACGCAGCAGCAACAGATGCTGATGGCCAAGTACGCCACGATGGAGGCGACACTCGGCACCTTGAAGAACCAGTCGGCCGCCCTTGCCAGCGCGCTGGCGAAGATCGCGGCCGGCGGCTGAGCCGCAGCCGACAAGCTCAAGCTCCATTCCGTCATTGCCGATATTTCCCGGTGTGGCAGCGGTAACCGATAGTCCTACGGCCTCCGTCCCCGGACCCGCAGTGGTGTTCCATGACCAGGCGGCGGCGGCTCGCTTCGAGTCTCTCCGGGCCGGCATCGTGGCCCGGATGAGGGACCGTTACGTGTGGGAGGAGGTGCCTTGCCCGATGTGCGGGAAGGCCGAGGATGGCGAACCCGCACTGACCAAGTACGGCATCGAGATGGTGCGCTGCCGGCGATGCGATCACCTCTATGTCAGCCCGCGCCTGCCCGAAGAGGCGGTCGGCGACCTCTACAGCAGCACCTACTGGGACGAGTACACCCGAGCTATCGGCAGTCCCACGATCACCGAGCGATCCCGATTCGATTACGAGAACGCCTTTTACAAGTTGCGCCGCGACGTGCTTCCCTACCGCAAGAGTGGTCGCCTGCTCGATGTCGGGGCGAGTAACGGGGGCATGGTCAAAGCGGCATCGGAGATGGGATTCTCAGCGGAGGGAGTCGAGCCGGCGGCCGACGTCTGCCAGATCGCCCGGAACGTGCACGGGGTGTCTCTGCACTGCGGAGACGTCAGGGCGCTCGGTCTGACCGCGGGGGGTTACGACGTGATCACCCTCCACGACGTCCTCGAGCACCTGTTCGCGCCGATCGAGGTGCTGGCAGAGCTGCGCCGGCTCACCGCGCCGAACGGGATCCTGGTCGTGGAGACCCCGACGGCCGACTCGGCCAACTTCGCCGACGCCGGTGCCGACTGGCCCACCGTGAGCCCCCTCGAGCACGTGCATCTGTTCCGCGAGGTCAATCTGACCCGGCTCCTTCGAAGGTTGGGCTTTCAGATACTGGACTTCTACTGTCCTCACGAGGACCACATGATCGCCGTCGTGGAGGTACGGGGGTGATCCGGAGCATCTGCCTCATCAGCCGCGAGTACCCTCCGGAGTCGTCGTTCGGTGGCATCGCCCGCGTGGCCGAGGTCCAGGCCCGGACTCTCGCCCGGCTGGGCGTCGCGGTGCATGTCATTTCGCTGGATCCGACCGGGTCCAACCGGACGGTGCTCCAGGACGGGGTGGTCGTCCATCGGATCCCGCAGATGTCGGGCATACCCAGTGGTCTCCCGTATGTGGAGCGGGGTTTGTGGGCCAGGGTGGTCGCTGATCACTTCGCCCGAATGGATGACGTGGTCGGATTCGATGCCGTCTGGGCCGCCGACTACTTCGGCGAGACGTTCCATCTGACGCTGCGGCCCGAAACGGCTCTCATCACCTTCTTGCACACCACCCATGCGGTCGCCCACCCGGACTCCCGCGAGGATCCGGTCGACGAACTGGCCAACCAGCTCGAGTTGAAGGCGATCGGGCGCGCCGACGCAGTGGTGGCTCTGTCACGATTCGTGAAGGACGAGACCGAGCGGGCGGCCGGGACACTGCCGCCCACGCACGAGATCGCACCACCCGTGGAGCTGGATCGCTTTCCGACGGCTTGCCTTCGCCCGGCTGGCGAGGAGAGGTTGGAGCTGTTGTTCGTAGGACGCATGGAGCGGCTGAAGCGGCCGGAGTTGGCCCTCCACACCCTGGCCGAGGTCAAGCGCCGCGGTGTGAGAGCCCGGCTGACGCTGGTCGGGCGCGACACTCCCGACGGACCGCTCGGCACTTCTTACCGCCGTGGGGTGCTCCTACCCCTGGTGGACCGCCTGAGGCTGGACTTCTCCGAGGTGCGGTTCGTCGATCAACTGGATTTCGACGGGGTCTGCCAACATCTTCGCCACGCCGACGTGGCCGTGATGCCCTCGATCCGAGAGAACATCCACGCGGCAGCTATAGAGGCTCTGGCGACGGGAAGACCTGTGATATGTGGCGGTCGCACCGGTCTGGCCCAGTGGTTGGACGAGAGCGACGGCCTGGCTCGCGTCTATCCCGATGATCCCGACGCCTTCGCCGAGCGGGCCGCCGACCTCGCTCTCGACGCCGATTGGCGGGCTTCGGTGCTCGACGCCGCGCCGCGGGCCGTGGCCAGGTCGTTCGACCCTCTGGACGTGGTCGGCCGCGCCCTGGAACTGACCGCGGACGTCGTCTGCTCGAAACGTCCGGCCGACCTCGGATCGCCATCACCGCAGATCCCGGCCCGGCTCGGGATAGTGATGCTGGCCCATAATGCGGGCCAGTACACCAAACGGGCCGTACAAAGCGTGCTCGCCCACACCCGGACGGCGTTCCAACTGGTGGTTGTCGACAATGCCTCGACCGATGATACGGGCGAGTGGCTGGAGACCGTTACCGACGACCGGGTTGTCGTAGTCGGATCCGGGACCAATCTCGGAGTATCAGGTGGCCGGAACGCAGGGATAGAGGCCCTCGACTCCGGCGTCGAGCTGATCGCCTTCCTCGACAACGACGTAGAGGTACTGGCCGCTTGGGATGTACCGTTCGTCGAGAAGCTGCGCCGGGAATCCAACATCGGCATCGCCGGTGAGATCGGGGTCGACCTCGAATTCAATGCCACCGGTAGGCGCGAGGTGCCCCTTGTCGGCCAGGGTGATCGGCCGTGCCACATGGTCATCGGGTACTGCATGGTGATGAGGGCCGAAGCAGTCGGCCAGATCGGGTTGTTCGATGAGAACCTCGGCGTGTTCTGGCACGACGATGACGAGTACGCCATGAGGGCCCGTCGGCTGGGCTGGGGGGTGCACCAGGTGTCGAGCGGCCGGGTCATCCACTTCGAGCACCGCTCTTCCGAGACGGTGGACGGCATCTGGAAGGCCAAGGCTGTGCCGGCCGAGCTCTCCGGGGCCAATCAGCGCTATCTGAGCGAGAAGGCGGACCGCTTCGAGCGCAGCCGCTCCAGTGGATTCGTCGTGGTCAGCGACCTGGATGCTCTGGAACGCTCGCCGGCTCTGCTGGAGGAGTATGGGTCGGTCTTCACGGAGGAGCACCCGGCGTTACTGGTCATACGGGCACCGAGCTGCGAGAGCGCGGTCCTCGAAGCGCGGCTGCGCACTCTGGCGAGTGGCGTCGGGGTGGATGTCGAGCACGGACCAAGGATGCTGGCGTTGAACGCCGACGCCAGCCCGGAGGCCGATCGCGAACTGGCCGACACTGCCTTCGCGGTGCTCGCGTCGTCCCGGTCGGCGGGGCCGTTCGCCCACTTGCCGCACTTCGGAGTCGGAGACGCCGATGGTCTGCGTCGACTGGCCCTGCGAGTCTTTGCCGCGCAGCAGGCCAAGGGGACGGCGGCGAAGTCGGGCCGCGTCGCCGCGACGCCGTCTCCCGCCCTCACCGGGAGCTGAGGATCGCCCGCGCCGAGCTGTTGCGCGTGTCTCAAGTTGGCTCCGCGGCTGCCGATGCATTGAGCGGGTTGCCGCCGCACACGAACGGGGCCGCCCTCCGGGCGGTGCTCCGTGCCGGTCCGGCGATCAAGAGGCAGCTAGGAGATCATGGCAACCGACGCCCAGAAGGCCGAAGAGATGCGGGTGCGATATCTCACCGAAGCGATCGAGACCTCCACCCCGGCCAGCCGCCTGACCATGCTCTTGGACGCCCTGGAAATGGACCTGTTCCGGGCTGACCGGGCGCTCGGGGCCGAGCCCAGGGATATCAAGGCGATCAGCGATCTGCTGATCCACGCCCAGGACATCCTCTTCACCTTGCGGGAGACCCTCGACGTGTCGGCATGGGAGCCGGCCGGACACCTCCAGGCCCTCTACGACTT
>JAKBAX010000309.1 GCA_021808785.1 Actinomycetes bacterium | reverse complement strand
TCCTGGCCCAGTACTGGGGCTGGGTCACCCGGGCCCTCCGCGGGGACCTGGGCACGTCGCTGTTCCAGCACGAGTCGGTCGCCACCGCCATCGGGGACCGCTTCCCCCTCACCCTGTCCCTGGCCCTGGGCGGCCTGGTGGTCTCGCTGCTCATCGGGGTGCCGGCCGGGGTACTGGCCGGCACCCGGCCGGGCACGGTGGCCGATCGATCCGCCACCGTGGCATCGAGCGCCGGGATCGCCATGCCGGACTTCTGGCTCGGAATGGTGCTGGCGCTGGTCTTCGCGGTCAAGCTGCACGTGTTGCCCGACCTCGGCTACGTGAGCCTGGGCCACTCCCCCTGGAGCTGGTTCGAGCACCTACTGCTGCCCTGGACGGCGCTCGGCATCGCCGGCGGCGCCACCCTGGCCCGCCAGGTCCGGGGCGAGCTGATCGACGTCATGGACCGGGACTACATCCGCACGGCGCGCAGTCTGGGCGTGCCCGAACGCCAGGTGATCGGCCGGCTGGGGCTCAAGAACGCCCTCACCCCGGCCATCACCATCGTCGGCATCCAGTTCGCCTACCTGCTGGGCGGGACCGTGATCATCGAGCAGATCTTCTCCATCCCGGGCATGGGCAGCCTCATGCTGCAGGCCATCGGCGCCAAGGACCTCCCGGTGATCCAAGGCGTGGTCCTCCTGACGGCGGTCATCTTCGTCTTCGTCAACCTCCTCGTCGACGTCGGATACGGCTATCTGAATCCGAAGGTGCGCCTGACATGATTGATGTGACGGCGTGATCGGATTGATCGACGACGGCCCGGCCCCGCCGACGGACGCCCGCCGCTTCCTGTCCCGGTTCGCGCAGGACCGGGTGGCCATGGCGGGCGCCCTCTTTGTCCTCCTCGTAATCGTCATCGCCATCCTGGCTCCGGATGTCTCCCGCTACTCCCCCACCGCCAATTTCCCGGTGATCAACGCCGGACCGTCCGGGGCGCACTGGCTCGGTACCGATGACGTGGGACGGGACCTTTGGAGCCGGCTGGTCTATGGCGCCCGCATCTCCCTCGAGGCCTCCACGATCGTCGTAACACTGGCATTACTGGTGTCATTACCAATCGGGCTGGTCGCCGGGTACTTCTCGGGCCGCACCGACAACGTGCTGATGCGGCTCATGGACGCCATGTTCGCCTTCCCGCCTCTGATACTGGCCATCACCGTGGCCGCCCTTCTCGGGCGCAGCCTGCACAACGAGTCCATCGCCATAGCCGTTACCTTCGTGCCCGGCTTCGCCCGGGTGATCCGGGGTCAGGTCCTGGCCGTCCGGGAGGAGACCTTCATCGAGGCGTCCCGCTCGCTGGGGGCCGGCCCGCTCCGAATGATCGGGCGCCACATCCTCCCGAACGTGGCCTCGCCGTTGATCATCCAGGCCGCAGTCAGCTTCGGATACGCCCTCCTGGCCGAGGCCGGGCTGAGCTTCCTGGGGCTCGGTGTGCAGCCGCCCAGTGCCAGTTGGGGCGTGATGCTGCAGGAGGCCTACCAGTTCATCCTCAGCGACCCATGGGCCACCATCATCCCCGGTCTGGCCATCGCGCTCACGGTGCTCTCGTTCAATCTGGTCGGCGACGGGCTGCGCGACGCCCTCGGACGGGGCCGGGAGCGGGGCCGGCCATGACGACCCAGCCCGAGACCCGGGCGACGTCAGCCACGGCCGCCACCGTCGACCCGACGGCGACCGGTCGGTTGCTGACGGTGCGCGGCCTCGGGGTCAGCTTCCTCTCAGGCGGTCATTGGCAGCCGGTCGTGGAGGATGTCAGCTTCGATGTGGCTCCGGGCCAGACGCTGGGGCTGGTCGGCGAGAGCGGCTGCGGCAAGACGGTGTCGTCGCTGGCCGTGATGCGTCTGATCCCCGCGGGCCGCGGGCGCATCACCGCCGGCTCCGTAGAGTTCGAAGGTCAGGACCTGCTCGAGCTCGACGCCGAGTCGCTGCGCCGGGTGCGGGGAGACCGGATCGCCATGATCTTCCAGGAGCCGATGACCAGCCTCAACCCGGCGTTCACCGTCGGGGCCCAGATCGGCCTGGCGATCCGGGCGCACCGTGACGTTTCCAAGGCCGCGGCCCGGGCCCGGGCGGTGGAGGTCCTCGACCGGGTAGGCATCCCCGATGCCGGTCGGCGGGTTGACGACTACCCCCATACGTTCTCCGGGGGGATGCGCCAGCGGGCCATGATCGCCATGGCCCTGGCGTGCGATCCGACGCTCCTCATCGCCGACGAGCCGACCACCGCCCTCGACGTCACAGTCCAGGCCCAGATCCTGGAGCTGCTGCGGTCGCTCAAGGACGAGACCGGGATGGCCATGCTGTTCGTGACCCACGACCTGGGCGTGGTGGCCGACATCTGCGACCGGGTCGCCGTCATGTACGCCGGCCAGCTGGTCGAGCAGGCACCCACGGAGGCGCTCTTCGCCCGGCCCCACCACCCCTACACCGAGGGCCTGCTGGCGTCGATGCCGCAACGGGCCGTACCGGGCCGGTCCCTGACCGTCATACCGGGAAGGGTGCCTCATCCAGGACAAATGCCGGCCGGGTGCCGCTTCCGCGCCCGCTGCCGGTACTCGGTGGACGGGTGCGAGCAGGCGATAGACCTGGCAAGCGTCGGCAGCGGTGCTCTCGTCCGGTGCCGGCGCCACCTCGAACTGGCGCTCAGCGGCATCGGCACGGCCGTCGGATCAGCCGGGCCGGTTCCCTCCGCCGACGACCGGCCCCGGGCCCCGAGGCCCGACCGCGGCGTTCCCCTCCTGGTGGTGAGGGATCTGCGCAAGGATTTCCCGGTGACCGGCGGGGTCCTCCGTCTGGTCCGGGGCCGGGTCAACGCGGTCGACGGCATCGACCTCACGGTCGGCGTAGGCGAGACCGTCGGCCTGGTCGGCGAGAGCGGCTCGGGCAAATCCACAGTGGCCCGGCTGGTGCTGCGCCTCATCGCGCCGAGCGGGGGCACCGTGGCGGTGAACGGCCAGGATTTGGGCTCCCTGCGGGGCCGGGAGCTGCGCCGGGCCCGGGCCGGGATGCAGATGGTGTTCCAAGACCCCTACTCGTCGCTCGATCCCCACTCGTCCATCGGCCGCAGCGTGGGCGAACCGCTGGAGATCCACCGGGGGCTGCGCGGCTCGGAGCGCGACCAGAGGGTCGGTCAGCTCCTGGAGATGGTCGGCGTCGGGCCCCATCTCGCCGGGCGCCTGCCCCACGAGTTCAGCGGGGGCCAGCGCCAGCGCATCGCCGTGGCCCGTGCCCTGGCTCTCGAACCGAAGCTGCTGGTCTGCGACGAGCCGGTCAGCGCGCTCGACGTATCGACTCAGTCCCAGGTGATCAACCTCCTGGCCGACCTCCAGGAGCGACTCGGTCTGGCCTACCTGCTCATCGCCCACGACTTGTCGGTCGTGCGCCACCTGAGCCACCGCATCGCGGTCATGTACCTGGGTCGCATCGTGGAGTCGGGCCCGGCCGAGAAGGTCTACCGCAGCCCCACCCACCCCTACACCGAAGCCCTGCTCTCCGCCATCCCCATCGCCGACCCGGCGCGCCAGCGGGCCCGCCAGCGGATCGTCCTGCGCGGCGAGATGCCGTCCCCCCTCGACCCACCGACCGGGTGCCGGTTCCGGACCCGCTGTGCCTATGCGATGGATATCTGCAAGGAGGTCGACCCGCCGGCCTTCGCGACCGCGTCGGGCACCACGACCTGGTGCCACCTGCACACCAGTGGCCCGGCCCTCGCCGGAGCGCCGGTCTCCTCCCTGGCGCCGACCCAGGGATCGGGTCGCGTCAGGTCTTGACGAAGCGCTGGGCCATGAAGAGGATGTGCTCCCTCTCGTAGGTGTCGGCCATGTCGGGGTGCTTGGCCTTCAGGTGCGCGAACGACACGTCGACGATGTCGTCCTCGGTCGCCCCTTCCAGGGACTCGCCGCACGGGCAGCGAAGGAGCCAGTAGTACTCGCGCTCGGCCATGCCAAGACACTACGCCGCTCCCGAGACAAGCTCGAGAGCGGGGGCCCCTTCGGGGCAGTCGAAGGTTTCGCCGTGGCGGCTGCGGGCCTAGCGAAGCTGCCGCCCGTCGATCAGACGTCGACCAGAGCCTCCCATCCGGCCGGGGGTGGGGCCAGCCGCCAGAACTGCTCGGCCACGTTGGCGTCCAGGCGCTCGGTCAGGGCGTGATCGCGCTCCAACGGAGCGATCTGGCTGGCGTAACACCAGATGGCCCGGCGCTTGCGATCGGTGTCGGTGGTCACGGGCACCAGGGCCGGAGTGGGCCACAACCCGGACCGGAACAGCTTCGACACCCGCCAGGCCAAAAGCCCCGGGATGTGCTTGTAGCCGTGGTCCTCGTAGGCGAACCAGGCCCACTCCTGGTGGTGTTCACGCACGATCAGGGCCGCCTCGTGGGTCAGCACGTGGTCCGGGTTGGCCAGCCCCATGGGGACGAACACCGCCGTCGGCCCGACACCCACCAGGGTGTCCTCGAGCACCGGGGCCACGTCGGACGGGTCCGGCCGGTGGGCCGGTTGCAGGTACTGGTGGTCGGCGAAGTCCAGCCACACCGGGTCGGCTCCCAACACCGCCATGGCGGCCCGGTCCTCCTCCCGGCGGCGGGCGACCACGTCGTCGCCGCTCCCGAAGCCGCCGAGGGCATCCCATGGAGAGGGCGGGTCCGGGTAGGCGGGGGGCCGGCCGCCGAGGACCGTTACGACCGAGGCGCGTCCCGCAGTCCCTCGGGTGCGCTCCTCGGCGTGGCGGACGAGCATCTGGCCGGCGCCCATGGCTGCGTCGTCGAAATGGGGCGACAGCACCACGATGCGGGCCAACTCGGCGGATTCCACCCCACCCCAGGTGACCCTCTGGTCCTCCACGTCCCCTCCCCCTGACGCCGGTGTCACACTATGGCATGGACGTCCGCTCGATCGAAGACGTGGCGCCGGAGGTAGAGCACAACGGCACCGTTCCGGTGTGGTGGCTCGTCCGGCCCCGGGAGATGTTCGAGATCACGAAAGGGGGTCACCTCGAGCTGGTCAGCGAGTTCGAGGTGGCGGGCGGGGGCCGGGTCGACCCGCACCGTCACCCGACCCACGAGTTCTACTACGTGACGGCGGGCCGGGGTGTCATGACCATCGACGAGGAGGAGGCGGAGATCCGCCAGGGCGACCTGGTCCACATCCCGCCCGGCGCCGTCCACAGCCTGCGGCCGCTCACGAACCACGCCCCGATCCACTGCTTCTGCTTTGCCGTGGGCGAGCCCGACGCTCGTCCGGTCGACTACACCTCGCACTAGACGAGTTGGCCGGCGGCCGGGTGGGGGCTCGG
>JAKBAX010000308.1 GCA_021808785.1 Actinomycetes bacterium | reverse complement strand
GCCCTTGGCGGTCTGCACCCCGCCTTCCTACCCTGCGGGCGCTGATACCACGCTGTCGGGCGGGCAGGCGGGCAGGCGGGCAGGCGGGCAGGCGGGCAGGCGGGCAGGCGGGCAGGCGGGCAGGCGTCCGGGCGGGCAGCGACGGCCCCGGGCGCAATGGCCGAGACGATGGCCGAAATCTGTACCTCGTTGGGAAATCTGTACCTCCACCCACCGAAAACGTTCGAGAAGGTACAGATTTGCTAAATCGGTACAGAAAACGGCCCGCGTCACCAACCGCCGGCCCCTGCCTGCCACCGGCCCCCGCCTGCCGCCGGCCCCCGCCTGCCACCGGCCCCTGTCCGCCGACGCCGGCCCCCGCCGCCCCCTCGGACCACCCGCTCACCGTCCCGCCATTTGCCCGTCCCTCCCTTCCCCCGCCGGATCGCCGCCCCCTCGGCCCACCTGCTTCCCGCAGCCGAAAATTGAGCGCCGCTAAGCTCATTCAACGGTGGACGATCCGAACCCAACCCCCCGTCGTGTCGCACCATCGAGCCGGTGGAGCCGCTTCATCCCCTCTCGACCGGCTCCGGGGACCGAGCCTGGCCCCCGCTACAAGTGGGTTGCCCTGATCAACACCACGATGGGGATCTTGATGGTGGTGATCAACGGATCCATCACCATCATCGCCCTCCCCGACATCTTCCGGGGCATCAAGCTGGACCCCCTCCAGGCCGGCAACAGCGCCTACTTCTTGTGGATGCTCATGGGCTTCATGCTCATCACCTCGGTGCTGGTGCTCACTTTCGGGCGCATCGGCGACATGTACGGCCGGGTCCGCATGTACAACCTCGGCTTCCTGATCTTCACCATCTTCTCGATCCTGACCTCGATCACCTGGATGACGGGCCGGGACGGGGCCCTCTGGCTGATCCTGACGCGCCTGGGTCAAGGCCTGGGCGGGTCGCTCGAGTTCGCCAACTCCAGCGCCATCCTCACCGACGCCTTCCCGGAGAACCAGCGGGGCTTGGCCCTCGGGGTCAACGGGGTGGCGGCCATCGCCGGTTCCTTCATCGGCCTCATCCTGGGTGGCGTCCTCGCTCCGATCAGCTGGCGCCTGGTGTTCCTGGTCTCGGTGCCGGTCGGGGTGGCCGGCACAATATGGGCCTACACCAAGCTGGTGGACAACGGTGTCCGGGTCCCGGGCCGCATCGACTGGAAGGGCAACATCGTCTTTGCCCTCGGTCTCACCGCCCTGCTGGCCGGAGTGGTGTACGGGATACAGCCGTACGGTCCACACACCATGGGCTGGACCAACCCCCGGGTGCTGGGGGCCCTGATCGTCGGTGTGGTGCTCCTCGTAGCCTTCGTGTTCGTCGAGAAGCGTGAGGAGCAGCCCATGTTCAAGCTGCCCCTGTTCCGCATCCGGGCGTTCACGGCTGGCAACGTGGCCGGCCTGCTGGCCGCGCTTTCGCGAGGCGGATTGCAGTTCATGCTGGTCATCTGGCTCCAGGGCATATGGCTGCCCCAGCATGGCTACGACTTCACTCGGACCCCTCTGTGGGCTGGCATCTACATGGTCCCCCTGACCATCGGCTTCCTGATCGCCGGTCCGGCGTCGGGGATCCTGTCGGACCGCTATGGATCGCGAGGGTTCTCCACCATCGGCATGGTTGGCACCGCGGTGACCTTCGGCCTGCTCGAGATTCTGCCGGTCGACTTCAACTACCTGTTCTTCGCCCTGCTGCTGCTGATGATGGGCCTGTCGATGGGCATGTTCGCGTCGCCGAACCGGGCCGCCATCATGAACTCACTGCCGGCCGACCAGCGGGGGGCCGGCGCCGGGATGACGACCACCTTCCAGAACGCGTCGACCGTGTTGTCGATCGGCATCTTCTTTACGGTCATCACCATCGGCCTGGCCGCCGCCCTCCCGGCCCACCTCTACTCCGGCCTGGTGGCCAACGGAGTGCCGCGGGCGGATGCACTGCGCATGTCCCACCTGCCCCCCATCGGGACCCTGTTCGCGGCCATGCTCGGGTACAACCCGATTCAGCGGGTGCTCCAGACCAGCCCCGGGCTGACGGCCAGCCTGACGCCCACCCAGCTGCACCATCTAACCGGGAGGAGCTTCTTTCCTCAGCTGATCAGCGCCCCGTTCGGCAGCGGCCTGCACTACGCATTCACCTTCGCCATCGTGTGCTCGATCGTGGCCGCCCTGGCCTCGCTGATGCGGGGCAAAGCGTACCGGCACGGCGCACCGCACAGCCTGCTCGCGGCGGCCGAGGCAGGCGCAGCCGACGAGGGCGTGGTCACCGCTCCGTCGCTTCCGGCGGTCGGGACTTGAGGGGACGTCTCGGCATCGAGGCACCGGACCAGAGCCGGGTGGCCAGCCCCGACGCCCGGGCGATGGGCCGCCCCACTGCGTCGGTGACCGCCTGAGCGGTACCCACCACCAGGATGCCGTTACGGGCCCGGGTCAGGGCCGTGTAGAGAAGTTCTCGGGTGAGCAGCCTCGAGGAAGCCGAGGGCAGGAGGAGGCTGACCCGATCGAACTCGGAGCCCTGGCTCTTGTGCACCGTCATCGCGAAGACCGTCTCGATCGAGTTGAGTCGTGATGGGCTGACCACTCGGCTCCGACCCGACCCGTCGTCGAACACCACGCGCAGGGCACCACCGGTCCCACCCGCGGATCCGTCGAGGGCTGCGATGTCGGGCCGGGCGACGGCCACGCCGGTGTCTCCGTTGAACAGGCGGAGGGCGTAGTCGTTGGCCGTGACCATCACCGGCCGGCCCGGGTACCAGATCTGTTCTGCCGCCCACGCCGGTCCGGAGGCGGCCAGCCACCCTTCTACCGCCCGGTTCCACACGGCCACGCCGGCCGGGCCCCGCCGATGAGCACAGAGCAGGCGATGGGAATCGAGAGCAGCCACTGCTGCGTTCGCGTCGCCTGCCACAGCGGCCGCTCTGACCGCCTCCGCCCATGCCAGGACCGGCCGGGCCAGGCGCCCCACCGTTCCCGAGCCGAAGTCCGGTGGCGGCGATGCCGCCGCGAGATCGGCCGGGTCGACATCTTCCCACTCGACGCCTCTCTCGCCGCTGCCGAGGATGGCGAGCGTGGTGGCTGCGTCCCCGGCGCGGACCGCGGCGGACAGCCGGGCCAGAGCCCCCGAGAAGCGGTGGTTGGTCCGCAGCACGCTGATCGAACCGGCGATCGAGCCGTCGGCTGTGGGAAGAGGTGCCCCAGCCCGACCCGGATCGAGAAGCTCTGCCATCCCGGCCCCATGCGGACCGCGCCGGGCGACCCCACCATCTCCGGGCCCACCGTCGGCCGCGGACCTGACCGGATCACCGGCCGGGCCGACGATGTCGGCCAGCACCGCCCCCGCCTCCACCGAGACGAGCTGATCGGGATCGCCGACGAGGACAAGCCGGGCGTCGGGGCGGACCGCCTCGACCAGACGGGCCATCAGAGACAGCGAGACCATCGACGCCTCGTCCACCACGACCACTTCGTGGGGCAGGAGATGGCTTCGGTGATGGCGGAACTGGCCGCCCCGGTCGGGGCGGGTACCGAGCAGGCGGTGGATGGTGGTGCCGGCCAGCCGGGCCAGTACCTGCCGTACCGCATCGGGTATGTCCATGCGGAGCGCCTCGGCCTGGACCGCCTCCTCCATACGGGCGGCCGCCTTCCCCGTCGGCGCGGCCAGCGCGATCAGCGGAGGCCGACGACCTTCTCCAACCGCGCGCTCACACAGCAGGGCCAGGAACCGGGCGATGGTGGTGGTCTTGCCGGTGCCCGGGCCGCCGACCAGAACGGCCAGGCCCCGGGTGACGGCCGCCGCCGCGGCCTGGCGCTGGTCGGCCGACTCGGACCCGGGGAAGAGCCGGTGCAGATCTGACTCGCCGATAGGTCGGAACAGCCCGACGGTACCTGGCGCCCCGGACCGCTCGACCAGGTCGGTGGCCAGGGCCACCTCGTCGCGCCAGTAGCGGTCCAGGTACAGATGGCTCCCGGACAGGCGCAGCGGGAAGACCCGCTCGCCATCCCCCTCCCCGCCCCTCGCCGCATCCCCGGCGACCCTGGCGTGCGAGTCTCCGGCCGAGTCTCCGGCCGAGTCTCCGGCCGAACCGACCATGGGGCTGGCCGCGACGCGGCTGACCCATGCACCGGGCTCGGGCCAGGGCAACGCTTCGAGGTCCACCTCGTCCTCGCCCACTACCGCCGACGTCCGCACGGTCCGAAGGTCCACCGATACGTGCCCGACCCGGGGTCCCCGCACGGCCAGCGCCGCGGCCAGGAGGACCTGGCCGTCGGTGTCGCCGGCCAGGCGGGCCAACCGCACGGCGGCGTGCACATCGGCAGAGGCCAGGACCCCGGCCCGGTTGAAGACACCGAGCAGCTCCGGCAGGTCGGCGGCAAGCGCTAGTTCGGGCCGATAGGCATCGGCTACGAGGACCGGCTCGGCGGTCATGCCGGCCGCCGTGGCGAATCGAACAGATCGGAGAGGGCGGCCACCAGACCCACGGGAGGAACCCAGGACCACACACCGTACGGCGCCCCGCCCTCCATCGGGGTGGCCGGGCCGGCCATGCCCCGGATGAACAGGTAGAGCACACCCCCGAGTTGGGTTTCGGGCCGGTAGCCGGGTACCCGCCAGCGCAGGTATCGGTGCAGAGCCACCAGGTAGATGAGGGCCTGCAGCGGGTAATGGCGGCGCTGCATCTCGGCGTCGAGCCCAGCGGACCGGTAATCAGCCAGCCGGAGATCGGTACCGCCCAACCAGTTGGTCTTGTAGTCGGCCACATACCACCGGGTCGGTCCGGAGTCCGAGATGCGCCGGAAGACCAGGTCGAGACTGCCGTTGAGGTAACCCCGGAGGGTCGCCTGGAGCAGCGGGTCCCGTAACCGGTCCGGGTAGGACGCCAACCGGTCCCCCGGCGTCAGGTGGACCGAAAGCAGATCGGCGATCTCGGCCGCGTGCAGGGCGCCCACCGGGTGCTCCCCGCCTGCTACCGGCAACTCGAAGCCGAGCTCGTCGAGTCGGTCGGCCCGGCGTATGTCGGCGAGCGTGGTATCGGGAAGGAGGGGGCCCAACGGGGTGGTCAGGGCGGCTCGGAGCCCGGCGGCCAGACCGGGAAGATCGCCGGGAGTCCCGCCGCGGCGGGCACATCCGGCCAGCGCCCCGTCGATGGCCGCCGGTAGGTCGGCGGCCGAGAAGTCGATCTCCTCGAGGACCCGGTGGACGAAGGTGCCGACCGCGGCCCCACCCGGCAGACCGCCGAGCGGGCTGGGCCCGTCGGCGCCCGGGCCCGGCCCGCCGGCCACCGGGTCCGCCCCCTCGGCGACCGGGCGGGGCTCCG
>JAKBAX010000307.1 GCA_021808785.1 Actinomycetes bacterium | reverse complement strand
CGTCACCCGGAGTGGCGATGGGGGGTGTACACACCTCATCGATCGGCGTGCGAGGAGCCCGCCGTGGCGCCGCGTGCTGTGGCGCCCGATCGGATGATCTGAGCGCCCGTTTCGCGTCAAGTCTGGTGCAGACCGAGCACGCCGAATCGGCGATTTGGCGCCTGCATCGGCTCGGGGCTCAGCGCTGGAGCCGTGTGTCAGGTGTCGATGTCGCCAAGCGCGGCCGCGGCAGCGGCAACCTTCGCCGCCACCTCCGCCAGGGACGAGTCCGCCGTGCTGAGGCCGGACCGGGAGGCGAGCAGGGGACTGACCTTCCGAAGGGCCTCGAAAGTCGTCCCGTGGGCAACCGGGATCACCCGGTCCGTGGCGAGCAGGGCGGAGATTCCTTCTCCGCAATGCCCTCCTGCTCAATGCTCTTGAGCAGTGCTGGGGTGACCAGGACTATCCCTATGCGCGAGTTCCGGAGTCCCTTGTCGATCTCGCGGATCAGCAGAGTGCCCAGGGGGACATCTTTGTCGCTGAACCAGACCGACGCACCGCTGGACTCCAGGCTGTTGCACAGCTCGGCCGCGCTGCTCTCGCGGTCGTCCCAGGCGTGACAGAGGAACAGGTCCCTGCGCTCCGGGTGGGATACCGCCTGCTCGGCCGCTTTGCGGGCGACCGGCTCGATGGACCGCCACTCGGTCGGTGAGTAGGTGACCGAGCCGCCAGCCCGGGTGCGTCCTGACCTCCTACCCCCGGACGAGCTGCCACCACTGGAGCCGCCACCGCCGTACGACGACCCGCTGTGCGCCCGTCTTTCTGGTGCCGGGTGATCGTGGCCTCGTCGCGATGACGCGCCAGGCAGTCAGCGACCGGCTTCCCCTGGCCGACGTAGACGGTCGTCTTGCGGGCTCCGGTGGCCTCCTCGGACCAGATGACATAGACGCCACCTTTGGCGAGCGAATCACGTTTCAGGTTGAGCTGGAGAAAGTTGCACCAATGGCCGTCGCCGCCGCATCCCCGCCATGACAGCAGGAGCGATGCGTATCGTGCTGGTTGAGCCATCCCTACCTCGCATGTATCCCGAGCTCGTCGATTGCCGCCGAGTGCTGGTCGCTTATGCCGCTCGAACCAGGTTCAATGCGACTGCGCTCAAGAACACACCGACCAGCGCCCGGAGGAGGTAGTCGAACCAGTTCCGCACCGGAACAAGGAGATGGGACACGCCCGCGGCCATGGCTCCTACCACGACATGGATAGCGCCGTTGGTGGACGAGGTGCTGTTCGACACGTGAACCTCCTACTGCTGGGACGAATGAGGGGCGACCGGTGGTCGGACCTTCCTCATCGATGCCCGACTACATCCGCCCACCATGTTACACTGAACAATGAGTAGGAACTGAGTGTAACATATGGAGGTGTGCGCTGGACTCGATCGGTCAAATGTTGCGTACGGGCAGGGAGCGGGTCGGGCTGTCGCAGGAGGCGGCAGCCGAGGCGGTGGGGATCAACCGGGTCCTGCTCAACTACTACGAGGCGGGACGCCGCCAGGTCCCGCTCACCGTCGCGGCGGCACTGGCCCGTCTCTATGGGACCTCGCTGGAGTCCTTGCTGCCAGGTGAGGAGCTGGCTGGGGCGGGGGTCGACGTGAGTGGGATGCTCTTCCGGGCTGCGCCGAGGGATATCGGCGAGAGCGCGCAGGGTGGACTTCGGCTGTTCGAGCAACGTGTGTCCGAGTACGTCGAGCTGGCTGGGGAGATGGGCACGGTCTTGCCGGGCCCGGGCCACAGCCCGTTCGCCGTGGCGCGCGGCGCAAGTGGCAAGGAAGGCGCCTGGGCAGCCCGTCAGCTACGCCGCCAGCTCAACCTGGGCGGCGGAGCGCTCGGCGATCCGTTCCAGGTGCTCGACGAGCACGTGCTCATCTGGCGGCTTCCGCTCGGCGCCGACCTGGGCGAGGCGCCCTCGGGGTTCTTCTACAACCACCCCCAGGCAGGCTTCTGCATCGCTGTCAACTCCCAGATGACCCTTGGCCGACAGGTCTTCACCCTGGCTCACGAGCTCGCCCACGCCTACTTCCACTCCCAGGCAGCAGACGTCGTGGTCTCGATGCCCGGGGAGGACCATGGCCGCGAGCGGTTCGCGGACGCCTTCGCCGGCGAGTTCCTCGTGCCGAGCGACGAGCTACGACGGGTGGTCGGCGAACTGGCACCGTTCGACGACCTGGCCAACCCGACGCTCGTCGTGCACCTCCAACGGCACTTCGGCGTGAGCTTCGCCACGCTACGCGTGCGGCTCCTCCAGGAGAAGCTGATCACGCGAAGCGCCTTCGATGTCTTGGCGGAGGCCTCCCCGAGCCGGCTGGCACTGGCCCTCGGCTACCGCGTGCATCCTGCGGACTTGGGCAGCTACGACCTCCATCCCCTACAAGCTCAGCCGACCCGCGTCCTGTTGCTCGTGCGCGCCGCGCTGGAACGTGGGGTCATCACGCCAGGCGACGCGGCGGAGGTGCTCGGTACGAGCACCGAGGAGATCCGCCAGCTCCTTGCCCGGCCAGGGCCGGAGGAAGGCGAGCGACGAGTCCAGCAGGACCTTGAGGATGCTGCGTTCGCCAACCGTGAGCGATGAGCGTTGGCGGCCATGCTGGTCGACGCCTCGGTTGCCCGCAGCTTCGCCGTCGCTGGCTGGTCCCACTACCTGCTCCAGGTGTGTGGCGGCACGGTCCTCATCGCCGACGGCGTCCACGGGGCCGAGTCCGACGGCCCGAGCGAGCTGCGACGCATTCGGACCGCACTCCTGCGCCAGGCCGACCAAGCAGGGTTCGGTTCGGGGGTGGCCAGCCGTGCGCTCGCAGCTGCACAGGGACTCGATCAGCTTCTGGCCCTCGATCCAGACCAGCTCACCGTGCTGACGCTCAACGATGACGAGCTGAAGCTCGCCGTCCGCCTTCAGTCCCGCCGGCTGGAGGACCGAGAGTGGCGTCATTCCCTCGGTGCCAAGGCCCGCCGTCTCGACGCGGGCGAGTCCGCGTCCATCGCCATCGCCGCGACCAGGTCGCTCGAGTTCGCCAGCGATGACGAAGACGCACTCACCCTCTGGGAAGCACTGACCGGTGCACCCGGACGGCGGACCCGGGACCTGCTCAGGCAGCTCGTCACCGACGGGGTCGTCGACGAGCACGATGCCAGGGCCGTGCACCACCTACTCCAGAGCGACGACCTCCACAACCTTGGCGGACCGGCCTGGTAGGCAAGGTCGAGTTTCTCGGGACTGATCACCGAGCCGGCCGAAGCTGAGCAGGCGCGTGCGTATGCAGCTGCATAGGCACGACGCCCCTACCAGCGCTTTCGTCGGGTCTGTAACCTGATGGTCGCGCGTTGGTCGATGCCCCCCGCCACTACAGAAGCCCTGGTCAGGATGCATTTCCGGCCAGGGCTTTCTTGCGTCTGGACTCTCCCATCGGGCCGTGTCAAACCTGTGTCAAACCTCCTCACATCAAACCTCCCCACCCGGAGCAGGCCGGATCTGTGGGTGCTTCGCCGGGTCCTGGCGTTCTCCCGGGCGAACGGGTTGGTGCCACCCGGCTCCGATCCCTCCGAGGGCTTGGTGGCGCCGGCACCTGACCCTGCGGTTGCTCGTGCGCGACGCCCGGCGTCCCAACCGCGTCCGCTGAGCTTTCCGGGGTGCGCGCGGATCGCTGCGCATCTTCATCCGGTCCATCAGCTGGT
The DNA here is from genome assembly GCA_021808785.1 of Actinomycetes bacterium. GTDB lineage: Bacteria > Actinomycetota > Acidimicrobiia > Acidimicrobiales > Palsa-688 > JAKCDU01. Next base: position 1,648 of record JAKBAX010000307.1, on the reverse strand, counting down.
GCTGTGGCTGCAGCGCGTGATGGGGCTCCGAATCTCCGAGGCGTTCGGCGTCTTGGTCGACGATGTCGTCGACCTCGGGGACTCCGGGCTATTGCTCGTGGGGCCAGGGAGGTCGCGACTTCAGGGTGCGCAATGACGACGGCCGTATCGTGGGTCGTCCAGCACAAGGAGCGGACGAAGACCGAGGCCGTGTTGCGAGTACTTGTCCTACCATCGAGCATGTTGGAGCTGCTGCAGGTCGCGATCGAGGCATTTCACACCGACCCCGAGACCGACGAGATTGACGAAACTTCGCGTCTCGTACCTGGTCTTCAGACAGCGGATCAGTCTGGTCAGCTGAGCTTCCGCGAGGCCTTCGAGACCGCTGCGACTGCCGAGGGGCTGGGCAGCGGTGATCTCGGCTTTCGGGTGTCGCCATATCTCTTGCGCAAGAGCGTCGCCACGGACATCGCGTGGGAGTCGGGGATCGAGCACGGGGTACGTCGGCGCTTCATGGGACATCGCGCTGCCGACGATGTCTTCGGGCGTGTCTATACGCCCGACCATCCCGAGCTCACGCCCCTCGCAGAGGTGGCGCGCGTGCTCGACGAGATGATCCGAGGTTCAATCGGCTCTCTGCTCGTTCCGACGACTCGGCGTATCCGATGGGGTCACTCGCATCGGAACTTCCATCGTGCGGCCCACGCGGAGGCGACGCTTCTGGCAGCGGGTTGGTCGACCGACCCGGACCACTCTGAGGATCCATTGTGCGATGCACAGCGGGTCTCGTCAGAGCTACGGATCGCGGAATCGACCGCCAGGCGATGGATGCGGGACGGCACCTTGAGGTGTGTAATCGTCCAGGACAGGGACGGCGTGCGGCGGCGTTGGGCGCGGCTGAGCGAGGTCTGGGCATTGCGTGATCGACTGGCTGACCGGATACTCCTGCCGGATCTCGCCGAGGAGCTCGGTGTCCGCTACCACGACCTCTACCGGATGTCTCGCCTCCTCAGCCTCGAGTTGGAGCAGCATCCAACGAGCCGACAATTCGAGGTCTCATCCGAGGCGGCAGGTCGCTTATGCGAAGAACATGCCCGCGTTCGTGCGCTGCATGAGCGCTCGATGAAGCAGGCGGCTGCGGCGGGACAGCTCAACCTCGCGGTGAGCACCGTTGGCCTGATGGCGAAGCGAGGAGAGCTCGACATCGATCCCGAGACGGACAGCAGCAAGGCGCGGTTCGTCACCCGCGCCTCGGTGGAGAAGTGTCGGACCGTGCGCTACGGCGATTCACCGAAAAGAAGACTCGACCAAGCGACGGTGCCGCTTGCCGACGTCATCCGATTCACCGGGCGCAGCCGGTTTGAGCTACTCGACCTCGTGCGTGCCGGCGTCCTCGAAGAAGTTCCCGGCCGGGGCACCTGCCAGCTCACCGCGTCGAGCCTGGGTGCCTGGATGACGGTGAGCGCGTGATATCCATCAATGACCACGCTCGAGGCCGCTGGCTCGGTTGATCCACCGGCGGGTGGCTTCGGATTCCGCCGATCGAGCGCCCTGGCTGCCCTCTAACCTCGATCCTCGGGAGGGGTTGGGGTGACGGTTTTGGCCGTGGGGTGATCCAGAGGGGCTTGTAGGGGCTGGGGTTTCGGTTGGGCGGCGGCTGGTGGTTGTA
>JAKBAX010000306.1 GCA_021808785.1 Actinomycetes bacterium | reverse complement strand
CGAACATGTCGATCAGCCCCCCCGCCGAGCCCACTGCGCTGAGCAGGATCTGCACCGGCAGGCCCAGCATGACGCCGCTGAAGACCTGCTCGACCAGCGCCCCGATCAGGCTGGCGGTGTCGGTCGGCACCGCCGACGCCGGCACCTGGTGGGCGGCGAGCAGGCCCAGCCCGGAGGCCAGGCCGATGAGGACGGGCCGAGGGACGACGGCCCGGTTGGAGAACGGCGGCACCACGACCAGCCAGGCCAGGGCCCGGACGAACACCAAGAAAAAGGCCAGCAGCCAGACCGGGTCGAGCTGGAAGCTCAACTCAACCTCCCAGCAGGGCGGTGATCTGGTTGAACAGCTGGGTGGTGTAGCCCTCCATCTGGCTCAGCATCCAGTGGCCCGAGACCACCATGATCAGGGCGATCACCCCCAGCTTGGGCACGAAGGTCAAGGTGACCTCCTGGATCTGCGTCACCGACTGGAACAGCGAGACCAAGAGCCCCACGGCCAGGCTGGCCAGCAGGAACGGCAGGGCCAGTTTGGCCGTCATGAGCATGGCGCCCGAGGCCAGGTTCATGAGCTGGCTCTCGGTCATCGCGGTCGCGTCCGAGGGATGCGCCACCGTCGTGTCACGTCGATTCGATCCGCCCGGTCGCTCATGGGTGGAAGCTCACCACCAGGGAGTGCGTCACCAGGATCCAGCCGTTGACCATCACGAACAGGAGCAGCTTGAACGGCAACGACACCAGTGTTGGTGGGAGCATGACCACCCCCATCGACATGAGCACCGACGCCACGACCAGGTCGATGATGAGGAACGGGATGAAGATGATGAAGCCGATCAGAAAGCCGCTCTTCAGCTGCGACAGCACGAAAGCGGGGATGACCGCGGCCATGGAGGCGTCGGTCGGCTGAGCCGGGTGCTCGCCGTCCACGCTGGTGGTGAGGGCCAGCTCCTGGCTGCCGGTCTGCTTCAGCATCCAGTTCCTGAGCGGCACCTCGCCGACCCGGTAGGCCTGGGTGGCGGTCAGGTGGCCGTGCAGATACGGCTGGACGGCGTGGTTGTTCACATCGGTCAGCGTGGGCGCCATGATGAACAGGCTGATGATGAGGGCCAGCCCGCTCAGCACCTGGTTGGGCGGGGTGGTGGACAGGCCGAGGGCCTGGCGCAGCAGGCTGAACACGATGATGATCCGGGTGAACCCGGTCATGAGGATCAGCAGTGACGGGGCCAGCGACAGGAGCGCCAGCGAGATGATGACGAGGATGCTGTCGGACGGCTTGCTCAGCGTGTTGCCGAGATTGATGTTGATCGACGAGCCGCCACCGCTGCCGCCGGGCAGCGTCGTCGAGGTGGTGGTCAGGAGGAGATGATGGAGCATGGGGGCCGGGCGTGTCGGGGCTCAGCCCTTGCGCAGCGTCCTTTCCTGCAGCTGGCGGATGGTGGACTGGAGCCGGAACGGCATGGGGGCGCCGGACGGGCCGGGCGGCCCGGCGGGGGGCAGGTCGTCGGGAGAGTCGTCTCGACCCGCGCCGGCCGGGCCGACCGCCGACGATGGGTCGAACAGGTCCGCCTCGCCGGGCCCGAAGCGGGCCAGGCGGGTGACCTGGTGGGCGGTCACGCCGAGCAGGTACATCTCCGTGCCGGCCTTGACCACGGCCAGCTGGATGCCCTTGCCGAGGGGTTGGCGGCTCACCACGGCGAGCGGCGAGTGGCGCCGCTTGGTGCCGGGCACGCCGATACGGCCCCGGGCGATGCGGGCCGCCACCCATATGAGCCCCAGGATCACGGCCAGGCCGATGAGCAGCTGGAACAGCAGGGAGGTGGCCGACACGGGCTGGGCCGTCGACGTCTGGGAGGCGGCGGCCAGGAGGGAGTGCATCAGGGTCAGCCCGCGGCCCGATCCGCCGGCGAGCTGGCGATCTCGGTGACGCGGACGCCGAGCTCCTCGTCCACCACGACGACCTCGCCGTGGGCCAGCAGGGTGTTGTTGACCAGGATGTCGACCGGGGCCCGGGCCGAGCGGTCCAGCTCGATCACCTTGCCGGGGCGCAGGGCGAGCAGTTCCCGCATGGCCATGCGGGTGCGGCCCAGCTCTACGGTCACCGCCATGTCGACGGTGTAGAGCAGGTCGATGGAGCGACCGTCGCCGGCCGGGAGGGCCGCCATGGCGGCTCCGGCCGGGACCACGCCGGCTCCGGCCGGGACCACGCCGGCTCCGGCCGGGACCACGTCGGCCAGGCCGGCCGGCACGCCACCGGCCATCGCCTCCCCGGGGACCGCCTCACCAGGCATCTGATCGGACATCAATCCTCCTTGTTCTTCGACTCGACGACCATGCAGGCCAACCGCTTGCCCTTGGTGGTGGGCACCACATCACAGAAGCGCTTGCCACCGACGGTGAGCCGCAGGGGCAGGCCCTCGGGTCTCTGCAACGAGATCACGTCGCCGGCGGTCAGGCTGAGCAGCTCATCGGTGGACAACACGATCTCCGGGAACGACACGCTCACATCCAGCGGGGCGTCGAGCAGCCGGGCCCGCACCTCCTCGCCGACCGAGTCGGGCTCGCTGATCTCCGAGTTGTCTATGCGCTCCAGGGCGTCGAGCAGCCCGAGCAGCACCGACAAGGGGAAGGTCATCATGGCCTCGTACTCCGACCGCTCCTCCAGGGTGACCTTGAGGTTGACCAGCATGCAGATCTCCGACGGGTTGGGCATCTGCACCAGCACCGCGCTGTTCGAGGCACCGAGCGGCCCGAGCGACATGGGCACGACCACGCTCAACGCCTCGATCATCTGGCCGACTATGGCCTCGGCGGCCTCGGCGAAGAGGCGGTGCTCGATCTCCGACAGAGCCCGCTCGGGCACCACCGAGCTGACCGACCCGCCGAGGCGCAGCTCGACCACCGCCTGGGCCAGCGGCAGCGGGATGTGCAGGCCGATCCGCCCGCCGATGGGGGCCACCACGGCAGTGGCGATGTAGCTCGGCTCGGGCAGCGAGTTGGCGTAGACCTCCCAACGCTTCTGCTCGAGCTCGCAGATCTCGACGCGGACCGCGGACCGGACGATGGTCGTCAGCGACTGCGTCACCCGGTGGGCGCCGACCTCCAGCACCGGCGCCAGCCGGCGCAGGCGGCTGCGATCCATGGCCTCGTGGCGCTGGAAGTCGTAGGGGCGGACTTGGCGCGCCGGTTCTTCGGTCGCGAGGGACTCAGGCATTCGAAAGGGTCTCCGTGGGCCGTTCCTCGGCCGTCGGATCGTGTGCCGTCCTGGCGATCGTTCCTAGAGATTTTCGGCGCAGGGGCGCCCCTCCTTGAGAACCAAGCCCAAGTCGGGGCGCCCCTGCGGGTGCTACATATGGAAGTTGGGGGGTTGCGGCGGGTCCCCCGCCGTCTGATTACGCCATCTGGGTCAGCGCGGTCAGGTTGGCGGCCGTGGTCGACACCACCTTGGTGTTGGCCTGGTAGGCCTCCTGGGCCACTATGAGGTCGGTCAGCTGGGTGGAGATGTCGACGTTGGATCCCTCCAGGGCGCCCCCGACGAGGGTGCCCCGCCCGCCGGTCCCCGGGGCCCCGATCTGGGGGGCGCCGGAGTTGGCCGACTGGGCGAACATCAAGTCGCCCTGGTCGGACAGGCCGGTCGGGTTGGAGAAGTTGGCCAGGGCCAGCTGACCGATGGCCAGGGTCTTGCCGTTGGAGAAGGCCCCGGTGATCGACCCGTCGGAGCCGATGGAGTAGCTCGCCAGCGTGCCCGACGAGTAGCCGTCCTGGGTGCTCAGGGCGATGGTCTGCTGGCCCGAGTACTGGGTGACGGCATCGGAGGTGCCGGGGGCGGCGAAGGTGAACTTCCACGTGTCACCCGGGGGGAAGGCGTAGGAGGCCGGCATGGAACCGACCGCCAGGGACAGGCTCCCGTCGGTGTTCGTGGTCGCGCCGGTGATCGAGGAGATCTGGCCCGACGCCGGGTTGAAGGTGATCGTCGGCGGCGTCGACCACAGGTTGCTGACCACACCTGTCGGGCTGGTCACCGAGCCCTGGACGGTCCAACTGTTGGCGGTGCCCGACACCGGCGTGTAGGTCATGGTGACCGGAATGGCGTCGCCCAGAGAGTCGTAGGCGTTGAGGGTGGTGCTGATCGGCGTGGGCGTACCCGACCCGTTCCAGGCCGGCAGGTTGCCGTCGATGCCGAAGGTGGTGGTGGGGTTGGCCGCCATGGTGCTGCCGGTGGGGATGTGGATGGGGCCGGTGGGAGCGTTGGTGTTGAGCAATCCCTGGGCGTTGGCCTGCCACCCCTGGATGAGACCACCGCCCTGGGTGGCCAGGTCGCCGTTGGCGTCCAGGGTCAGGTTGCCGTCCCGGGTGAACAGCTGCTGGCCGTACTGCTGGGCCACCAGGTAGCCACTGCCCTGTATGGCCACGTCGGTTGGCACATTGGTCTGCTGGACCGCGCCCTGCGAGAGGTTCTCGGTGACGGCGCCGATACGCACACCGGAGCCGACCGCGATGGGGTTGACACCGGCGCTCTGGTTGCCCGCCATGGGCGAGGCGGCGCCGCTGATCTGCTCGGCCAGAAGGTCGGTGAACTGAGCCGTCTGCGACTTGTAGCCGGTCGTGTTGGAGTTGGCAACGTTGCTGCCGACGACGTCCAGGTAGGTCTGGTTGGCCTGGATACCCGAGACGGCGGCGATGAGGGACTGCTCCATGGGGGAGTATTCCTTTCCTTTGTGGGGGGTGGCCGTTCAGGCCTGGGTAGAGGTGGTGGGCTTGGAGGTCGAGGCGCCGGCGGCGCTGTAGACCTGATTGATCTGGGCGAGGGAGATGGTCCCGGTCTGGCCGGCCAGCTCCAGCTCCGGGCCGCCGCTCGACGGCAGGAGGACGCTTGTGACAGTGCCGGTGACCGTCTGGCCACTGGCGTTGATTCCGGTAACCGACTGGCCCAGCATGGAGTCGGCGGCCACGGTCTGCTCCTCGGCCGACAGGTTGGTCTGCGACTGGACCGCGGTGAGCTGGGCGATCTCGGTCATGAAGGCGGTGGGATCGCTCGGATTGTCCGGGTTCTGGTTCTTCAGCTGGGTCACGAGCAGGTTGAGGAACGTCTGGGAGTTCTGCAGCTGGTTGAGCCCGGTCGGCGTCTGGGCGGACGGGGCCGCGGGGGTGGATGCCCCACTTGTTGTGCTGTTGACATAGGACAAAGGGTCGCCTCCTTACAGGCGGAGATCAATCGAGGAGGAACGCGAGGTGATGGGCCGGGCCGGGCCGGCCGGCTCCGGGTCGGCGTCGGTCAAGCCGGTCGGGTCTCCGGCGCGCGAGCCGGGTGCCGGCTGCTGCTGGCGGCCCGGGTCGCCCTGTGACAGTAAGACGGTGGCCGCCGGCCACCCGACGCCCGCCA
>JAKBAX010000305.1 GCA_021808785.1 Actinomycetes bacterium | reverse complement strand
CCCGGCCGACGTCGCCCCCGTCTTGGTCTCGTCGGCCATCGCTTTGATCGCCGCGGCGGACTCGGCCGCTTTGACCGGGATATCGGAGAGCATCTCCGCCCGGATCGTGATCATCTCCGTGTCCGACATCAGCCGCCGCTCCCTCTCAGCTCGGCGGCCGGTACGCGAACCGGGGGTCGGGGGCGTCGCCCGGCAGCGGGCTTCTGGGGATGTCCGCCGTCCGGCCGGCAGCGAAGGCCTGCTGGGCTCGGGCGGCCGACCTGCAGGTGGCGGCCTCCAGGCGGGCCCGTTCGCCGGCGGGGACCGATCCCCGCGCCAGGTCGGAGACGGCCGCCTGCGGCCACGGCACCAGCCGCGTGTCGCCCGACCGGTAGTGAGCGAACCAGGCCGGCCGTTCCGACACCAGCAGCCAGTCGCCGGCCTCGACCCGGGCGACCAGGAGGCGGCGCTGCTCGTCGGTGGCGACCTGGACCTCCCGGCGGGAGCGCGACGTGCGCGGGTCTCTGGAGGAGACCTCCACGACGACCGTCGCCGACGCGGCACGTCGAGTGTCCGCGGCGTGAGGGTCGACTCGGACGAGCCGGGCCCGCTCGTCGGCCGTCAACGCCGACGGGTCGACACCGCGCATCGCCCGGCGGCCGACCCCAGCGATGTCGGGTACCGGCGTCTCGGCCGCGCCCATCAGCGCCGCCCGAACCCGGGCAGCGAAGCCACGAAACGGTCGAGGTCCGATTCCGAGGGAATAGGCGACGCCGACAGCGCCGCCGGGGTTCCGGGCCGGGGGGCACTGTACGGCAAGCCGAGGGTGGCGTTGAACGCCGCCCACGCCTCCTCGGGGAGCTCGCCGGGAGACCCGCCGGCCGCCGGCGGCCCCGACAGCTGCGCCGGGGACGCCAGGCCCTGCCCGGCGGCAGCGATCAGGGCCGGCGCTTCAGCCGCCCGACGTTTCAGCTCCTCCCACGCGGCCCGGTCGACTGTCATGGTCGTGTCACCCATCGAGGGCACCTCCGAAGAGTTCGAGGAGGCAACCGGCTCCTGGTCGGCCGGCGCCATCGGGCCGGAGAAGTAGGCGGCGCCGTCGACGCTCGCCTCGAAGGCGGCCCGGACCGCCTCCGCGGCGTCATGCGAGATGAGTCCCGACTTCCAGGCGTCCATCGCCGCCAGGAAACTTCGGCGGGTCGGCGTCACTGGACGGTCCCGGCTACCGGAGGGTGACCCTTTCGCAGCTCGGCGATCGCCAAGTCGATGGCCTTGTCGCGGTGGCCCTGGTGGACCGGCGTTCCCGGCGGCAACCGCAGGCGGGAACGGACCTCGTCGTCGGGCATGTCCAGCGGCACGCCGCCGCGCATCGGACCGGCCCGGTCGCCGGCCATCAGACCTGCACCGAAATGTCTGTGCCGGCGGGGGAACCCACGAGCCCCCCCGCCGACACGGGCCCGACGGGGAGGGGTGTCGGACCCTGCGGCACCCCGGCGGAGGGTGCCACACCGTGGCCGGGGAGGCGGCCGGCGGAGCGGAGCCGGTCCATCTCGGCCTCGACGAGCTGCTCGAGCACGCAGCCGGGCGGTTGACGCCTGGCTTTGGCCAACGCCGCCAGCATCGGCTTCAGCCGGGCGTCGCACCGGACGGCCAGCCGGGCTGGATTGTCGAAGAGCGTGCTCATGGACCCTCATCGTCCGACGGCGGTCGCCGACGGTCGCCGCTATAGCGCAGATCTGTTCCGTCCCCGCCGTCCCCGCCGTCGACATCCAGGTCGGGCGCCCCCAACAGAAGCCCGACCAGGACATCCAGACAAGCCGGAGGCATCCCCCGAGACAGAACCAGCGCCACTTCCACCGGATCGTCCAGCCTCACCGTCACCCGCCGACCCGGCGTCGACACCCGTCGCTTCGTCACACCTGCCTCCTCCGCTCCCAAACCCGGTCACCGACCGACTGCGCCAAACCCGCCCCCATTCAGAACATCCGGCTCAGCGCCGACGCCGCCGCGCTCCGACCGGCCGCCGCTCCGCCCGCCAGACGAGCCTCCTCCCGGACCGCCGCATCCACCACCGCCTCCCGCTCCTCCCGGTACCGGGCCCCGTCGACCAGCTCCGGTCGCGCCAAGAACCGGTGCTCCGCCTCCGACTCATCGTCATCGGCGATCAGCCGGCCCACACAACACCACCAGCACCGCCGGAACCCGGCCGGCGGCGCCGGCAGCCGCCGGCCCACCACCACCACCCCCGCCAAGGTGTCCACCCGGGTACCAGCCGGGATCGCACCACGCACCACATCCACCCCCGGCGACCGCATCAGAACTGCATCCCCCAAACCGCCGCCGTCGCCGTCCGCCCCAACAACTGCCGCTCCAGCCTCCCGAGCCGCTCCCGTTCCGCCGCCGACACGAACCGGCCCGCCACCCCCAGCCGGTCCGAAGCCAACGTCACCGCATAGCCGAGCGCCATCGCCCGGTCATCATGCGCCCCCGGCCTCGTGTCGATCCGCAACCGGCCAGGCGACCGCTCCGTCACCTTCACCGTCGCCAGCTCGTCCAAAAGCGCCCCATCATTAGGCAGATCGAGCAGCCCCTCCCTGAGCAACGCCGCCAGAAGACTCGCCATCCGATCGAACAGCGCAGCCGAATAGGCCCGCTTCTCCACGTTCAAACCCCGCCGGCGGAGACGCTGCACCAACAACTCGGCCTGCCAGGGGTCAACCCGGAACTCGGGACCCCGATAGTGCACAGAGATCGCCAGCAGCATCCGCTCCACCTCCTCGAGACTGACCTCCGCTCCCGGCCGACCCTCCCGGACCTCCAACCGGTCCAACACAAACCGGCGCGACGCCACCTCCCCCGACTCCGGCAGCTCACTGTGCACCACAGCGACCGCCGTCCGATCATGAGACAACCCCAGGTCGACCCCGACGAAATACCGCCGCCCAGCCCCATACGGCACCGGACCGCCCAACACCGCAGCCCGACGCAGCTGAGCCCACGAAGCCAGCCGCTCATCCGTCCCCACCCACTCATTCTCGAACCAGCGGGCGAACCGGCCCGGCATCAGCGTCCTCCGCTGAGCCTCCACCTCAGCAGCCGGCATCCAAGGCGACGGGCCCTTCACATCACTTCGCCGCCACCCCGGATCCCGACCAGCCATCTCGAAGAACCGCTCAGCGAAATGACCCGGCGCCCCCGCCGTGCTCATCACGATCCCCCTCGAGTCCGCCACCTTCGCCAGGCCCGCCCACAACGCCTCGAAGAACTCCCGGTGCCGCTCATCCTCCGCCCAGTTCCCCAGCTCGTCGACCACCAGCCACGCCGGGCGCAGACCGTTCGCCCCCGCCGAGTCCGCCGGCAAGATCACCAGCTCCGTGCCCCGTCTGGGCACGATCACCCGGCGCGTCTCGAAACGCACCGCATCCGCCAGACCCGGAGTGCGCACAACGAATCCGCGCATCGCCCGGAGCAGCAGCCCCGCCTGATCCCCGTCCGTCGCCGCCGCATACGCCTCCGAGCCGGGCGGCAACTGGCCGAGCAGAGCCGTCAAGCTCATCGCAGCCATATCCGCCGTCTTCGAATACCCTTTCGACCGGCCCAGCCAATGCCGACGAGGGCCGACCGGATCGTCGAGGACCGCCCGGGCGTCGTCCCATTGCAGCGGGGTCGCCGCCTCACCCCACCGGCGGCCATCCTCCAACCGCAGCGACGCCATCGTCTCGAGCGCCGTCACCGAAGCAGCCTCAGCCGGGAGCGGTCGAAGCCGCCTGACGGGTGGCGCATCTTCGACCGCTGCCGGCTGTCCGGCGACAGCCCCACGACGTCGTCGACCTGGTCGACGGCGGGCACCAGGTCGACGGCGGGCACCAGGTCGACGACGGGCACCAGGTCGACGACGGGCACCAGGTCGACGACGTCGTGGCCGGCGTCAGGCATCGAAACCGTCCTCGACCGGATCAGGCGCCGGCTCGCCGGCAGGCAGAGGGCGAGGCGCCCGGGCCGCCACGATCGCCTCACCCTCGGCCCGAAGCCGGTCGAGGACGTCGTCGGCGCCGGCCGTGGCCTGGAACCCGGCCAGCAGCCTCGCGAAACTGGACGGGTCCAACCCGAGAGCGGCGTCCCGGTTGGCCGCCGTGGTATCCCAGCGGGCCAAGGCGTCGACAGCCGGCCTGACATTCCCGTCGTCGTCGAAGACGCCGTGCTCGACGAGGTCACGCCACAAGAGCTCGGCGACGGCCAACGCCCGGCAGCGACGCCGCCGGGCCGAAGCGAACGCCGGACGGGCCGTCCACGGAGCCACCTCGTCCAGGTCCGCCTCCAACTCCTCGGCCAGCGGGCCGACCATCCGCTCGCTGTAGGCGCCGTGCTGGAGAGTCCGAGTGTGACCCTTCTCGAACGGCGGCCACGAGTATCCCCGGCTGGCCGTCATGCCGCTACTCCGATATGCCCTACCCGCATGAGGTCGCGCCCTCTCTGACCTGCACCGCAACCGCCCGACAGCGGCAGCCGGCAGCCAACATGGCAGCCACGACGCCGCCGGACGCCGTTACACCGCGCATCATTCCCACACCGAACGGCCTCGGCGACCGGCCGCACGCTGAGGCCCGGCCCGGTCCGCCGGCGGTTGTCGGTGGTCGGTGTCGGTGGTCGGTGTCGGGCTTTCACTGCCACCCCCTAAAGGGGGGGTGGGTGGCAGTCACTGATCGGGCCTGGGTGTCATGGGGTGGTGGCAGGGATGTGGCAGTGATGGCAGTGATCATTGGTTGAGCGCTTCTTTTCCCTGGTCGGTGAGGCCGTATCGGGCGCCTCGTTCTCCGGGCTGGCCTGTCACCATGTGGCAGTGACCTGTTTCTAGGAGCCGTTTGATGTGTCGTTGGGCGGTTCTCGGTGCCACGCCCTTTTGGCAGTCAACCCATGCACTATTAGTGGTTCCCATTCCGCCAATATCGAGGTCGGCGAGAGCGCGGAGCATTTCGAGGACGGCGGGTGGTAGGTGGCCGGCTGGTGCGCTGCCTGGTGCGAGCACGATGGAGTCGACGGCCTGCTCGGGGTGGAGGTATAAGGGGTCTGGTGGTTCGGCGTCTTTTTGCTTGTCGACGGTGATTTTGATGGTGGTGCCGTCTGTCTCGACGGCGATGTTGGTGTCGACGGCGCCTTCGAGGCTGGAGTGGCCTCTTAGCCGGCTGCCGTCGAGTGGGGTGTGGTGTACGAGGATTACGGCGCCGCCGGTGGTGGTCCGGGTGAGGTCGGCTGCTGCGATGAGCTTTCCCATGTCTCGGGAGGCGTTTTCGTCTCCGCCGGGCATGGCTCGGGCGACGGTGTCGATGATGACGAGGCGGCAGTGGTGGCGGCCGGCGACGGTGGCGAGTCCTTCGGACCATTCGTCGTCGAGGAGGTTGATCGGCTGCGGGTACCAGTAGAGCGGGAATTGGTCGAGTT
>JAKBAX010000025.1 GCA_021808785.1 Actinomycetes bacterium | reverse complement strand
AGTACCCCACCTCCGGCTGCAGTACCCCACCTCCGGCTGCAGTACCCCACCTCCGGCTGCAGTACCCCACCTCCGGCTGCAGTACCCCACCTCCGGCTGCAGTACCCCACCTCCGGCTGCAGTACCGCCCGAGGCAGCGGGCGTCGGCCCCGCCCTCGCCGCTCGGCCCGACGGCCGGCGGTGTCCAGCTGTGCTCGGGAGACCGAGTTCAGTTGCGTCACCACCTCCGACAGCCCCGGCCACTCGGGTCCGGCACTGCTCGACCGCCTGGTGGTGGCAGTGGTGGGGGGACCGAAGCGGGTCGGGATCAGAGCCCATACCCGCCGCCATGATTTCTCGCCGCCGGGGGTCCCCGCTCTGTCAGGCCACCTCACCGGCGCTCAGCGATGCCGCGGTGAGCGCCGGTGAGGTGATGCGCGCCCTCGAGCGGCATGGGCACGCCGTTCCCGGGTAGACGCTCCGCCCGACGAGCGACCGCAGCGCCGGTGACCCCTCAGGTCCCGGTGAATTCCGGCGGTCTCTTCTCGGCGAACGCCTTCAATCCCTCCTTGGCGTCGTTGCTGCGAATGACCCTGGCCGAGTAGGAGTTCTCGATGGCTCGGGCCTCCTCCTCGGGCAGCCACCCGGTCTCGATCACCGACGCCTTGGAGGCGGCGACCGAAAGCGGGCTGTTGGCCGCGATCACATCGGCGATCTCGCGGCCGCGGGCCAGCCCCGCCCCGGTGGGTACGACGTGGGTCACCAGCCCCCACCGCAGGGCTTCGTCGGCATCGAGCACCCGCCCGGTCAGGAGCATCTCCATGGCCACCGCGTACGGGATCTGGCGCTTCAACCGCATGGTCGACCCGGCCCCGGCGATGAACCCGAGCCGCGCTTCGGGTAACCCGAAGCGGGCCTGCTCCTCCGCGATGCGGATGTCGGTCTGTTGGAGCATCTCACAACCGCCGCCCAGGCAGTCACCGTTGACCACCGCTATGAGGGGCGTCCGCAGCCACTGGGTGAGAAGCAGCCCGCGGCCGATGAGAGCCGGATCCTCGATCACCCGACGCTCGTTGGGTGAGGGCTCGGCCGACCGGTTGCCCGCCATCCAGCCCGCATCGAGATCTCCCCCTACGCAGTACGAGCCCCCGGCGCCGGTGAGGATTACCGACCGGATGGAGTCGTCGGCGTCGACCATCTCCCAGGCATCGGCCATCCGAACCACCATGTCCAGCGAGAGGGCGTTGCGCCGCTCCACCCGGTTCATGGTCAGGATCACTGTCGGCCCCTGACGATCGATCAACAGGCTGTCCACGTCGCTCATCCCGTGCTCCTCCCCGGCCTCGTCACAACCCGAACCGGCCGGCGCCCACCGTAACCGTCGCCCCCAACAGATCCTCGGTCGTAGCCCGGTCGGCGGTACCGGGCTCGTCCGATACCGCCGCACACCGGTTCCCGGAGGGCGTGTCGGCCACCACGACGGTACGCCGCCCGCCGCCGCGGTCGAAGCCCACCGTGTAGGCCACGATCCGGGCCGGGCCGTGAAATTCGGCGGCGGCCGGCACCGCTGCGGTCACCGCCTCTGCCTCCTCGGCCAGATCCCCCGTGAGCAGTCCGGCCGCGGACGGCTCTGTCGAATAGACGGCCAGACCGGGCTTGCTCAGAAAGCCGCTGACCGTGGTGACCAGCCCCCGATCACCTCTGTAGCGCCGCAAGCGGTCGATCATGGCCACCGAGGACTGCAGGACGAAGTTGTTGAACGGTCCCCCGGCGAAGGCCATCCCGCCGGTGATGGTCGGTACGCCGTCCACGGGAAGATCCAACGCTCTTTGCTGCACCCTGACGGCGGCCGGGAAACAGCTGTACACCTCGACGTGAGGGATCTCGTCGAGCGGAGCGCCCAGATGTCGGGTCGCCGCCCGGCCCAACACTTCCATGGCCGGCCAGCGGTGGAGGGCCCGGCGCCGCATCACCGGGACCGTGAAGCTGCACTGCAGAGCGACGATCGGAAAGACCAGGCGGTCCGGTCGGATCCCGTCCTCCTCGGCCGCCCGCAGGGTGGAGACGAGGACGGCGGCGGCCTGGTCGACATACATCTGGGAGCAATGCCACTTGTTGTAGGGGAAGGCGATGGGCCGGTTGTCCGCCGAGGGCTCCCGCAGCCATTCCGGCCCTCGCACGGTACCGAAGGCGGCCCCCGAAAAGCCGGCCGCCACCCGACTGAACGACGACCACAGGTCGGCAATGCGGTCCCGGTGCTGACCGGGGTCACACCCCTCGGCACCGCGCAGGGCCGAATCGATGAGGGCGTAGGCGACCGGTGGCTCGATCATGCCGGCCGCCACCTCCGCGGCGTCGACCATCCCCCCGGCCGGTACCTGCCTCTCATCAGGGTCCCGGTCGTCGTCCACGGGGTCCGACTGGGCGATCCCGGCGCGGCGAGCCCTGGCCTCACGCCCCGCAGCCTCGCCTCCGACGATGAGGGCCCGTTCCGACCGTCCTGCCTGCATGGCTTCGTAGCAGCCGTTGAACAGGGCCTGCTGGGGGATCCCGAGGGCTACCGATACCGTCTGGGCCGGATCGCCACCGACCCGCCGGGCCACCAGGCGCCCGGCGTCGCGGTAACGGCGGGTGCCCTCCGGCACCGCCACCCGGTCCAGCCGGGCCAGGATGCTCCCGTCCCCCGAATCGGCTCCTGCCGCCTGAGCGGCTCGAACCATGAGGCCCAAGGCGTCGACGCCCTGGCCGGCTCGATCAGACGGTTGGTCGGCCCAACCCACCCCGACCACGACCGGGGTGCGAGGATCGAGATGGCGGTAGCGCTCCCAACCGGTGCTCATCGGCCACCTCGCCGCCCACCCCAGTGCCCACCACAGGTCCCACCCCAGTGCCCAACCCAGGTCCCACCCCAGTGCCCACCACAGGGCCGGCCGGCCACGGC
This sequence comes from Actinomycetes bacterium, assembly GCA_021808785.1. Taxonomy (GTDB): domain Bacteria; phylum Actinomycetota; class Acidimicrobiia; order Acidimicrobiales; family Palsa-688; genus JAKCDU01. The sequence continues at coordinate 24,202 of JAKBAX010000025.1, read as the reverse complement.
GGCGCCGGCCGCGGCAGTCACGGGGATCCGGTCGGGCATGGTGTACCTCCTTGGTCGGCAGGCTGATCGGGCCGGGCCACCACCAGGCGGCAACCGGCATCGTAGGTGTCCCGGGCGAGCGGGTCGGGTTGCCGCCGATGCCACTCGCCCGACTCCAGGTCCCGCCGCCGGGGCTCGATCGCCCTGGTCACCATCGAGAGGTCCAGCGGGGCCAGACCTGACCTGAGATGGCGGACGCACGTTCGGATCCGGGAACCCTGTCGGGCAACCGACCGGCTTCCGCCCGAGCGCGTAGCGTTCGTTCGATGGGACCCTGGACCCCTGATCCCTCCCCGCAGCAGTGAAGGTCGCCGTCTTCGGGGCCACCGGCGTGGTGGGCCTGTCTGCGATCCACCACTTCGTGTCGCAGCCGGAGACCGAGGTGATAGCCGTTTCCCGCCGCGACCTCGACGTCGCCAACGTCACGCACGTACCGCTGGATCTGCGCGATACGGCTGCCTGCGCCGACGTACTCGGCTCGGCCCCCTTCGCCGGGACCACCCACGTCGTCTTCGCGGCCCTCCAGGAGGCGACCGATCTGGCGGCTGGATGGCGCGACCCCGAACTCATGCGTCTCAACCTGCACATGTTCGAAAATGCCCTGCTCCCCCTGAGCCGTCGGCCGAACGCTTCCCTTCGCCATGTGAGTCTCCTCCAAGGGGCCAAGGCCTACGGCTTCCACCTGGGCCGAACACCGTTGCCGGCGAAGGAGTCGGCGGCCCGGGATGATCACCAGAACTTCTACTTCCTGCAGGAGGATTCTCTCCGGTCCCTCTCGCAAGAGTGCGGCTGGGGCTGGACCATCCTCCGGCCCCAAGTGGTGTTCGGCGGCTCGATCGGCAGCCCCATGAACCTGATCCCGGCCATCGGCGTCTACGCCGCCCTCGAACGGGCCGCGGGCCGGGCCTTGTCCTGGCCGGGGGGCCCGCCGTCGGTACAGGAGGCAGTAGACGCAGACCTGCTGGCCCGGGTACTGGGATGGGCGGCGACGGCCCCGGCTGCCGCCGGACAGATCTTCAATGTCACCAACGGTGATGTCTACTGCTGGCGCGACGTCTGGCCCGCCGTAGCCGACATGTTCGCCATGGACTGCGGGGAGCCGGTCCCGGCTCGTCTGGCGGAGGCCATGCCGCCCCGGTCAGGCGAATGGGAGGCGGTCGTGGACCGCCATCGTCTGGTCGCCCCACGTGACATGGCGACCTACGTCGGCGGATCGTGGGCGTACGCCGACATCCTCTTCCGCCCCGGTGGAGCCCGAAGCGCGCCGGTGCTGCTGAGCACCGTGAAGCTGCGCCAAGCCGGCTTCGGCGAGTGCATCGACACCGAGCAGATGCTCCGCCGATGGATCGGCCGTCTTCAAAGAGCGGGACTCCTGCCCCGCGCCTGACCGCTCATCGGCCGGCGCCGACACCGGCGCCGGCCGCGACAGGGGCTTCAGGAGACGACTTTCATCACCCCCGAGCCGGACGTGATGGGGTGGTCACCGTTACCCTCGTCATGGACGACCATCCGCACGCCCACGGTTCCCTCGACGCCCCGGGACGCGTCGCCCTCGACCCGGAAGGGACCCACCTTGCCCCGGGCCAGGAACATCACGTGCCAACTCTGCATCTGCAGCCGGTCGGTGCCGACCAGATCCCCGGCCAGATCGATGGCCGCCGTCTCCAGCAGGACGTGCTGCGGACCGATGTGCAAGGCGGCATCCGGAGAGGCGACCTCCACCGACAGCTCGGGTAAGGCCCAATGACCGTCTTCGCGCCGAAACGCGCCGAAGACCTGCCATAGGGGAGGCAGATCGGGGGAGTCCACGATCTCGATCTTGTTCTCCGGCATGCGGTCGAGCCCTTCGGGCGGGGTACCGATCTTGACTCCCTGCCCTTCGGTGAAGGCGATCACCCGGCTGTGATCGTCAGCGTCGACGATCTTGGACCGGCTGTAGCCCATGCGGCCACCGATCTTCAGCGTCTCCGATTCGACCACCTCGATGCGCTCCACTCCGTAGCCGGGGTCCAGTATCTGGCAGCTGTGGATCACCGGATTGGGCACCGCGACCAGGTCCGATCCCACGTTGCCCTCGGGCGAGGATATCGACAGCGGGGCCACGAGAAGGCCGCCGGCCGCGTTCCGCATGTCCCGGCGCAAGGTCACGGTGTCGTCCACCGGACCGGTGTTCATCGAACCGTGGTTACGGCCGATGTACCGGTAGCTCAGGAGCCCGGTCCAGCGTCGCTCCAACTCGGCTGCGTAGGCGCCGGGATCGTTCTTCAGGTTGCGGATGTCGTCGAGCACGTTTCCCCTCCTGTAGGCCCGGACCCGGCGCGGTGGGGCCGGACGGTGGCCCGAGAGTACAGGTGGCGCGGCTCAGGTATCCGAGAGCGTGACGTTGGGCAGCGGCGTACCGCATATCGGATCGGCGCCCGGCACCAGCGTGAAGGCCTTGCCCTCCAGCTTGGTGACGAAGATGCAGCCGTCGACGCCACGAGCGGTCTCGGGCCGGTTGCTCAGGTCGAAGCTGTGATGGCCGAAAAGGCCGGCCCCATCGAAACCCTTGACCCCGTTGAGGGCGGTCACTAGGTCAGCCGTAGACGGATTGGCGCCCAGGGTCTTCAACGCGTCGACCAGAAGCGCGGTGGACACGTACCCGGCGTACTCGCCGTAGGTGGGATCGGAGGTGACTCCCACTGTCCTCATCGCAGCCTGCATCCGGTCGGTCGCGGCAGTGTGCATCTCGACCGGTTCGAACGAGGTGTAGAAGTAGACGCCCTGCCCGGTGGTGAGGGCCCCGGGGCCGGCCTGGTCGAGATCGCCGCCATAGCCGGTCGGCAGTAGTGCCACCTCGAGGTCGGCCCCGACCTGGCGCAGTGCGGTCACGAGAGCGAAGCCGGTATTCGGGTCGACGCTGGCGACGAATCCCTCCACGCCGTTGTTCTTCATGGCCAGCGCGATGGGCGCCACGTTGGTGCTACCGAAGGGGAAGTTGGCATTCAGGTATCCCACCTTCACCCCCTCCGCCTTCGAAGAAGCTGCTGCGTTCTTCGCTGCCTCGGCCGAAGAAGGGGATATCCCGTACCCCAGTGAGCCCATGGTGTTGACCCCGAGCATCTTGAACAGGGCTCCATAGGTGGTACCGATCTTGGTCTGATCGAGAAAGCCGAAGGCGGAGAACATGTTCTTGGATGTGATCCATTCGGGCCCGTCCTCGGCCGTGCCCACCACCGGGATGCCCTTCGAGGTCAGGTACGACGCCGCCCCGAACGTGAGCGCCGATACTGCGACCACGGCCGAAACGTTGTCCTGCTCGACCATCTGCTTGGCCGCCGAGAGCGCTCCGCTCGGCGACGACTGCGTGTCGCCCTGCACGAATTTCAGGTGGATCCCGGCCTGAGCCGCCAGTGTGTTGGCCGCGGCCTCCGCACCTTGGACCGACGTCTTGTTGCCCGACGCCGCGAGGCCGGTCAGGTCGGTGAGAATGCCGACGGTCACAGTGCTGCGGACCGGGCTGGTGCCGGCAGTCGTGGCGGTCGTGCCACCTCCACTGCCACCAGCGCTGGTCGGCTTGGTGCTGCTGCTGCAACCGGCGACCAAAGCGATTACTGCGAATGCCGTGACCAACTTCGTCGGCTTGGACATGATCACCCCCCGATGACGTCATCAAAACTATCCCCTCGGGCCGGCGGGGGCGCGATCATGAGTGACCCATCGGCCATGAGGAGCACCCAAGCCCTACAGTCGGGTGGTGATAATCGATGCTCCACTGCCCTCGGATGTGACCGGTAGCGGGCCGGCGGCCCGGGCTCTGGTCGCCGCCGGGGCGACCGGCACCTTCACCTTCGAGGGGGCTCATGACGTGTTCGTCCCTCTGGTGCTGGCCGCCGCCGAGAGGACGCCTCTCGACCTCTACACCAACGTGGCCATAGCATTCCCCCGCAGCCCGCTCCACCTGGCCCACATGGCCCACGACCTCCACTCACTGTCCGCAGGTCGGTTCACCCTGGGTCTCGGCTCGCAGGTACGGCCGCACATCGAGCGCCGCTACGGCTCGGTGTGGTCCGAGCCGGCGGCGCGGATGAGAGAGACGGTACTGGCCGTCAAAGCCGTCCTCCGAGCCTGGCAGGACGGGACCCAGCTCGATTTCCATGGACGCTTCACCACCCACACGCTGATGCCGCCGACGTTCGACCCGGGCCCCTGCCCCTACGGGGTCCCGCCGGTGGTCGTAGGGGCGGTCGGGCCCCGAATGACCGATGTGGCCACGGAGGTGGCCGACGGCCTCATCGTGCACCCGCTCAACAGCGAGCGCTCGCTCCGGGAGCACACCCTCGCCGCCGTCGACGCGGGACTGGCCCGGGCCGGCCGGGACCGGGCTGCCTTCACCGTCACCGCGGGCGCCATCGTGGGAGTGTGGGAGCACGAGTCCCGGCGAGACGCGGTCTCGGCCGCCCTGCGGACCATGGTCTCGTTCTACGGATCCACCCCCGCCTATCGGGTCCTGCTGGAGGCCGACGGCTATGGCGATCTGCAACCGGAGCTACATCAGCTCAGCAAGGACGGCCGATGGGCGGACATGGCGGGGCTGATCGACGACCGGGTGCTCGACCACTTCACGCTGCGGGGCACGCCGGCGGAGGTCGGAGCGGCGTTGCGGCGGCGCTACGGGGACGTGGTCGACCGTGTCGCCCTGTCCCCTCAGGGAGGGCTCTCCACAACCGCCCTGGCCGAGGTGATCTCGGCCGCCGCCGCCGCGCAACTCGGCCTTGACGTCGGCGTCAAAACGCTGGGAGACTGACCCCGGCAACCCGACCGGGGTGGCCCTTGTCCGACGGGCGCGGCCGCGCCGGGGGTGCAATCAGGTTGAAGGTACATGTCGATCCCGACAAGTGCCAGGGCCACACGCTCTGTGCCATGGAGGCCCCCGAGGCCTTCGAATTGAGTGATTTCGACGGGCACTCCACCGCCCGCTTCGAGACGGTGCCCGCCGGGATGGAGCAGGCGGTGCGCGACGCGGCCAAGACCTGCCCCGAGCAGGCCATCGTCATCACGGACTGAGCGACCATGACCACCACTGGGGATAAGGCCTCTCCATTCCATTTCGACCGGCACGCGCCGGAGTACATCGACCACTTCGACGACCTGACCCACCAGCTGCACGAGAAGTGCCCGATCGCCTGGACCGAGACCTGGGGCGGCCACTGGGTGGCCAGTGGCTACAAGGAGGTCTTCGAGATCGCCCGCCACGGCAGCCTGCTGTCCAACGACCACGACGTGCACCACGAGCGCAAGGGCTGGCAGGGCATCACGATCCCGAGCCCGCCGGGCCGCGACACCCGGGGCGGCTTCCTGGAGATGGATCCGCCCGAACAACGCGACTGGCGGCGAGCCATCGACCCCTACCTGTCGCCGGCCGCCATCAACCGCTGGAAGCCCATGCTCGACGACCTGACCAGGGCCTGTATCGACGAGCGCATCGAGACCGGGACCATCGATTTCGTCGACGACCTGGCCAACGTCGTTCCGGCCATCATGACGTTGGCCTTGATGGGGCTGCCGCTGGCCGACTGGGAGATCTACTGCGAGCCGGCCCACGCCCAGGTCTACACCCCGCCCACCTCGCCTGACATGGCCCGGGTCATCGAGATGACCTCGGTCACCCAGCAAAAGCTGCTGGACGGGATCCGGGAGTGTCGGCGCAACCCCCGCCCGGGTATGGTCCTCGGCCTGATCGAGGCCGAGATCATGGGCGGACCGGCGTCGGACTCCGACATCCGAGACACCCTCGGCCTGCTCATCGGAGGCGGCTTCGACACCACCACAGCCCTGACCGCCCACAGCCTGCAGTGGCTGGGGGAGAACCCCACCGAGCGGGCCCGGCTACGCGCCGAGCTGCCAGAGCTGATCGACCTGGCCACCGAGGAGTTCCTGCGTTACTACACTCCGGCGCCCGGCGACGGACGCACGGTCACCTGCGAGTACGAGCTGTCGGGACACCATCTGGAGGAGGGCGACCGGCTGTGGCTGTCGTGGGCCATGGCCAACCGGGACCCCTCGGTGTTCGAGGAACCTGACGCGGTGAAGATCGACCGGCGCCACAACCGCCACACCAGCTTCGGCCTCGGCGTGCACCGTTGCATCGGATCGAACGTGGCCCGCACGGTGTTCAAGGCCATGCTCACCGCGGTGCTCGACCGGATTCCCGATTACGTCTGCGATCCGTCCGGCGCCGTCCACTACGACACCATCGGCGTGATCAACGGGATGAAGCACCTGCCCGCCACCTTCACACCGGGGCTGCGTATCGGCAAGGGCATCGAAGAGACCATCGGGCTCTGGCAGAAATCCATCGACGAGGAGGGCCTGGCCCGACCGGTGACGCGTCAGGGCTGAGCCGGCCCGGGGGCGACCGCTCAAGTCCGCTTCGCCCCCGGTCGATCACTGATGGCAATGGCCTGCGACAAGTGCGGCGGGACCCATGGCGATGACGCCGGCGCGTGCGGTAACAAGCCCAACGACGACCCGGCCGCCCTGATGGGATTCCTCAGCGACTTCCGCTCGGCCAACTTGGCAGGTAACGCCCCGCCAACGGCCGCTCCGGCTTCAACACCGACGCCCGCGCCCACCGCAACACCAGCCCCGCCCGCACCCCCGCCCGCACCCCCGCCCGCACCCCCGCCCCCACCCGGCTACGGCTACACCCCACCCCCCGGCCCCTCCCCCCCGGCCGCCCCGTGGCCCGGCGGTTGGCCCCCTGGCCCTCCGGCTCCCACCTCGAAGCGACGCACCCGGGTAGTCATCGCGCTGGCCGCCGCGGTGGCGCTCGCCGGTGCCGGCCTGGCCGTCGCCCTGACCCGGCCGGGCTCCGGGCCGCACTACCCGAGCGCCTGGGACCCGAGGGTCGCCCCGATAGCCGCATTCGTCGCCCAGGACCGGGGCCTGGCCTGGAAGCACGCGGTGGCCGTCAACTTCCTGCCGGCCGCCCAGTTCGAAGCCACTATCAACCGGCAGAACGGGCCGCCCCCCAGTGCCGCCGACCAGGCCGACATGCTCGACGCTCTACGGGCCGTCGGGGTGGTTTCGGGCCGTCCCGACCTGGAACAGGCGTCGCAGAGCTTCGCCGACAGCGACGTGGTCGGTCTCTATGTCGATTCGGTCAAGACCGTCTACGTCAAGGGCTCCCAGCTCACCCCCTACGTTCGGGTCACCTTGGCCCACGAGCTGACCCACGCCCTCCAGGACCAGTACTTCAACCTGAACAGGATGAAGAGCGGGCACGCCGACGACGACGAGGCGGTCACCGCTCTCATCGAGGGCGACGCGGTCAGAGTCCAGGACGACTACGAGAGCCAGCTGCCGGCGAGCGACCAGACGCTCTACGACCAGGAGCAGTCCAGCGTGTCGGGATCGGCCCGCAATGCCAACACCAGGAGCTCCATCCCGCCGTTCCTGATCGACCAGTCCACCTTCCCGTACGACTTCGGCCCTACGTTCGTGGCCGCGCTCGTCAGCGAGGGCGGCAACCGCCAGGTCGACGACGCATTCCGAAATCCGCCGACCCTGGACGGGCAGATCCTGGACCCGGCCAGCTACGTTCCAGGCGCCCCGGTGCCGTCGGTGACCGTCCCGACCCCTCCCGCCGGGGCCAAGGTCATCAACTCCGGTGGCTTCGGGGAGGTCCCCCTCTTCCAGATGCTGGCCGACGAGGTGGGCTTCGCTCCGGCTCAGGCCGCCACGTCGGGTTGGACCGCCGATGCCTCGGTGGTCTACCGGGACCGGGGCACCGTCTGCGTGGACATCTCCGTCCTCGCCGACAGCCCCGTCGATGCCGCCACCCTGGGCCGGGCCGGCGCGGCATGGGCCAGCCGCCTGCCCGGGGCCACCACCCGGGTGGCCGGCAAGTCCGTGTACTTCCACTCCTGCGACCCGGGGCCGGACTGGAAACCGGCGCCAGCCGCCGCCGAGGACCCGTACCAGTACCTGGCTGCCGGTTCTGTCGTGCTCTACCAGCTGATCACGGCCGGGCACCTGAGCCTGCCGACCGCATCGTGCGCGACCGGCGCCATCTCCCGGGCCATGGGCCCGAAGGACCTGGCCGCCGCCCTGCAGACCAACGATCCGAGCTCCCCCCTCGCCACCGAGCTCGAGCGCCAGGTCGCGGTGGCGGTCCGGGCCTGCCTGTAAAGCCGGCCGGGCCGGTCAGACCCCGCCTTCGAGCGCGGCCAGCTCGCCCGACGTCCGGGGCTTGGCGGCCGGGATGTACCGGGCCACCGCCACCACCGCGACCACCATGACGATCACGTCGACCACGGCACCCAGCCGGATCCCGCTGACGAAAGATGCGTCGGCCGCGCTGCGCACCCGATCGGCCAGGGGGGCCGGCAGCCGCGACGCCACCACCGAGGCGCTGCCGACCTGGCTGGAGATCGCCGTCCGGGCCGGCCCCGGGAGCTGACGCAGCGGACCGTCGAGGGCGGTCGCGATGCCGCGGCGGTAACGGCTGATGGCCACGTTGCCGATGATGGCCACCCCGAACGAGCCCGACAGCAACTGCACCGTGGTCCGCAGCCCCGACCCGATGCCGATCTTGTCGGGGGGGAGGGTGCTGATCACCGCGTTCGACGCCGGCGCCGCCACCAGGCCCATACCGGAGCCCACCAGGGTGAAGGCGATGCCGATGGGCCACGGGTCGGACGTCACGTGCAGCATCGTGTAGATGCCGAGGGCGCCGGCGATGAGGAGCATCCCGACGACGATGATGGCCCGCAGACCGAAGCGGTTGGCCAGGCGGGTGGCCAGGTTGGAGCCGACCAGGGTGCCGGCCGCCATGGGCAGGAACCGCAGGCCCACGGAGAAGACGCTCACCCGCTGCACGAACTGGATGTACTGGCTGAGCAGGAAGCTGACCCCGAACATGGCGAACATGGCGGCCGCCACCGCTCCCAACCCGGTGGAGAAGGTCGGGTTGCGGAACAGGTGGAAGTCGATCATGGGCCGGGACCGCCGCCCATCCCACCAGATGAAGAGGCCGAGCAGCACCGATCCGGCGATCAGACCCCCGAGGGTGGAAGACGAGGTCCAGCCGTCATCGGGCGCCATGATCAGCCCGTAGGTGATCCCGGCCAGGCCCGTCGCCGACAGGCCGACGCCGACCGGGTCCAGGGGGGCCGGATCGGGGGCCCGGCTCTCCGAGACGAAGAAGATGCCGCCGAGGACGGCCACGACGGCGACCGGGACGTTGATGATGAACACCGATCCCCACCAGAAGTTGTGGAGCAGGAACCCGCCGATGAGCGGCCCCGCGGCGGTCCCGATGCCGCTGATACCGGCCCAGATGCCGATGGCGCGGGGCCGCTCCCAGACGGGGAAGGTAGTGGCGATGATGGCCAGCGTGGCCGGCATGAGCAGGGCCGCCCCGAGGCCGGTCAGGCATCTGGTGACGATCAACCCACCGGCGCTGTGCACCAGAGCGCAGCCGAGCGAGCTGGCCCCGAAGACGGTGACGCCGATCAGGAAGACCTTGCGCCGGCCCAGCCGGTCGCCGAGAGCCCCGCCCATGAGAAGGAGCACCGCCTCGGTCAGGACGAAGCCGGCCGCGATCCACTGCACCGCACTGGCCGAGGGATGCAGCTCGGTGACCAGGGTGGGCAGAGCCACGTTGAGCACGGTGCCGTCCAAGCTGATGAGCAGGACCGTGAAGCACATGACGATCAGGGCCAGCCAGCGCCGGGGGTCGACCTCGGCCACCACGTCCGGGCGCTCCTCGGACCCTACGCTGGTCGTGATTGACGATGAGGACAAAGGAGACGCAGACCTTCTGTCACGAGCCGACATTTTAATGTACCGTATCGGTACATAAATGAGCGGAGGCAATTTTGTCCGTGTCCGGTACCGACAGGAGCCCGGCGCCGGGCCGCCCGAAGGATCCCTCCATCGAACCCCGGGTCGTGCGGGCCGCCGTCGAGGAGTTGGCCGAGCACGGTGTCGGCGGCTTCAGCTTCAACCGGGTCGCCCAGCGGGCCGACGTGGACAAGCGCAGCATCTACAGCCGCTGGCCCAACCGACGCGACCTGCTGACAGAGGCTCTTTCCTCTCTGGTGGCCGACGTGCACCAGGCCGCCACCGGCACCCTGCGGGGGGATCTCGAGGCCCTGATGCCGACGGTGGCCGAGGTGTTCAGCGCCCCCCGCACCGACATCCTGATCAGGGCCCTGCTCGAGGCCCAGCACGACCCGGAGCTCTACGGCGGCTTCCAGCGGGACCTGCTCGACCACTGTGCGGCCATCGTCGAGCACGCCTTCCGGGAAGCGGCCCGGCGGGGTGAGCTGCGGGCGGGTATCGACCCGGCCTGGGCCACCGACGCCTTCATGGGCCTGCTGATGGCCCGGGGCCGTACCCGGCGCCGGGACAGCCCCCGGGCCCTGGCCGCCGGCGACCAGGCGGCCATCATCGACTACACCCTGGCCACCGTCTTGGCCCGCCCCCGCCCCGAGACGCGTCCTTCCAAAGATTGATAGCTAAGGTCGTCGGGTGAAGTTCTTCTACTACTTCCCGGGCCGCTGGGTGCCCCACGTCCCCGAGCTGCTGTCGGTTGAGGCCCACGCGGCCCAGACGACGGCCGCGGCCGCCGCCGGCTTCATCGGGGTGTCGACCGACGAGCACCCCATTCCGTCCGAGCCGTGGCGCAACGGCCCCGGTGGCCACGACGCCCTCGATCCGTTCGTGGTCCTGGGGGCGGTGGCCGCGTCGGCCCCGGACATGAAGCTGCTCACCTACCTGGCCGTGGTGCCGTTCCGGAACCCGTTCCTGCTGGCCAAGCAGGCGGCCACCCTCGATGTTCTGTCCGGCGGCCGGCTGATCCTCGGGGTCGGGACCGGCTACCAGGAGCCCGAGTTCCAGGCCCTCGGGGTGGATTTCGATGAACGCAACGCCCTCTTCGACGAGGGACTCGAGGTCATGAAGCTGGCCTGGACCGGCGAGCCCGTTTCCTATCGCGGCGCCCACTTCCGGGCCGAGCAGGTCCGGGCCCGGCCCACCCCGGTGGCCCGTCCCCACCCGCCGCTGTGGATCGGCGGCAACAGCCGCCTCACCATGCGCCGGGTGGTCGACTCGGCCCAGGGCTGGATGCCCATGCCCAATGCCCGGGATCGGACCCGCCCGGGCCGCTCGGTCGCACTCGAGAGCCTCGACGACCTGGCCCGGCTCAAGAGCTACATGGACCGCTACGCGGCCGAGCAGGGACGCACTGCGCCCATCGAGATCCTCTGCAGCCTGACCGTCCCGGACACCTCGCCCGCCGAGGTGATCGACCACCTGGGGCGGCTGGAGGAGATCGGGGTGGGCTGGGTCAGCGCGGGCGGCCGGAGCCGCTGCTTGGCCGAGGCCCTGGAGTGGATAGACCGCTTCGGCGCCGAGGTGATCGCCCCCTGCTCCGCCCGCTGATCGGCCCGGTCAGCTCAGCTTCTCAGGAACCCAGCTTCTCAGGGACCCAGCTTCTCAGGGACCCAGCTTCTCAAGGACCCAGGCCGAACCAGGTGTCGACCGACATGGGCTCGATGGCGGCTTCCTCCACCGGGTCCGACGGTCCCCACTGCACCAGGCTGGCGATCAGGTAGTTCCGCCCGTCCGCCTCGATCCACCCGATGGCGTTGTGAGCCCCGACTTCGGGGATGCGGCCGGTCTTCACCGCCTGCACCCCGCTCTCCGGCGGACCCACGTTGATCCCGAAGATCTGGCTGAGCTCTACATTGCGCAGCAGGTCGAGGCCGAACAGGCGGTAGGGGTCGCTCAGGAAGCGGTTGGGCTCGGCGTAGATCTTCAACAGCGTCAGCTCGTCCAGCGCGCTGCTCGTCGACAGCCCCCAGTTGGGGAACACATAGCTGTCGGTCATCCCGATGGAGTCGTCCCACGCCTGGATCGGGCCGGCCCCGCCGACCTCGTCGAAGAGGGCCTGACCGTCGGCGTTGTCACTGATCTCGATCATGGCGGTGGCTTCGCTGATCTCGGTGGGCGTCAGCCAACGGTGCTGGGCCTGCGCCCCCGCCAGCAGGGTGCCCAATATCTGGACCTTGACCGTGCTGCCGAGCACCAGCGACAGGCCCGGGTCGTAGGTGTAGACGGCCCCGGTGTTCAAATCCTCGACCGCCGCCGTCACCGTCTCGGGCAGGGTCTTGATGTAGGCGTCCAGCTGGGGGGTGAAGGGCGAGGTGGCCGGGCCGCGGGTGGCGACCCAGTAGCCACCGACTGCGCACGCGGCGATCCCTATGGCCGGGCTGCCGGCCGGCACCGGGCTGGCCGAGCCATGGAACACGGCGTCGCCGAAGGTGTAAACGCTGCCGTCCCGGCCAACCAGGTAGTAGCCGCGGCCGTCGGGGGTGGCCGCCATGCCGACGATCGGGGCCGACAGCGCCCGGCCCCCCGTGGAGCCGTAGAAGAGGGCATCGCCGAAGCTGAAGATCCCCCCGTCGCTCGCCACCAGCCAGTACCCCTTGCCGTCGGGGGTCGCCGCCATCCCGACGATCGGCTGCACGAGATGCACCCCGCCGGTGGATCCGTAGAAGCGGGAGCTGCCGTAGGAGAACACCCCGCCGTCGCTCGCCACCAACCAGTAGCCGGCGCCTCCCGGCCCCGCCGCCATACCCATCACCGGCTGCACCAGCGGCACTCCACCGGTCGAGCCGTAGAAGTGCGAGGTCCCGAAGCTGAACACCCCCCCGTCGCTCGCCACCAGCCAGTACCCCTTGCCGGCCGGGCCACCGGCCATGCCGACGACCGGCTGGGCCAGCTGGACCGATCCGGTGGATCCCTCGAACGCGGCGTCGCCGAAGGTGAACACGCCGCCGTCGGCGCCCACCAGCCAGTAGCCCTGGCCGGTGGGCGTCGACGCGATGGCGACCGTCCGGCTGTCCAGCGTGTCGCCCGACAGCGATCCGAGATGGGGTGCCGCGCCGTAGGGGAAGACGTAGCCGCCCTGGACCGTCTGGGCTGACACCAGACCCCCGGCCCCGACCGGACCGCTCGCCGGCCCCGGGGCCGCCCCGGCCACACCAGAGGGCACGACCGCCGACAGCAGCCCGGCCACCAGGCCCGCCGCCCCCACCATGGCGAGCGAGACTCTCGTTCTCAGAAGCCGTCGTGGAACTCGAGCCATCCGACAGTTGTCACGACCGCTTCCCACCCGCATCCCAGCCCCTTCACGCCAGGGACCCGTGCATCGGGCCCGACAAATGGTGCAGCATAACGGGATGACCCGTCACGTGGCATTCCTACGAGCGGTCAATCTGGGCCGACGAACCGCACCGGCGGCCACCCTCGTGGCAACCGTATCCGGGCTCGGTCACCGCGATGTCTGGAGCTATGTCAACAGCGGCAATGTGATCTTCGAAGTGGACGGGCCGGGCCATGGACTCGAGGATGAGCTGCAGCGCGCCTTCGAGGCCGTCCTCGGCTTCGAAGCCACCACCTTCGTGCGCCGCCAGGCCGAGCTGGCCGACGCCCTGGCCGTGGATCCTTTTCCCGTCAACGACGGTGACACCTACTTCATCACCTTCTTGAAGGATCCGCTCGACCGGGAGGGCCGGATCGCTCTGGAGGCGTTGTCCAACGACTTCGACACCGTGGTGGTGGTCGGCCGGGACGTGCACTGGCGCATGCACGGCCGGTCCCTCGACACCCGGCTACGGGCCCGCGATTGGGAGACCATCGTGGGGCGTCACCGCTCGACCAGCCGGAACACCACCATGCTGCGCAAGCTGATGGCCAAGGCCGCATCGAAGAGCTAGGAACCAGGAGGACCGAGCACATGCACCCGAGACCTGACCGGCACCGCGCAGGAGAGATTTGACGTGCGCGCCTGGCAGGTGGTCCGCCACGGACCCCCGACGGAGGCGCTCGAGCTGCGCGACGTAGCGGAGGAGCCGCCGGGCCCGGGCGAGATCCTGGTCCGGGCCCGCGCCAGCGTGCTCAACTACAACGAGGTGGACGGCTGCCACGGCCGGTACCTGACCATCAACCCGCCGCTCCCCTACACGCTCGGCATGGAATGCGTCGGGCAGGTGGTGGCGGCCGGACCGGGGGCCGAGGACTGGATGGGCCGGCGGGTCACCGCGTCCGGGCGGGGCGCGACCGGTGCCCACGCCGATCTGGTCACCGCGTCCACCGCCATGTCGTTCGAGGCCCCGGCGATCCTCGACGACGCCCGGGCGGCCGCCTTCTTCTACCCATTCCATCTGGCCCACCTGGGGTTGCACGAGCGGGGCCGCCTGGCCGCCGGAGAGACCGTCCTGGTCCACGCCGCGGCCGGCGGCGTGGGCTCGGCCGCGGTCCAGCTGGCGCGCGCCGCCGGGGCCCGGGTCATAGCCACGGTGGGCAGTGACGAGAAGGTGGCCTTCGTGCAGGACCTGGGGGCCGACCTGGTGGTCAACTACCGCGCCGACGACTTCGCCGCCCGGGCCCTCGAAGCCACCCGGGGCCTCGGCGTGGACATGTGCTTCGACGGGGTGGGCGGCGCCACCATGCAGCAGTCGTTGCGGTGCCTGGCCCGCGGCGGGCGCCACCTCTGCGTGGGCTTCGCCGCCGGCATCGAAGCCGAGGAGGAGCCGATGATCTCCGGCCGGGTCCTGTGCTTCGGTAACTTCGACATCCTGGGCGTGATCCTGGCCTACGTCGACGCCCAGATGGCGCCTCATGTGACCGACTACGTGTCGGTACCGGTGCCCCGGTTCAATCCGCCCACTACCGAGATCGGCCGACGGGTGCAGGCCCATCTCGTCGAGCTACTGGCCGGGGGGCTCATACGGCCCCTGGTCGGCGCCACCGTGGCGTTCGATCAGCTGCCGCAGGCGCTCGAGGCCATGGAGTCGCGCCGGACGGTGGGCCGCACGGTGGTGACCCGTTGACCGGACCCGAGCCGGTGCCCGATCCGGCCCCGGGCACCGACCCGAGCCGGGTGACCCAGATGCTGGGTGTGGACATCCCCATCATCCAGGCTCCCATGACCTACATCGCCGGCGCCCAGCTGGCCGCCGCGGTGTCGCAGGCCGGTGCTCTCGGCATCATCGAGACGGCTTCACCGCAGGGCCGGGCCGACCTCATAAGGGTGCGCGACCTCACCGACCGCCCCGTCGGAGCCAATGTGGCCCTGGCCATGCGCAAGGAGGCCAGCATCGTCGACGAGCTGGACCGGGCCGGGATCCGGGTGGTCACCACCTCTTCGGGGGATCCAGGACTCCTGACCAGCCGGCTGCACGACGCCGGGATCACCGTCTTCCACGTGGTGGGCACCCTGCGCAACGCCCTGAAGGCGGCCGACGCCGGCGTCGACGGACTGGTGGTCGAAGGGGTGGAGGGAGGCGGGTTCAAGAACCCGCGGGGCGCCTCCACCATGGTGCTCCTCCCCCTCGTGGCGGCCCGGGTGCCGCTGCCGCTCATCTCCGCCGGGGGCATATGTGACGGCCGGTCCATGGCCGCGGCGCTGACTCTCGGGGCGGGCGGGGTGCAGATGGGCACCCGCATGCTGGCGTCGAAAGAGTCGCCGGTGCACCGCAACTTCAAAGAGGCGGTCGTAGCCTCCGACGACACCGGAACGGTCCTCCTCTCGCTGCCCGGCTTGCCCACCATGCGGGTCATCCGCACCGCCACCGCCGAGCAGGCGGCCGCCCGGGGCCGTTCCGAAACCGGCCTGGACGCGGCCCGCACCCTCTACTTCGACGGGGACATGGAGGCGGCGCTGGCCAATACCGGTCAGGTCGCCGGGCGCATCGACGAAGTGGAGTCGGTGGCCGACATCGTGGCCGACACCTGGCAGCAGTGCCGGGCCGTCCTCGACCGGACCAGGGCCCGGCTGGGCTGAGACGCGGTCGAGCAACTGGCGCAGAGAAGACCATTACGGTGGGCGACCATGGCACAGATATGTGACGAGGTGGGCCCCGATCACCCGGCCGTGGTCGTGTTCGAGTCGGGCCACCAGGTGACGTTCGGCCAGATGGAGTCGCGATCGCTCCAGCTGGCCCGCCTGTTCGAGGCCCGGGGTCTGCAACCCGGCGACCACGTGGCGGTCCTGCTCGACAATCATGGCCGGTACCTGGAGATCTGTTGGGCGGCCCGCCGCTACGGCCTGTTCACCACCCCCATCAACTGGCACCTGGGCGCCGACGAGGCCGGTTACATCGTCGCCGACTGCGGCGCCGTCGCCCTTTTCGCCACCGCCCGCCTGGCCCCGCTCGTCGACGCGCTGGGAGACCACCTGGGCGCGGTCGGACTGCGGCTGGCCCTCGACGGGCCCATCACCGGCTTCGAGGACTACGAGGCGGCGCTGGCCGGTCTGTCCGATGCGCCCATCGAGCACGAGCGCTACGGGCCCGTCATGTTCTACTCCTCCGGGACCACCGGCCGGCCCAAGGGCATCGAGTCCAGCCTGACCGATGCCCCCTTCGACACTCTCACGGCGTTCGACCATCTGACCCGGGCGGTATATGGGTTCCGGCCCGGGGTCGTGTATCTGTGCCCGGCGCCGCTCTATCACGCCGCCCCGCTCGGCTGGTCCATGGCCGCTCACCGGGCCGGGGGCACAGTGGTGATCCTCGAGCACTTCGACCCCGAGGCGGTACTGCAGGCCATCGAGCGCCACCGGGTCACCCACGGCCAGTTCGTGCCGACGCATTTCATCCGTATGCTCAAGCTGGACGAGAAGGTGCGGTCCGCCTATGACCTGTCCAGCCTGGAGAAGGTGGTACACGCCGCCGCGCCTTGCCCGGTGGAGGTCAAGAAGCAGATGCTCGAATGGCTGGGCCCCATCGTGTACGAGTACTACTCCGGGAGCGAGGGCGTGGGCTTCTGCGCGGTGGGACCCGAGGAATGGCTCCGGCACCCGGGGACCGTCGGCCGGCCCGTGATGGGCGTGCCCCACATCACCGACGAGCACGGGACCGAACTGCCCACCGGTGAGGTGGGCCAGATCTGGTTCGAGACCGAGACCCGTTTCGAGTACCACAACGACCCGGAGAAGACCGCCAGCGTCTTCAACGACCGGGGCTGGGCCACGCTGGGTGACGTGGGTTACCTCGACGAGGAGGGCTTCATGTACCTGACCGATCGGGTGTCACACATGATCATCTCGGGCGGGGTCAACATCTACCCCCAGGAGATCGAGGACCTCCTGGTCACCCACCCCGACGTCGCCGACGTCGGGGTCATCGGCGTTCCCGACCCCGAGATGGGCGAGGCGGTCATGGCCGTGGTGCAGCCGGCCGATCCCGGCGCCGATCCGGACCGCCTTACCGCGGAGCTGGCCGCCTACTGCCGGGCGCATCTGGCCCGGTACAAATGCCCCCGGGAGTACCGCTTCGCCGCCGACCTGCCCCGCCTGCCCACCGGCAAGCTGCTCAAGCGCCAGTTGCGACTCGACTACGGCGGGTCCTCCGCCGACACCGTGCGCGGCTCGGCCTGAGCGGCCGCCGGGCCGGAGGTGGCGGTCCGGGGCCCTCGGTCCCGTCGATCTCGACCGATTGTGTGCAAAAAGAGGTGTATATCACCTCCTTTTGCACACAATCGGCTGGCCGCGCTCAGGCGAGTACCAGCCCGGCCAGCACTTCCATGGCTTCGAGCCACTCGTCCAGGCTCTTGCGCCACGGCGCGGCCACCACGTGCTGGACGCCGGCCGCGACGAACGCCTCTTTTTCCTCCAGAATGCGATCCTGCTCCATCCCCAGCGGATCCCATCCGGTACGCAACGAGATGGTGAAATCCAGCTCCGGCCGGTCGCGCCGGAGCCGGGCGATCACCGGCGCCGCCTGCTCGGGAGTGACGCCGATGACCTGGAACCCGGCGGACCGGACCCCCCTCCGGTAGGCCGCCTCGCTGCTCCCCCCGCACCAGATCGGGATGGGGCCGGCCGGCTTGGGCAGCAGCCGGATGCCGTCGAACGAATGGAACGGCCCACGGAAGCTGGCCGGGTCCTGGCCCCACAGGACCCGGAACATCTCGAGCGCCTCGTCCAGCCGGCGACCCCGGGTGGCAAAGTCCGCACCGAGCGCCCGGTACTCGGCCTCGGACCAGCCCACTCCCACTACCAGTCGCAGGCGTCCCCCCGACAGGGCGTCGAGGGAGGCGAGCCGGTTGGCCAGCGCGACCGGCTCGTGCTGGGGCACGACCAGCACGCTGGTGCCGATCCCGACCCGCGACGTGGCGGCGGCCGCCCAGGCCAGGGTGAGCAGGGGGTCGTAGAGGTTGGGCGAGGGATAGGTCTGGTCCGCCGGGTGCACCACGTGGTCGCTGACCCACACGTCGGCGTAACCGAGCGATTCGGCCAGGACGGCGGCCCGGGTGATGGCCTCCGGACCGGCCACCCGGCCGTACTGGGGAAGGTGGATGCCCACCGCCAACCCGCTCATTCGACCCGGATGTGGCGCGCCGCCGCTTCGGCCCGCACCACCGCGGCCACCCCGTCGACGAGCATCTTGCCGCTCGAGCGGTCCCTCCGGGGGCCGGCCACCCCAGCCGAGATGAGGCCCCCGAGCAGGAAGCCCCGCAACGCGTTGAACGCGTAACGGACCAGGTCCTCCTCCCCGGCCGCCTGATCGAGGGCCTGTTCGAAAAGCGGGCGCCACGCCTTCAGCAGCTTGCGCCCGTGTTCGGCCACCGCCTGGCGGGTGGGGCCCGAGACCTTCGGGTTGCGGGTCAGGTCCAGCAGGATCTGGATCTGGGCCAGTTCCTCCTCCCGGCCGTAGTGCTCGGCCAGCACGTTCATCAGCGACGAGAGCCGCTCCTCCAGCGTCCGGCCCTCTATCCGGGCACTGGCGACCAGAGCCTGGAGCCGGTCCCAGCGGTCGTTGACCACCTCGAGCAGGAGGGCCTCCCGGGTACCGAACTGGTACTGCAGGGCGCCCCACGTGACCCCGGCCCGCCGGGCGATCTCGTTGGTGCTGGTCTCGTAGTAGCCCAGCTCCAAGATGCTGGCCACCGCGGCGTCGAGCACCCGGCGGCGGGTCTCCTCGCCGTCACTGCGCCGGGCCCGGGGCGTCCGGGCCGCAGGCGGCGCGCCGCGCGCGGGACTGGGCTGGGCGGTCACGCGGTCAGGGTAGCGGTTCCCCACCCGGGGCCGGCCGCCGGTCGGTTGGTCCTCTAGGCGGACTCGAGGCGCAGCAGATGGTGCAGATCCTGCTCGAGATCCTGGAAGGCGCCCCGCTGGATGGCCAGGTACCGGTTGCGCCCATCGTTGCGCACCGCCACCAGACCGGCATCGCGGAGGAGCTTGATGTGGTTGCTCACGGTCGGCTGCGAGAGGGAGTACTCCTGGGCCATCTCCGTCACCGTCATCTCCCGCCGGGCCAGGCCGGCCAGCAGGGCCAGGCGGGTCGGGTCAGCCACCGCCTTGAGCCGGGGGGCCAGCAGCTCCGCCCGACCCCGCTCCTCGGCCGCCGGGGCTTCGGTGCCCACTCCCACCACCAGCAGGCCGGGCATGGCGATGACCAGCCCGGTCTGGCTGTAGTAGGCCGGGACCACCGCCACCTCGTCGTCGGGGCCTAGCGTCGCGTAGAGGGCATCGAGGTCGACGCTGCAGCAGTCGTTGGTGGCGAAATCCGGCCACGGTTGGTGCCGCTCGAGCAGCGACCGGCGCAGGGCCATCTCTCGCTCCACCGCCGCCCGCCCCTCCTTCTCCCAGTCGGCGCGCAGGCCGGCCCACACCTCGCCCACCACCTCGAGGTAGGTCCGGCGCCGCTTCGACGACGACCGTAGGGCCTTCAGCCGGCGCTGGATCCGGGCCTCGTCCTCAGGCGTCTCGGACGGGAATGGCCAGTCAGCCGGGGCGTCGGCGGCCGCCCCGGCCAGCGCGGCGAGGAACTGGTCGCCGTCGGTGGTCCACATGACCCCACCGTGGTGCGCGAGCACCGAGAGCTCGAGGTAGCCCGGATAGCTGAGCGCTTCCTCGCCACCCCAGAGCCGGGTGATCCGCTGCACCAGGCCCGGGTCGGCGCGGTACAGATCCTCGACCACCGGGCGCAGCACCCGGCGGCCCAGCCGGTGGGCACTCGACATGGCCCAGTCGATTTCGACGGCCAGGGACGGGTGAGCTTCCATACGGGGCTCTTCCCTACCAACCGGATCGGGGAACATTGGCATAGTTATATGACTATATCAAAATATCGGTGGTTTGCCATTCGACCCTCGGTATAGTGAAGGCCATGAACCCGTGGATCCACGAACAGTTGGGCGCCGCCCACCGCGAGGAACTGCGGCGGGTGGCGGCAGCCGGTATCTACCCATCAGACGAGAGCCGGAGCGGCCAGGGCCTCCGCCCATCCGCCCACCGGGCGCTGCACGAGGCCCGCCGTAGCCTCGGCTCCCTCTTGATCCGGGCCGGCAGCCGCGTCGGGGGGCCCGACGCCCTGCCTCGCCCGGTCAGGACAGCCTGAGAAGCTGTCTCAGAATCTGTCGCGGCAACGGCGTTCAGCGGTATCCGAGCCGGGCCCACGTCGGGCCGTGCGCCTCGAGGAGCCGCTCGACCTGCTCGTCGCTCAGATGGGGTGGCGCCCCGATGAGCAGCCCCAGCCCCGACAGGTCGGGCGGTCGGACCATGCGAAGCCGGCGCAGTAGAGGGGCCAGCCCTCCGTCGGGATCGGCGACCAGGTCCTCGTAGCGCAACCGGATGGTCGCCGGAGTGGACCACCAGCTGGTCGTGACCGCCAGCAGCCGGCCGGCTTCTGGACCCAGGGCCCATTCCACGAAACCGTCGGGGGGCGGGGTCGGAGTGGGACCGTTGGCCCGGGCTCGGGCGTGGCTCTCGTAGGCGTCGCAGAGCAGGGCCCAGGGATGGCGGGCCGGACTGACCACCCGGGCGCCGACGGTCCGCAACTGGGCCTCCAGCGCGTCGGTGCGGGCCGCCGGCAGCACCATGACGGCCCGGCCGGGCAGGCCGGACCAGTCGATGCCCGCCGGGTGCGTGACCGGGACCACGTCGGCGTCGTTGGCGGCGCCCAACGCCGTGGCCAGCCGGTCGAGGGCCGGGCCGGGCGGCCCGACCACCGCCAGGCGGGCCGGGGGCGGTGGGGGGATCGGCCTCTGCGGGTGGAGCGGCTCGGGCCGCGACGGCGGGGCCGGCGCCATCTTGGAGCGGTGCCACGCCAGCTCGCGCTCGAGCGCCACGATCTCCGCGCTACGGAAGTGGTCCAGGGCCGAGGCGGGGACCAGGCGGTCCAGCAGCTCGGTGTCGTCGGCGGGGGCGAAGAAGAGGTTGACCCCGTCGAAGAGGCCCTCCACGTAGCCATGGTCCTCGAGGATCGACCGCCATTCGGAGTCGGTGCGGTCACGACTCCAGGGCTTGACCGCCTCCACCACGACCACCTTCGGTCGCCACCTGTGGAGGTCCAGCCCCGACAGCACCGCCCGTTCGGCGCCCTCGGCGTCGATCTTCAAGAAGTCGATGCTCTCCACCTCGGCCATGGCCAGCACCGAGTCCAGCGTGCGCACCGGCACCTGCTCGGCGTGGAAGGTATGACCCTTGGCCCGGAGGAAGGACAGGTCGCCCGGATCGATGGTCGACAGGTCGGGATCCTCTTCGACCACGTAGAAGGTGCAGGTGCCTTCCTCGGCGCCGATGGCGATCTGCAGGTTGAGATCGCGCCGTCGCTTCTCGCGCAGCGCCGCGCAGGCGTCGCGACGCGGTTCGACGTTGATACCCCGCCAGCCCTTGTCGTAGAAGTGGCGGGTGACCGACGAGGCATCCGGGGAGGCCGCCCCTACGTCGACGTAGAAACCCTGCTCCTGGGGCAGGACGCGGTCGAGGACGACGTCCTCCGCGTTCTGCGCGTAGGAGATCATCAGGACTCGCCGCGCCCCCGCAACGCCCGCAGGACGGGCTGGAAGATCCGGTAGTACAGACGGGACCGCTCGGCCGCCAGCTCCGCCTCGGCCCGGTCGGCCCGGTCCCGCTCACGGTCGAAGTGGACCTGCAACCAGGCGAGGTGGGCTTTGCGTTCCTCGGCCGCCTCCTCGAGGGCCCGGGCGTAGGTCACCTTTACCTCGAGGTCCTTTCGCACCGCGCCGATCTCCAGCTCGAGTATGCGTTCCCGCTCGATCTCCTCGGCCAGCCGGCTGCGCAACTCCGATACTTCCTGCTGGGCCTCCCACAGTCGGCGGTCCTCGCCATTATCGGCCTGCTCCACCGGCTGCGAAGAGGAAGCCTCTTCCCGAGTCTTCACGACAGCTTCTCACCTCGGTCGTCCATCGATACCCCGACAGTGTCGCGTATCAGGTCGGTCCACCGGTGACCAGCGGCGGCGCCGGCCGCGGCGTCCCGGCTCACCGCCAGCTCCCGCTCCCGGAAGTCGTTCCACACGTCGGGATCCCGGTAGAAGGCCACGATGGCGCGGGCGAACTCGGCCGGGTCGGAGGTGGCCCAGACGGCCCGGCGCATCTCGGTGTCGAACCCGCCCACCGCCTCGTCGGTGGCGACCACCGGCACCCCGTACTGGATGGCCTCGACCGTCTTCAGCTTGACGCCGGCCCCGAAGAGGGTGGGCGAGATGGCCACCCGTATCTCCTCGTAGAAGTCCTGCAGGTCGTGCAGGTGGCCCACGAACTCCACCGAGCGCCCCTCCAGCCAGGCGATGTCGGCGGGGGGATGGGCGCCGGTCACCCGCAGACGGCAACCCGGCAGGGCGGCCCGGACCCGGGGCAGCACCTCGCGGGCGAACCAGAGCAGACCCTCGGTGTTGGGCGAACCCGGCCCGGCCGCCCATCCGGCAACCAGCCCGATATGGGCCCGCTCGGCGTGGGTGGCGCGGGTGGTGCGGGGGGTCGCCAGCCACGCCTCCACCACGTGGACCGGCGAGTCGGTCTGGGCCCGGACCAGATCCGCCTCCTCCTCCGATATGCACACGACGGCGTCGACCGACGAGAAGATGCGCCGCTCGAGGACCCGGGCCGCCGCCGCCTCCGCCCGCAGGTCCGGCAGCTGGGGATCCTCTGCCGCGGTCTGCTCCAGGTACTCGACCTTGGCCTGTATACGCCGGTAGAAGAGGGCCTCGGCGTCGTATATGACCCGGGCCCCGGGCAGGCGCCGGCGGATCATCTGGTAATAGTCCTCGAAGTTGTTGGGCCGTGAGATCACCACCACCTCGTAGTCGACCCCCTTGACCGCCAGGTGCCGGTCCAGGTCCTCGATCACCCGCACCCCGGTACGCAGCAGGAGCTCCGGGTTCATTCGGGCCCCGATGGTGGCATGGATGGCCACGTGGATCCCCGGGTCGGCGGCCAGGACCTCGAGGGTGTCGCGGGCCCGCCCGTAGCCGGCCCCGATCCCGGGGTCGGGCAGGTGGTCGTCGAGGATGAGCACCCGGGTGGGGTAACCCATCGCCCGCCAGGCGGCCGTCTCGAACCAGCCGCGGGCCTGGAGGTGGTCGAGGCGCCGGCCCCAGCGGTGGAGGAACTGGGCCCGGCTGCGTTCGTAGAGGAACCGGTGCAGGCGGCCGGCGCTTCCCGAACGGACGTGGCGCAGTATGGACAGCGGCTGGTACCAGACCTCCCAGCCCAGATCCCCGGCCCGCAGGGCCAGGTCCATGTCCTCGTAATAGGCCGGGTAATAGCGGTCGTCGAAACCCCCCAGCTGGTGCCACACGTCACGCCGGATCAGCAGCGACCCACCGGAGCAGTAGTCGACCCTCCGCTCGAACCGCCAGTGGCCGAGCCCCTCCTCGTCGGAGAAGGCCGACGTGCTGCCGTCGAGCCAGAGCACCGAACCGGCCTCCTGCAGGCTGCGGTCCGGGTGCAGGTAGGTGCTGCCCACCATCCCCGCCCGGGGTCGGCGCCGGGCGGTGTCGACGAGGGACTCGGCCCATCCCCGGTCCACCACGGAATCATCGTTCAGCAGGATCAGGAACTCGCCCCGGGCCTCGGCCGCCGCCGCGTTGACCCCGCCTCCGAAGCCCAGGTTGGTACGGAAGCGCAGGACCCGCACCCCCCCGAGCTCCCGCTCGACCCGTGCCTCGAGGTCGGGCGACGGCTCGTTGAGCACCAGGAGCACCTCGTAGGGGGCGGTCACGGTCTCGCTGACCGACTGCAGGCAGGGCAGCAGGTAGGGGGCTTCCTGCCAGGCCACCACGATGATGCTCATGAGCGGCTCGGGCTCGGCCCGGAACACGATCATGCCGGGCTCCCCGGCGGCGCCCCGCCCGCCGCA
>JAKBAX010000304.1 GCA_021808785.1 Actinomycetes bacterium | reverse complement strand
CGATCTGGATACCGCGGCGCTCATGTTCACATCTGGGACGACCGGCCCGTCAAAGGCAGTTGTCTGCCCCTGGGGACTCGGTTACCAGGGATGGTCCTATGCCCCGGAGGAGGCCGTTGGGCCGGGGTCGAGCGTGTTCTGCCCCCTCCCGCTGTTCCACATCGCAGGTCGTGGGGCCTTCCAGTGCACGCTGGCGCGCCGCGCCCGGCTGGTCATCCGGGACAAGTTCCGCGCCCGCGCCGTGTGGGACGATGTCCGACGTACCCGCTGCACCACGATGTCGCTCGTGGGATCGCTCACCTCGCTGCTCTGGTCGGCCGTCCCCCGACCCGACGACGCCGATCATCCCGTCCGCTACGTCCTTCTGGGTCCCATGATCCCTGAGATCGAAGCCTTTGAGGCCCGTTTCGGAGTCCAGGTTTCGGTCGCCTACGGCCAGACCGAGATCGGCACCCCCATCACGACCGGCTGGGACCACGGTCCGCCCAGCTGCACCGGCCGGCGAAGGGAGGTCTGGCCCTTCCCCGAGTTGCGCATCGTCGACGAGCACGACCAGCCCCTCGGCCCCGGCGAGGTCGGCGAACTGGTGGTCCGCAACCGGGAACCATGGGGGATCAACGCGGGTTATTACAAGATGCCCGATCAGACCATAAAAGCGTGGCGCAACGGGTGGTTCCACACCGGCGACGCCATGACCTTCGACGCCGACGGAAACTTCACCTTCGTCGACCGGCTGACCGACACCATCCGCAGGCGGGGGGAGAACATCTCCTCGTTCGAGGTGGAGGCCCTGGTCTGCGAGCACCCAGCAGTGATCGAGTGTGCGGCGGTTGGCGTAGCCAACGACCACGGTGACCACGACGTGATGGTCTACGTCACTACCGGCACCTCCCCTCTCGACCCGTCCGAGCTCATCGACTTCCTCGGGTCCAAGATGCCGGCTTTCATGCTGCCGCGTTACGTAGAAGTCATCCCTGCTCTCCCCAAATCCGAAGCCTCGGCCCGGGTCCGCAAGTCCGAACTGCGGGGGAGGAACCCGGGCCCAGGGACCTGGGACAGAGAAGCCAGGGTGTCCGAGTGACAGAAAATGCGGTTCTGGTCGAGCGGCGCGGCCCGGCTCTCTGGGTCACCTTCAACCGTCCCGAGGCCATGAACGCCCTCAACTCGGAGATCTACCGCGGCTTGATCGACGCGCTGGACGCGGCTGAGGCCGACGCCGAAGTCCGCGCCCTCGTGATCACCGGTGCCGGCGGACGGGCCTTCTCGGCCGGCGCCGACCTCGAGGAGCTGGCCCGTTTCGATGCCCAAGGCCTGGATCCGGATGCCCAACCAGGCGAGGGGATGGGCGGGACCCAGGCCTTCTCCGCCTTGCGGGCCTTCCCCAAACCCCTGGTCGCCGCCGTCGACGGCTACTGCCTCGCCGGCGGTATGGAAATCGCCACTCTCTGTGACCTCCGGGCCGCTACAGAGCGCTCATCCTTCGGTCTGCCCGAGGTCCGCCTCGGGCTCATGCCCGATCCCGGGCTGGTCGAATTGAGCCGCGCCATCCCTCTTGGCGAAGCCCTGCAGATCCAGCTCACCGGTCGACCAATCACCGCGGCGCGCGCCCACTCCATCGGATTCGTCCAGCAGCTGGTGGCCGACCGCGACCAGCTCCTGGTCGAGGTCGACCGGCTGGTGGCCGATCTGGGCCTGGGTGCCCCCCTGGCCACTGAAGCCTTCAAACGGGTGGTCAAGGCAGGGCGCGATCTTCCGATCGAGGCGGCGCAGCGTGAACGGGACCAGGCCTGGGAGGAGATCCGCCACAGCGCCAACCGAATGGAAGGACCTCGTGCCTTCACCGAGAGACGGGCCCCCGAATGGAGGCCGGCCGGTACCGAGGGCCGCGACAGGTGATAGGAGGGAACATTCGTGAGAGTGGTTCGTCGCCATACCCCTTTCGCCGTCGAGTTGCACGAGCTCGACCCGGTCGAGGTTTCGACGTCCGGTGGCGAGGAGATTCGACGACTCCTGGTCGAGCATCGGGTGGTCGTCATCCGGGGGACGAGGATGGCCCCGGAGCAGCAGGTCGCGCTGATGTCCCTGTTGGGTCGGGTGATAAGAGAGATGCCCGACTCGGCGTACCTCCCCTACCCGGAGCGTGTTGGCGGCAAGGTCAGTTACGTCACGACCCGGCCGGGGGAGTACATATCGGGGCGGGACATGTTGAGCTACCACTCCGACTTCTCCTTCTATCGAGACGGTGCAGGCGACGCCATCTCGCTCTATGCGGTCGAGGTGGAGGGCAACGACCCCACCACCTTCGTCGACATGGGCCTTGCCGCCCGCAACATGCCGGCCCCCCTGTTGGAACGTCTACGCCGCTTGCAGTTGGTGAAGTGCGCCAACTTCTTCCACAACGCCGACGACTACGGGTCCCGCTACCGCATCACCGACCGGGTAGAGGGCAAGGACTACGGCAACACCGTCTCGGTCCATCCCGCCGTGATCCACCACCCGCGGACCGGAGAAGAACTGGTGAACATCTGCCAGACATTCACCAGCCACGTCAAGGGATGGAGCTATGAAGCCAGCGAAGACCTGTTTGCCGAGGTGGGCCACTGGCAATACCTACCCCAGCACACCTTCCGGCACCACTGGCAGACCGGCGACCTCGTGATCTGGGACAACATTGCACTTCAGCATGGCCGTGACCCCCTCTCCGAGTCCTCCATCCGGCACCTCCGGCGAGTCGTAACGAACCCCTGGGACGTAGAGGAGTTACAGCAACGCTCGGGATCTGCCCTCGACCCGCGCCTCCCCGAGCTTCAGCCATCGAGCCTCGACATCTCATGATGTCGAACGACCGGGTCGAGCCGCCTCTACCGGTTTCTACCCCACCGTCGAACCTTGGCATCGGCCTTGACGCCTTGACGCCACTCCCCTATCCCGGAACGCTTGGGCTCAGGTCTGCTGCGGCATGACGATCAAACGGGCTGGCCCCCTGGCGTCGCGGGCTTCGTCGATGGCGGTTGGCACCTCGTGCAGAGGTACACTCCGGCCGAACATCGGCTGCACGTCGATGCGGCCTTCGCATACCTCTTCGAAGGCCTGGTTCCAGTGGGTCATGGACGGCCCACCCCCGAATTGGATGTTGAGGCCCTTGCGTTTGGCCACCATGGTGTGCAGGTGGTCGCCTGCGGGAGGCCCTCCGGCCGAGAAGATACGTGTCGAGCGTTCACACCCTTTGAAGATCGGTGTTTTGAAGCAAAAGGCTAACATCGGTATCGTGCCCGAACATGAAACCCGCAGGCGGGGGCGTCCCAGAGATCCCTCCATCGACCGGCGTGTCCTTCAAGTGGCCCGAGATCTCCTCGTCGAGGGCGGAATCGAGGCCACGACCATTCAGGGCATCTCAGAGCGGTCGGGCGTCCACGCATCGGCCGTCTACCGTCGCTGGTCCTCACGTTCCGAGATCATCGAACAGGCCGTCTTTGCCGGGTTCGCTCAGATCCTGGTCCGCCCGGTGGGCGACCTGCGGCGCGATTTGAAGCGCTTCGTTCGTGCCTACCTGGCGGTGTTCGATTCGCCTGCGGCGCGCGCCGCCATGCCGGCCTTGATGGCCTCGTATCAGTCCGCAGGGCGTTCCGGAGCCCCCGAAGAGTGGCTGTCCGTCTCTGCCCGGCCGCAGTTCATGGACATCCTGGTCGCGGCCGGGCCGGAAGCCATCGACCAGGATGTCGATCCCGACGACGTCTTCGACATGCTCCTGGGTGCTCTCATAGCCCGCACGCTGGTCCCGACCGTGGCGGCCCGCCGCCGGCCCATCGACGTAATGGTCGATCTCACGGTCCGACTGCTCCAGCCGGCCAGCAGCTACGACCGGCGGCTACCGTGATGGGTTTCTCGGCATGATGGCTGGTGGAGGGACCCTCACGGGACGCTCGGCCGTCGTCACCGGCGGCGGTACCGGGGTCGGGCGCGGTATCGCCCTGGCTCTAGCCG
The DNA here is from genome assembly GCA_021808785.1 of Actinomycetes bacterium. Classification (GTDB taxonomy): domain Bacteria; phylum Actinomycetota; class Acidimicrobiia; order Acidimicrobiales; family Palsa-688; genus JAKCDU01. The sequence goes on along the minus strand of JAKBAX010000304.1, from coordinate 1,492 downwards.
CGGAAGGCGCCGCAGTCATGCTGGCGGGCAGGACCCGCTCGTCGCTCGACACCACCGCCAGGGAGATAGAGATACGGGGAGGGACGTCGAGAGTCTGTGTATGCGACGTTTCTGTCGAGGAGCAGATCGAGGCGTGCGTCTCCTCCACTGTGGAGGCCTTCGGCACTCTGGACATCCTGGTCAACAACGCTGCGCTCGTTCCGCACGGAACGCTTCTCGAGATACCCGACGAGTTGGTGCAGGCAGCTTGGGTGACCGGACCGGTTGCCGCGATGCGGTTGATGCGCCGGTGTCACCCCTATCTGGCCGGCGGTGGGGTGGTCATCAATGTCTCGTCTGGTGTCTCGAAGGCATCCTCTGCACCCAATCGGGCCGCCTACGCCATGATCAAAGCAGCCCTCGATGCCCTGACCCGTGCCGCGGCGATGGAATGGGCGGTCGATGGGATCAGGGTCAACGGAATAATGCCCTTCGCCATGACCGACGCGGTCGCCGCGTACATGGCAGGCGAGCCCGAGCGGGCAGCGGCCACGGTGGCGCAGGTGCCCCTCGGGAGAATCGGGGACCCCGAGACTGATATCGGCCGCGCCGTGGTGTTCCTGGCCGGACCGGACGCCGGCTATCTGACGGGGGCCACACTGCCCCTGGACGGCGGACTGGCGTATCTGCGGTGAGTTGTACCTGCTGCCTGATTCAAGAGTCGCGCCGGTAGGGGGCGGTGCGCCTCAGCACCGAGTCCACGACGCCCTGGAACGAGCCAAGGGAGCCGTCGAGTTCCGAGACCAGATCCAAGGCGTAGTGGACGTCTTTGTAGATCGTCCATCCGGCTCCGTGAAGGAGAGCGTCAGGTGACCTCATCGTCGCGACGAGGTCCAATGCGCTGCTCGCCCCGCTGCAGCGGTGCAAGGTCTGAGCCAACAAGATCGGATCGATGCCGAACTCGCCCGCCAGCCGAGCGGCCTCGACGGCCAGCTCGGTATGGGCTCCGAACAGGAGGTTGTTGATCAACTTCACCCGCTGGCCGCTCCCTACATCACCGAAATGGACCACCTGCGAGGCGTAGCAGCTCAGCATCGGCCGACACCGCTCCAAGACCTCCTCCGGCCCACCGACGAACAGCACCAGCTCCCCGGCGGCCACCTGGGCTGGACCTCCACTGCCTGGAGCGTCGAGCACCGACACACCCCGCGATCCCGCCGCCGCAGCAATACTGGCCGCCGTGCGAGGACTCCCGGTCGTGTGAATCACCAGGACCGAGCCCTCGGCCATCGATTCGACCAACCCATCGTCGACGGCCACCTGACGAACCTGCTCATCGCTGTAGGGGTAGAGGATCACGACGTGGCAGCCACGACCCAGAGCGGGCACTTCCTCCACCAACTCCACGCCGGCCTTCGCCAGGGAAGGTCGTGCGGCCTCGCTGCGAACGTAGGCGGCCACCTCGAAGCCTGCGGAGACGAGCCGGTCGGCGACCGGTCGGCCCATGGCCCCC
>JAKBAX010000303.1 GCA_021808785.1 Actinomycetes bacterium | reverse complement strand
GGCATCGTAGCCCGCCGGCCCACCGGCCCCGCCCACCGGCCCGGCCCACCGGCCCCGCCCGCCGGCCCACTGGCCCGGTCGGCCCCAACATCCGAGCGGATGACCGGAACCGGGCCTATGCTGGTCCCTGCCGGCCCGGAATCCGGCCACATATCCCCCTCGAGGTCGACATCCCCGCGGATGGGCGCCCGGGCTGTCCCCGCCGACCGCAGTATCGAGGGTTCTCCTTCCGGAGGTTCCGTACCATGCTCCGTTTGCAGACCCCTCTACCCGAGGGGTATTCGACCACTACACCCGATGGTCTAGAAGCGCGCATCGGCGCGGCCAAGGCCGCCCTCGGCGAGCGTCTCATGATCCTCGGCCATCACTACCAGAGGGACGAGGTCATGCGCTGGGCCGACGCCCGAGGTGACTCCTTCGGGCTGTCCCGCCTGGCCGCCGCCTCGAAGGCCGAGTACGTGGTGTTCTGCGGGGTCCACTTCATGGCCGAGTCGGCCGACGTGCTGACCGGCGCCCACCAGAAGGTGATCCTGCCCGACCTGAACGCCGGTTGCTCGATGGCCGACATGGCCGACCTCGACGAGGTGGAGGAGGCGTGGGAGGCGCTGGCCGAGGTCACCGACGTAGAGGCCGTCGTTCCCATCACCTACATGAACTCGGCCGCCGCCCTCAAGGCCTTTGTCGGCCGCCACGGCGGGGCCGTGTGCACCTCGTCCAACGCCAGGAAGATCCTCACCTGGGCCCTGGCCCAGCGGGGGCCGGCGACCAAGGTGCTGTTCTTCCCGGACCAGCACCTGGGCCGTAACACCGCCTATCAGCTGGGCTTCGGGGCCGACGACATGGCGGTGTGGGATCCCCGCCGGGAGCTGGGCGGGCTCGACGACGCCACCGTCAAGGGGTCGCGGTTCCTGCTGTGGAAGGGCCACTGCTCGGTCCACCAGCGGTTCCGCCCGGCCCACGTGGAGGACTTCCGGGCCCGGCAACCCGGCGGAGTCGTCATCGCCCACCCCGAGTGCAGCCACGAGGTGGTGGAGCTGGCCGACGAGGTCGGCAGCACCGACTACATCATCGCCGCGGTGGAGCGACTGGAGCGTGAGCGCCCTGGCACGGCCATCTCGGTGGCCACCGAGATCCATCTGGTCCAGCGCCTGGCCCACGAGCATCCGGGCGTGACCGTCACGTCCCTGGACCCGCTCATCTGCCCGTGCTCGACCATGTTCCGCATCGACGCGGCCCACCTGGCCTGGGTCCTCGATGAGCTGGTGGCCGGGCGGGTGGTCAACCGGATCACAGTCGACCCGGCCACCGCCGCCGACGCCCGCGTCGCGCTGCAGCGCATGCTCGACATCTCCTGACGCACCCTGGTCGCAGGCAGGGTCGGCGACAGCCCCTCCCACACCGGGCGCCACTCTCCCAGGTGTGGGTGGGGGCGCCACCGCCCGGCTACAAGAGAGGAGCGAGAAAGCGCCCGGTGTGGGAGTCGGCGGTCTTGGCCACCTTCTCGGGGGTGCCCTCGACCACGACCTGGCCACCCCCGTCGCCCCCTTCGGGGCCCAGGTCGATGACCCAGTCGGCCGTCTTGATCACGTCCAGGTTGTGCTCGATGACCAGCACCGTGTTGCCCTGGTCGACCAGGCGGGACAGGACGGCCAGCAGCTTGCGGATGTCCTCGAAGTGCAGACCGGTGGTGGGCTCGTCCAGCACGTAGGCGGTGTGACCGGTGGACCGCTTCGACAGCTCCGATGCCAGCTTGATGCGCTGCGCCTCCCCCCCGGAGAGCGTGGGGGCCGGCTGGCCCAGCCGCACGTAACCCAGGCCCACGTCGACGAGGGTCTGCATGTGGCGGGCGATGGGCGGTTGGTTGGCGAAGAACTCCAACGCCTCCTCGCACGGCATGTCCAACACGTCGGAGATGTTCTTGCCCTTGAAGGTGATGTCGAGGGTGTCGCGGTTATACCTCGCCCCCTTGCACACCTCGCACGGCACGTACACGTCGGGCAGGAAGTGCATCTCGATCTTGATGGTCCCGTCGCCCGAGCACGCCTCGCAGCGGCCGCCCTTGACGTTGAACGAGAAGCGGCCCGGCTGGTAACCCCGCACCTTGGCCTCGGTCGTGGTGGCGAACAGGCGGCGGACGTGGTCGAACACCCCGGTGTAGGTCGCTGGGTTCGAGCGCGGGGTGCGACCGATGGGTGACTGGTCGATGCTGATCACCTTGTCCAGCTGGTCGATGCCCTCGACCCGGATGTGGCGGCCCGGCACCTCCTTGGACCGGTAGATCTTCTGCATCAGGGCCCGCAGCAGGATGTCGTTGACGAGGGTGGACTTGCCCGACCCCGACACCCCCGTGACGGCGACCATGCAGCCGAGGGGGAACTCGACGTCGACGCCCTTCAGGTTGTGCTCGCGGGCCCCCTTGACCTTGATGAACCCCTTGGGCTCGCGCCGCAGCTCCGGCACCGGGATGGACCGCTTACCGGTCAGGTACTGCCCGGTCAGCGACTCCCGGCTCCGTAGCAGGTCGGCCACCGTGCCCGATACGACCACCCGACCACCGTGCTCGCCGGCCCCCGGTCCGATGTCCACCACGTGGTCGGAGACCCGGATGGTGTCCTCGTCGTGCTCGACCACGATCACCGTATTGCCCAGGTCGCGGAGGCGGACGAGGGTCTCGATGAGCTTGTGGTTGTCCCGCTGGTGCAGCCCGATGGACGGCTCGTCGAGCACGTACAGCACCCCGACCAGCCCGCTGCCGATCTGCGACGCCAGCCGGATCCGCTGGGCCTCGCCACCGGCCAGCGTGGAGGCCGACCGGTTGAGCGACAGGTAGTCGAGGCCCACGTCGAGCAGGAACTGCATGCGGGCCCGGATCTCCTTGAGCACCCGGTCGGCGATCAGGTGGTCGCGCTCGGACAGCTCCAGACCGCCCACGATGGCGGTGGCGTGGCGCAGCGACAGGTCGCACAGCTCGAACAGGTTGTGCCCGGCCACGGTGACGGCCAGGCTCTCGGGCTTGAGCCGGGCCCCCCCGCAGGCCGGGCAGGGCACCTCCCGCATGTAGCCCTCGATGGTCTCGCGGGCGTAGTCGGAGTCGGCCTCGCTGTGGCGGCGGGCCAGCCACGGGACCACCCCCTCGAAATGGGTGTCGTAGGAGCGCACCCGGCCGTAGCGGTTGCGGTACTCGACGTGCACCTTCTTGGTGCCGGTGCCGAACAGCACGGTCTTCTGGTCCGCCTTTTTCAGTTTGCGCCACGGGGCGGTCACGGAAAAATGGCCGGCCCCGGCGACCGCCTCGAGCACCCGGTTGAAGTACTCCCCGCGCGCCCCGCCCCAGGGGGCGATGGCGCCGTCGGCGATGCTCAAATCCGGGTCGGGCACCACCAGCTCGGGATCCACCTCGAACTTGGTGCCGAGGCCGTCACAGTTGGGGCAGGCCCCGTACGGCGAGTTGAAGCTGAAGTTCCGGGGGGCCAACTCGTCGTAGGACCGCCCGCAGGTCGGGCAGGCCAGGTGCTGCGAGAAGGTGAGGACCTCCTCCTCCACATTCCCGGCCGGGCGCCCCGCCGGCCCGGCCTTCTCCGCCCCGGCGGGGTCCCCATCCCCGCCGGCGGCCGTCCCTTTGGGTACCAACTGCACCTCGGCCACGCCCTCGGCCAGCCGCAGGGCGGTCTCGAGCGAGTCGGTGAGCCGGCGCTCGATGCCCTCCCTTTTGACCAATCGATCGACCACCACCTCGATGGTGTGGGTCTCGTAGCGGGCCAACTTCGGAGGGTCGGACAGCTCGTAGACCTCGCCGTCGATGCGGGCCCGGGCGAACCCCTGCCCGGCCAACTCCTCCAGCAGGCTCTGGTACTCCCCCTTGCGCCCCCGCACCACGGGGGCCAGGACCTGGAAGCGGGTGCCCTCGGGCAGCTCCAGGATGCGGTCGACGATCTGCTGGGGGGTCTGGCGGGCCACCACCGTCGCGTCGTGGGGGCAGTGCGGCACCCCGACCCGGGCGTAGAGCAGGCGCAGGTAGTCGTAGATCTCGGTGATGGTGCCCACCGTCGAGCGGGGGTTGCGCGAGGCCGACTTCTGGTCGATCGAGATGGCCGGCGACAGGCCCTCGATGAAGTCGACGTCGGGCTTGTCCATCTGACCGAGGAACTGCCGGGCGTAGCTGGACAGCGACTCGACGTACCGGCGCTGGCCCTCGGCATAGATGGTGTCGAAGGCCAGCGAGCTCTTGCCCGAGCCGGACAGCCCGGTGAACACGATGAGCCGATCCCTCGGCAGGTCCAGCGAGATGTTCTTCAGGTTGTGCTCGCGGGCCCCCCGCACGAGGAGGCGATTGCCCCCGCTGGTCCCTGGCAGCGTCGTCGCAAGCTTCCTCCGCGGCATCGCTCCAGGCTACCGCCGAACGTGTGTTCGCTGCACGCCTTTCCGGGCCCGATCGGGTAGGAAACCCAGCATGGCGGCGCGATGCCGAATGGTGCTTGAGGACCCCTTGACGGGACATCTTAGGGTAGCCTAAAATAAGCGAATGGCCGCTACGTTTCTCATCTTCTTGAGAGAGGGCATCGAGGCCAGCATGATCGTGTCGATCCTGCTGGCCTACCTGGACCGGGCCGGCCAGCGTCAGCACTTCCGCGACGTGTTCATAGGGGTGGGAGCGGCGCTCGGTCTGGTCCTCGTGGGCGGGGTGGCCATATACCTGACCCTGAAGACCTACGCCGGGTCCCGCACCCAGACCATCTTCGAGACCGTCACCTACCTGATCGCGGCGGCGGTGCTCACTTACATGACATTCTGGATGCGCAACCATGCCCGGGACCTGAGTGGCGAGCTGCGTCAGCGGGCCGACGCCGCCCTCGACGGCCGGGCCCGTTTCGGGCTCGGCGCACTGGCGTTCCAGGCGGTGGGGCGGGAGGGGCTCGAGACCATGGTGTTCACCCTGGCCATCGCCTTCGCCTCGTCCTCGAAGGACGTGCTGGCCGGCGGGGCCGGTGGCCTGGCGGTGGCCCTGCTGATCGCCCTGGCCATCTACCGGTTCGGCCGCAGGATCGACATCGGCGCGTTCTTCACCGCGGTGGGCGCTCTGCTCATGATCTTCGCCGCCGGTCTGGTCGCCGACGCGGTGGAGAACCTGCAGGAGCTGGGCTGGATCCGGGTGCTCACCGGCGTGGTGTGGAACAGCTCTCACCAGCTGGGCCAGTCCAGCACCTTCGGCGACATCCTGCACAGCTTCTTCGGCTACGCCGACCGCCCCACCGTGCTCCAGCTCATCTGCTACTTCGCCTACCTGGTGCTGGCCGTGGCTGCCTTCTTGTGGATGGGGCGCAACAGCCGCTTCGGGGGCCGGCGACCGGCCCGGTCCCCCGCGTCCCCCGCGTCCTCCGCGTCCACCGCGTCCCCCGCCACCCCGGCTAGGACGGCGCCAGCTCCTTCAGTTCGGATTTCAGGTCGCTGATCTCGTCGCGAAGCTTGGCCGCGTACTCGAATCGCAGGTCGGCCGCGGCGTCGCGCATCTC
>JAKBAX010000302.1 GCA_021808785.1 Actinomycetes bacterium | reverse complement strand
TCCTGGCTCGCCGAGTACGGCGACAGCGGCCCTACCGCCTGGACACCCGGCGATCACGTGCGGCGACATTGCGGTCCCGGACCGATGTCTGCCACGACATTCATAGAAACCTATCAGTATCGTTGCGGCTCTTCCTGCGACGCTCCGCCGGCAGAGGTACCGGGGGTGGCGCTGTGACGGGCCAGCGAACTCTGACCGCCTCGAAGCCCAGCCCTGGGCCATCAATGAATGATAGAGCGAGGCGAAGCCAGGTGACGCGAAAGGCCCAGATCGGCCGCGCCGGCGGTGGCTCAATGCACGACCGCGGCCAATACCTCACGCTTCAGCAGGCCGCCGAGCGGTACCCGGTCTTCTCCTCTCGGTTTCTCCGGCGGCTGGTCCAAGAGCGGCGAATCGCCTTCAGTCGAGTCGGTCGCTCCGTCGTATTGGCCGAAGAAGACATCGAGGAGTACCTCGAAAGCAACCGTGTCGAGCCTCCGCGCTGGAATGCCGCATCATGACCGGCAGGAGGCGGCAGTTCGGAGCCATCGACAAACTCCCATCGGGGAGGTGGCGGGTTCGTTACCGCGACCCAGGTGGGCGCCGCATCACAGCTCCGACCTCATTCGCCACAAGGCCGACGCCAACGCGTTTCTGGCGACCGTCCACGCCGACCTCGCTCGCGGCCAATATCTCGACCCGAGGGCCGGTCGCCTCACTGTGGCGGAGTGGTCCGAGCGGTGGCTGGATCGGGCGGGGAAGCGCCCAGCCACCGTCGCCCGCGACCGGCAACGAATCGCCGTGTTCCTACCGTCGCTCGGGACGCTGACGCTCGGCGGTCTCTCCCCCGCTGACATCCAGACAGCGGTGGATCGGCGGGCTCGCCAGGCATCGCCGGCAACGATCACCAGAGACGTCGCTGCGCTGCGAGCCATGCTCAACTCCGCGGTGGATGCCGACCTGATCGGGCGGTCACCGGCGAGGAAGGTGGCCCTTCCAAGAATCGTCCGGCCTGAGCGGAGGACCCTCACCCCCGAGCAGCTGCGTAGCCTCGTGGACCAGTTGCCCGGCCGCTACCAGACCCTCGTCTTGACGTCCGGTGTCCTCGGCCTTGCCTGGGAGGAGGCGATCGCACTGCGCGTGCGCGACATTGACTTCGCCCGCCAAACCATCACGGTGGCCCAGACCGTCGAGGAGCTTTCCGGTCACCTCGCCATCGTCCCTGAGGGGAAGCGCGCGGCACGCCTTCGGACGATGGCTGCCCCAACCTTCCTTCTCGACCGCATCGGCCTCCACCTTGCCGCCTACCGAGCGGACGAGATTACGAACCCTGAGGCGTTGATCTTCGTCGGCCCGAAGGGTGGCGTCCTGCGCAGAAGGTTCGGTGAACGAGTCCTCCGGCCTGCGGTCACGGCGGCAGGCCTCGACGGGCTCACGTTCCACGGGCTCCGCCATGCCGCCGCCTCGTCGCTCGTCGATGTCGGTGTGCACCCCCGGGTGATGGCGGCACGGATCGGCCATGGTACCGTCAAGACGACCATGGAGGTCTACGCCCGAGCCTCCTACTCCGCCGATCGGGAAGCGGCCAGCCTGCTCCAAGAGCGCTTTAACAAAGCCTTCGACGATGGTGCCAGCACCGGCCCCGGCGTGACCCAATCGTGACCCACCGACCGGGCAAACCGGATCCTGGAGGCACGAGCGGTCACCCTGAAACCCGGTCTGACCAGGACCTTTACGGTGGGGCTAGGTGGAATCGAACCCCCGACCTCAGCATTATCAGGTCTGTACAGGCAACGCCGCTGACCTGCCCGAACACACGAAACCGCAGGTCAGACTCTCATGGGCCGCTGGCGTGGCCGGGCTGGCGAAGTCCACCACCTTCAGGGACCGGGGCCGCTCCGTCAGGCGGAGAGCGCATGACGTGGCGGTGTGGCTCAGGCGGCGCAACGACACCGCCAAAGACGAGGTGCTGGCGATCACCGGCCAGCTTGCCACGCTGGCCGAGGCCACCATCGGCGAGGCCAGACAGGTAGCTCTCAACGCCCGGCGCACCCTTCACCGGCGCAAGGTGGCCGGGTCGGGGCAGACACGGCGGGCGTTAGCCGAGATCGACCGGGTGGCCGGCTTGCTCGAACAGGTCGTCGCCCAGACCCGCACCCGTCTCGGCGGGGAGGTCCCCGACGGCTCCACACGGGTGGTGTCACTACACGACCCTGACGCCCGCCCGATCCGCAAGGGCCGACTCGGCCGGCCGGTCGAGTTCGGGTACAAGGCCCAAATCGCTGACAACGCCGACGGGCTCGTGATCGACCACACCGTGGCGGTCGGCAACCCGCCGGACGCCCCGATGCTCGCCCCCGCGATCAGCCGGATCAAAGCCCGGTTCGGGCGGGCCCCCAAATCGGTCACCGCCGATCGAGGTTACGGCGAGACTTCCGTCGATGACGCCGTCGGCGATCTCGGCGTCAAGACGGTGGCGATCCCACGCCGCGGGAAGACCAGCCCGACCCGCACGAAGGCCCAAAGAGATCGCGGGTTCGTCCGCCTCGTCAAGTGGCGCACCGGCAGCGAAGCCCGCATCTCCTGCCTAAAACGCGACTATCTGTGGCGCCGGACGCTCTTCGACAGCCTCGAAGGCACCCAAACATGGTGTGGGTGGGGTGTCCTCGCCCACAACTCGATCAAGGTTGCCGCTCTCACCGCCGACCGTCACGGCGAACCGGGCCGACGAGCCACCGTCCGCCGCCAAGGCGGAACCGACCCACCCACCACCAGCACCGAACCCGCTGCTGTCGCCTGACCCGGCCGTCCGGCTTCTCCCCGCGCGCTCCGACGGTCCCGAACGGACCGAAAAGGCCCCCCACAAGAAGCCGAAACGGCCGGATCGCAGGCACACAGGGCATCCAGCGGCCACTCCCGCCATGCCATCCGGCCGCCCCAAGGCCTTCTTTCAGGCCGAAGTAGTTAAGTCTAGGTACCGATCCTAATTGGTATCAATGTGACTGCGTTGGTGGCCCCATAAGTAACCGAATTAGCGATCTGCGCCGCGCCTGCCCGGAGAAGAAAGAACCGGGCCATGATGAGAGGAGGGCGTACCCCACTCGAAAGTACGCACCCTGAAGCACGAGGTCGAATCCCAAGATGTTTGGAGGTCGACGTCTGACCGGCGACTTCCAGTATACTATGGACTGGATAAGTTAGAGGCGCCTCGTTCTGCTGTGTCCCGCCGTTTCCAACGATGGTCAGCTGATTGACCGTTGTGGCATCCCTGGATGACTGGATTTGCGACGGCGTGCACAGCGGGCCTGCCGGAATGGAGGGCTTACTAGGTGCTGGTCGGGATCCGCATCCATTACTGATGACCGTTGCCAGCACAACACCCATTGCCGCCAATGCATAACGGCTACTCCTAGCAGGCGTTGACGGCTTCACCGTAGTTATACCAATTTATGCCGAAGTCGGAACTATTATCCAGATGCAATGGGCCACCCTCAGCCATATAGGGAGGCTGATCGGCGCAGGTCGGACTCATACAAGTCCGAAACTATTGACATCACCAATGCCCTTACCTGCGCGAAGACCTGCACTACGCACGATCGGTACCGAGAGGTCACGTCGAACGCCAACTCGCCATACGTCATCGTGCCGTGATCATCGACTACCGCAACTCCACTGGGGTCACGTCTATAAGAAGCGGCGGAGAGATCCAAGAGTCTCGTGGTTCCCGTCACGGTGTTGGATGACATCGCAAAACCCCCTGATACACCGGGCACCGAGGCTGGTGGTACTCAAGAACATCTAACCACATGTTATGCGGGCAATCCAGGCGATAACGGCAGTACGAGCCACACCCGCGCGCCCAGGCGGCCTGCGATCGTCGGCTGGCGGTCGTCCAACGCCAGTCCAGCCGTCTCAGCGGCTAACCCGTCGATCACCGCTTCCATCTCCCACACCGCCTTATCGATGCCGTGCCACGTACCTCCGTCCAACACCGGCACCCGCACCAACGCCATCGCCTCGCCGGCCGCCTCCAGCCTGTCCGCTCCCTCCGCCGCGCGCGCCGCGGCAGCCACGGGGAGCTGAGGTCGTGTCATCCACTCCAGCGCGCCCCGCCCCAGTGTTCTGCCCCTCACGCGAAACCACGAATCCCAGCAACCACACGGGTTTCTCGTCACGCTTGGACCAGATGATCACCCACAACCAGAGGAGCGCCCAGTGTCAACCAGGACCCGACGGACCGCAGATCGCCAAATTCTCCGCTCGGCCGACCACTCCAAGCTGCGCAGGGCCGACTGGGTGGGCACAGGGATGGACGACTTGCCCTCGGACCATGCTTCGAAGGTCTTGCCCGCCGGGAGACCGGGGGCCCGTCGGCGGGTGGCTCGTGTGGCCCGGTCGCGTCCGGCGACCTCGGCGGCGAGGAGCACCCGGAGCACCTCGGCGGGATCCCAGCGTTGCGCTTTGGCGGTGGCGATCACCTCCGGCGCCGCGGCGCGTAGGTAGGGCAGGCGCATGCGTCGCAGGAGCCCGGCCAGCTCGTCTGGAAGTTGTCGGCGCCTCGGGCGGGTTCACGACCGGCCTCCAGCGACGTTGGCCACGCGGGCCGCCCACACGGGCACACGGATGCGGAGGTGCTCGGGGACGGCGTCGCTGGCGGTGGCGATGAAGGCGTCTAGGTCGTCGAGCAGTCCGGCGGGGTCGTCGAGCTCGTGGGCCTGGAGGGGTCCGTGGGTGAACGTCGGCGGGTGGATCATCGTCCGAAGCCTTCCCAAGCGCCGGTGCCGACCTGAGCCGAGTAGGCCTCGTCCGCGCTGACTAGGTCCTCGGCGGCCTCGGCCCGCTCGAGGTGCTCAACGATCGACGTCACGTCACCCTCGGCGAAACTCCCGGCAAGGGCGGCCACTCCCAACGCCCGGTCGACCGGTTCGGAACCCAACAACGCGGCGAGCTCGACCGCGGAAGCCATCTTCGCCCGGATGCGTGCCACCCCGGTCGCGCACGCCTCGCGCAGCCAGCGCTCCGCCCGTCCCCGAGGGCCAGGAACGTCCGCTCCGCGTCGTCTTTGGGCCGCAACGACCGGATCCGAGGTTCGTTGCCCCCGGGATGGTCGGGGTAGTGCTCGTCGAGGATGACGGGGTGACCGGGGGTGGACAAGCGAACGTGACGAGCCCGGCTACCGTCAAGACGACCATGGAGGTCTACGCCCGAGCCTCCTACTCCGCCGATCGCGAGGCAGCCAGCCTGCTCCAGGAGCGCTTCACCTGAGCCTTCGACGACGGTGGCCACACCGGCGCCGGCGTGACCCAAACGTGACCCACCGAACGGGCAAACCGGGTCGTGGAGGGTCACGAGCGGTCACCGGCGGTCACCCTGAAACCCGCTCTGACCAGGACCTTTACGGTGGGGCTAGGTGGAATCGAACCACCGACCTCAGCATTATCAGTGCTGCGCTCTAACCAGCTGAGCTATAGCCCCGCAGACGGGAGGGTCACGATACCGCACCCCCGCAGTGACGCTCACCTCTGCCCCGACGCCCTCCCTGCCACGTCCGGG
>JAKBAX010000301.1 GCA_021808785.1 Actinomycetes bacterium | reverse complement strand
GGGGTGCTGTCGTAGTGCCCATGGGCGGGCATTGGGCACCTGGCAGTGACGACTCGTTTCGCGCTTCCGGCAGATACGACGAGTCCGGTGCGACTCACAACCTCGGCCAACGAGTGCCGTGACTTTGCCGCTGCTATCGGCGAGATGCCCGTCACTCCTGGTCCCTCCGGAGCCATTGGCCGCCGTTGTCTGCGTAGCCGAGGATCGTGACGGCGCCCCCGCCCTGCTCCGAAACGGTGTGGATGAGGAGTCCAGGACCGAAGTTCGTGACACCAAGGTCCGACCCCAGCGCCAGCGCCTGCTCGGCCAGGGCGCGACTGAAGCTGACCGTGAGGTCGATTCCACTCGGTCGACCAGCTCGGCGCAGGCCCGCGGCCATACGTCCAACCTGGTGCTCACGGATGTATCGCGTCGGCCCGCTCACACCGAGACTCCGAGATCCACCGAGGTGCCGTGCCGGGCCGATGTGGAAGCCGACGGCGAGCCCGGAAAGGAACTGGCGGGCAGGGCGCGTGAGCGCTCCGCTTCCTCAACCATGGATTGGTGGAGCCTCTGAAGTGCGGGCGACAGGCGGACGAGTTGTCGCTCTGGCACCGGCGCAACGTGCGTGCGCACGGCCAGGTCACCACTGTTCCAGGAGACCATGTCGAACTTGCTGAGCCGATCCAGGGTCCGTGTGATCTTCGAGTTCTTGGCCAGTTGTGCCCCGAGACCGAGGTCGCTTGCGAGTTGGGCGGAGTCCACCTCGACGCCGTCGGGACAGGCGGTTGCCCACGCACCGAGCCGGCGCAGACACCAGGTGGCGGAAGGTCCCAGGACGGGCAGCAGGATGGTTTCGGTGTAGAGGTGCTGGACGGGGAAGCCCAGCGACTCCACGACCGGATCTCGCCACCGGTAGGCGACGAACCGCTCCGGGGTTGAGGGCATTCGTGACGCCTCGTCGCCGGTGGGCACCATGTTGGCTCCTTTCGAGTACCCGGACGCTTCGGGTACATCTAGAAGCCAGGCTGGGAACCACTTTCCCGGGATGCTCGAAGGCGAGTGTCTTCGCTGACGTGCTGCGCCCAGTCGTCGGGATCGATGACGGTCGTGCACGAGATTGGTGGCTGGTGGGTGGCTCCACAGGCCAGATCGGCGGTCCATTCGTTCAAGAGGAGCGTCATGTCTCTCAGAGCACGGATCCACTCGACTGCAGCCGAGGGGGTTGCGAGCTGCGAGTAGGACACTCTCTCGTAGTCCCGGAGGGCGACGAGCACCTCGACGTGGCCGTTGTGCTTCCACCAGCACGCTGGTATCGCGTGATGGTCCAGCGCTTGGAAGCGGTCTTGCAGGCGGTCGACCCAGCGGCGTAGTGCATCCCACTCCTGTTCGGCGGCTTCCGCCCGGATGGCCGCCCATTGGACCGGCGGCCGTAGACCGGGGTCTTCTTCCTTGTCAGCCCGACCGACGCCGTACACCCGTTCATGAAACCCTTGTGCGTCCGAGGTCGTCGGAGTTGTGGCTTCCTCGAACAACGGACGCTGAGGCGCAGTCATCGGTTGCTCTCACGAATTGCTTGCTCCACTTCGCAGCGTGCGCTTGCCAGCTGCCGGGCTTCAGGCCTGTCGGACCAGGGGTCGAGGGTGAGCATGATGGGCGGGGCGGATCGAAGCAAGAGCAGGGCGTGGCCTGAATCGATCCGTCGAATGGCGGACGGCTCGAGGATCGCCCGTCGGCGACTCGTGGTCGACACCGACTTTCCAGATGCGTGCGGACTGACGGTTTCGGATCGGTCTGGCACGTCGTGCTCACCGATGAGTCGAGACAAGTCCTGGAGGTCGTCGGCGTTGGCCGAGCCACCGAGGACGACCTTTACAATCGAGGAGTCCCAGATCGCCGCCGCCGCTTCCCGGCCCCAACGGTCCCGGGCCTGGGCCAGAGATTGGAGGATGGCGAAGGTAGAGATCCCTGATCCGCCTCCTTCGGATACCAGAGCCGGAAGGCTAGGTAAGGGGTAGTTGGCGGCCTCGTCGAGGATCAGACTGAGTGGTGGATCCAACCGGGATCCTGGCGATACCGAGGCTTTTCGTCTGGCGGTCTCGGTGACGTCTTCGGCCAGGGCGACGATGAGGTTGGCGGTCGCTGACGCACCGGAGGACGTTCCGAGGAGGTAGAGGGTTCCGCACTCGTCGAGGAACGAGCTCACGTCGAAGGCGTCCCGGTTCGTTGGTGTGACCGCTTCGAGCACCTTGGGATCGGCCAGTGGCGCGAATGTGCTGGCGACCATCGCCCAGGCGGAGTCCCGCATGCGTGGGTCGGCCGAAATGACGGCTTCGAGCGCGCTGTCCCAGCCTGCCGCTCCGGTGCCCGACCGGGCCAGGATGGCGACGGCCTCTTTGGCTCGCGGTGCGGCATGGGACCAGCGGTAGAGATCTGCGGCGCTTCTTCCGTCGATGGCGGCGGCGTGCAGCAGGCACCTGACTGCGGCCACGGCCTGGTTGCGCCAGAACGTCCCGCTCTCGAGCCCGGAGGATTCGGCCTTGGCCACCATCGCTTCGGCTCTGAGGATGGCGGTGTAGGGCTCCTCGCATCCGCGGACCGGTGACCAGTTGAGGTGTCGCACCACACCGGGGGCGTGGGCGAGCCTTTGTGGGTCGAAGACCAATGCCGGTCCATGTTGCGACCGTTCCACGTAGGTGACGCTGAGGTTGTCGGGCCGGGTGGAGGTGGTGAGCACAGCACCGGGGGCGTCGAGGATGGTGGGAATCACGATGTGGCGTCCCTTGCCGGAGCGTGGTGGCCCCACGACCAGGACCGAGTCCTCGACGGACGCCCAACACTCGATACCCCGGCTGTATCCGAGGCGGAACCCGATATCAGCCGGCGTCGGCTTGGCCAGCCCCGGTCTCAGCGTGGCTGATCGTGAGAGGAGCGCCGCAGGGCCCGCCGCGTCACGTACCTGCGCACGGGTGGCCAGGCCCGCCGATCGGTGCGGATCGTCGAGGCGCTGACGGCTGTCGTCCCAGACGCGGTGTCCGATGAGGGCCAGAGCGCCAAGGAGGATGAGCACCAGGAGAGTGGTCGCCCAGTAGAGGCTGGCGGAACCGACTGGTTGTCCCCATGCTCTGGAGGGATTTTCCGGGTTGGCGCAAGCGAGAAGTCCGCCGATCGGTTTGCGGAGCGGGACGGCCTGACCAGCCAGGAATGCGGCCAGGTTGGCGGACGCCCACATGACGCCGTCGATCAAGGCAGCGGCGAGCAGCAGAAGCAGGGCCAGATCCGCGGCTGGTGATTCGGGTGGGGATGAGCGGTGGCGCATACCCGTAGGCCGGTCCGGGAGCCACTCCGGTTGCTAGATCACCGAGCGGGTCACCATGCGGGAGTTGGTGTCGTACACGTCGAGCTCGTCAGGGGTACAGAGGTGGCGGACGACAAACGCTCTTTCGTTGACCCGCCAGAGACCTTCGCCCTGGGCGAGTTCGGGGAGTTGGCGGATCTCGACGTCGGAGAGCCCGAGGACCCGGCCGGCGGCCTGGGCCTCGTCGAACGGTTCGTTGTAGAGGATACGGGTGGCGGTGTCTCCGAGGAGTCCTTGAGCGAGGCCGCGGGCCTGTGATCCGGTGTCGCCGACGGCATCGAGGTCGGACAGTCGGTGGACGATCATGAGGTTGGCGAGACCCCAGGCCCGGGAGAGTTTCCATTGGGCTTGCATGCGGGCCAGGAGGCTGGGCTGGGCCATGAGCCGCCAGGCTTCGTCGTAGACCACGAGGCGTTGCCCGCCGCCGGGATCGCGCAGGGATGCTTCCATCCAGGTCGAGGCGCAGGTCATGATCAGCCCGATCAGGGTGTCCGAGCCGTTGATCTGGGAGAGGTCGAGGCTGACCATCGGGAGGTTGGGGTCGAAGGCCACGGTGGAGGGGCCGTCGAAGAGGCCGGCGAGGTCGCCGTGCACGAGGCGTGAGAGCGCGTGGGCGACCTGGCGCCCGTCGTCTCGTAGCTGTTCGACGGTGGAACCTCGGTAGGCCGTCAACGGTTCGAAGAGTGCATCAACGACCATTGGCAGCAGCGGCTGGCTGTGGTTGCTAGCTGCCGCGTGTAGAGCGGCGTCGAGGGTGGTGCGTTCGATCGGTCCCAGGACTCGGCCCAGGGTGGCTTCAGCGAGAGCGGCGAGCAGGCTCATCCGCCGCTGCGTGGACTGGGCGTTCCAGGTCGCGTCATCGATGCCGGTCGGGCGAGGGCCTTGGTCGAGGGGGTTGAGACGGGTCCGTCGTCCGACACCGAGTTCGATGACCTGGCCACCGACCGCTTCGGTAACGATGCTCCACTCCCCCTTGGGGTCGCCCGGGATGTACACCCGTCGGCCGAAGGCCACGCAGCGCACCGCCAGCGATTTCGCCAGGGTGGACTTGCCCCGGCCGATCTGGCCGGCGAGGAAGATGTTCGGATTGGTGAGCAGGCCTTGCTCGTAGAGGACCCAGGGGTCGTAACAGAACCCGGTGCCGGACCAGGCGTCCTGTCCGATCAGTATCCCGGCCGAGCCCAGTCCCTCCTCGGCCAGGAACGGGTAGGCGCCGGCCAGCATTTCGGTGGTGGCCCGGTGCGGGGCGATCTGTAGTCGCCGCCACGAGCGACCCGCTCGAGGTCCTCTCTCCCCCATGGCCGGCAGCCAGTACCGCGCTCCGTCCTGGTCGCGACGGACCTGGAGCTCGGCTCGGCGCGCCTCCATGAGTCTCCGGCGATGGTCGAGCTCGTATCGGCGGGCGCTTCGTGTCTGCTCGCGGACCTGTCGTCGATCACCCCGCGGGGTGTAGCCGGCCAGCGCCATGACCCGGCCGCCGTCTTCCAACGGGAGCACCGGCGCCCGCTCCTCCTTCGGCGTCTCGGTTTCCAGAGGCACTACCGGTGCTGGATCTGTTGCGCCGTAGCCCCAGGTGATCGGTTCGTGTCGCTTGTTCCGCCGCCAGGGCATCAGAACGGGGCCCGGGCCAGCGGCAGGGCTCCCACAATGAACCCCTGGGCCTGGCGGCCGTAGAGCGGGCGGACCTCGCACGCGGCCGCGCCGGCGGCTCTGGTGATGGTGGCTTGTGCCGCCTCAAGATCTTCACGGGTCGGGGCGGTGACAGTGATCAGTCCGGTGAACTCGACGTCAGTGTGACCGGAGATCACGGATCGTTCCCGGTCCATCAGGTCCTGGAACTCCTGGGCGTCGGCGTAGTCGGCGATCTGGCCGACCCGGGCCTTCTGGGTCTGGTCGGCCACGGCCTCGGTCTTCTCCTTCCGCAACTGCCGTAGGGCCAGATCAGAAGGCAGCGGCCGAGCCGTCAGGCTGAGTGACCGGCGCACGCCCGGGGCGAAGATGAGCGGGTAGAGGAAGTCGGGCGGGACGTCGATGCGGGGCCATTCGCTGATCCACAGGACGGCTGACCAGGCCGAGTCGTGGCGGAGGTGGTCCCAGTATTCCGAGATGGCCAGCGGCCCGGCATTGCCGAGGGATCGGGGGCGCTGTTCGTTGGCTGGGTCGTAGGTGGACGCGACCAGGTGGGCCAGTGCTTCCTCGCTGAGC
>JAKBAX010000024.1 GCA_021808785.1 Actinomycetes bacterium | reverse complement strand
AGCACGACCACGGCGACACCGAGCCCGTTGCCGAATCGGCCGCCGGTGAACGAGCGGCCGATTCGGACACCGAGCCCGGCGCCTCGGCACCCGCCGCGCCTCCAGCCCAGGAAGAAGCTGAAGAGCAGGGTGAGATCGAGGTTGGTGCGCCGACGGAGACCGAGGTGGCTGAAGCCGAGGCCGAGTCCACTGACGAGGGAGACAAGTAATGGGCCAGAAGGTCAACCCTTACGGCTTCCGGCTCGGGGTCACCACGGACTGGAAGTCCCGGTGGTTCAACGACCGGGAGTACCAGGAGTACCTGGTGGAGGACTGGAAGATCCGTGACTACCTGATGAGCCAGCTGGAGCGGGCCGCAGTGAGCCGGATCGAGATCGAACGGACCCGTGACCGGCTGCGCATCGACGTGCACACCGCCCGCCCCGGCATCGTCATCGGACGGCGCGGCGCGGAGGCCGATCGGCTGCGCACGAAGCTGGCCGAGATCACGAAGAACCCCAAGGTCCAGCTCAACATCCAAGAGATCAAGCAGCCCGAGCTGGACGCGGCATTGATGGCCCAGGGCATCGCCGACCAGCTGACCGGCCGGGTGAGCTTCCGCCGGGCCATGAAGCGCACCGTGCAGACGGTGCAGAAGGCCGGCGCCCTCGGTATCCGGGTGCAGTGCGCCGGCCGCCTGGGCGGCGCCGAGATGTCCCGCCGGGAGTTCTACCGCGAGGGCCGGGTACCGCTGCACACGCTGCGGGCCGACATCGACTACGGCTTTCGCGAGGCCCGCACCACCTACGGCCGCATCGGTGTCAAGGTGTGGATCTACAAAGGCGACATCCTCCCCTACAAGACCTCCACCGAGGACAAGATCAGCCGCGAGGCGGCCATGGCCGTCGGCGAGACCTCCGGTCAGAACCGGCCCCGCCGGGTCATCTCCGCCGGCGGCGGTCGCCGTCGTCCCGACCTGGGCGAACCCGGTTCGGCCGCCCCCGCGGCAGCCGCCGCTCCGCCCGAGCCGACCGAGGCCGAGGTCGAGGCCCCCGATACGACCGTCGAGGAGGACCGTCCCATCGTGGCGGTGGACCCCGAGCTGGAGCGCCTCCTCGCCGAGGAGGAGGACATCGAGCGCCGCACCCGGGGCGACCACCACGAGACCCCGCACTTCCCGAAGGACGCGTAGCCCATGTTGATGCCGCGCAAAGTCAAGCACCGCAAGGTCCAGCGGGGCCGTCTGACCGGCCAGGCCAAGGGTGGGACCACCGTCACCTTCGGGGAGTTCGGGATCCAGGCCCTCGAGCCGGGCTGGATCACCGCCCGCCAGATCGAGGCGGCCCGAATCGCCATGACCCGTCATGTCAAAAGAGGTGGGAAGGTCTGGATACGGGTGTTCCCCGACAAGCCCATCACGGCCAAGCCGGCCGAGACCCGGATGGGTTCGGGCAAGGGCAACCCGGAGTTCTGGGTGGCCGTGGTCAAGCCGGGCCGCATCTTGTTCGAGTTGGGCGGTGTCAACGAGGCGCTCGGCCGGGCCGCCATGGAGCGGGCCATCCAGAAGCTGCCCATCAAGGCCCGCTTCGTCATCCGCTCCCACCAGGAGGAGGTCGAAGTATCGTGACCAAGGCCACTGAGCTGCGGGAGCTGGCGGACTCCGAGTTGGACCAGAAGCTCCTCGAGTCCAAGCACGAACTGTTCAACCTCCGGTTCCAGATGGCGACCGGCAAGCAGGACAACTCGGCCCGCGTGGGCCAGGTGCGCAAGGAGATCGCCCGGATCGCCACCTTGCTGCGGGAGCGCGAGATCGAAGCCGCCGAGGCGGCGGAAAAGGTGAACAGCTGATGAGCGATACCCCCGCTGAGGGCACGACTCCCGACCGACCCGACGAGGCCGCCGCCGACGAGAGCCGGGCCAACCGGCGCAAGGTACGCGAGGGACTCGTTTTGTCCGTGAAGATGGACCACACCGCGGTCATCGGCGTGGTCGACCGGGTCCGCCACGCCCGCTATGCCAAGACGGTGCAGCGCACCAAGCGCCTCTACGCCCACAACACCGACGCCGAGCTCAAGCCCGGCGACCGGGTCCGGCTGCAGGAGACCCGCCCGTTGTCCAAGCTGAAGCGCTGGCGCATCACCGAGGTCCTGGAGAGAGCAAAATGATCCAGCAGGAGTCACGGCTGCGGGTGGCCGACAACTCCGGGGCCAAGGAGGTCCTCTGCATCAAGGTGCTCGGTGGTTCCCGCCGCCGCTACGCCTCGATCGGGGACATCTTCGTGGCCACGGTCAAAGACGCCATCCCGGGTGCCAATGTCAAGAAGGGCGACGTCGTCAAGTGCGTGGTCGTGCGCACCAAGAAGGAGAAGCGCCGACCCGACGGCAGCTATATCCGCTTCGACGAGAACGCCGCCGTGTTGATAAACGACCAGCAGCAGCCCCGCGGCACCCGCATCTTCGGGCCCGTCGGCCGGGAGCTGCGCGACAAGCGCTTCATGCGGATCATCTCGCTGGCGCCGGAGGTGTTGTGACAGTGTCCAAGCTTCGCAAAGGTGACGAGGTGGAGGTCCTCACCGGCAAGGACCGGACCAAGCGCGGCACCATCATGAGGGTTCTCCCCAAGGAGAACAAGGTGATCGTGGAAGGCGTCAACGTGGCCAAGAAGCACCAGCGCCAGACCAAGGCGCGGGTGCGGGGCGGCATCATCGACAAGGACATGCCGCTGCCGGCCGCGTCGGTCGCCCTGGTGTGCCCGAAGGACGGCGCGGTGCGGGTCGGCTACGAGTTCAAGACCGAAGGCGACCGGCGCTCCAAGGTACGGGTCTGCCGGACCTGCGGACGGGAGCTGTGATGGCGCCCACCACTGTGGAGCGGCCGCGGCTGAAGGACCGCTACGACGAGCAGATCCGCAGCCAGCTCAAGGATTCGCTCGGCCTGCCCAACATCATGATGGTCCCCCGCCTGGAGAAGATCGTCATCAACATGGGCGTGGGCCGGGCCACCCAGCAGCAGTCACTGCTCGAGGGGGCGGTGCGGGACCTGACCGCCATCTCCGGCCAGAAGCCCCTCGTGACCCGGGCCAAGAAGTCGATCGCCGGGTTCAAGCTGCGGGAGGGCAACGCCATCGGCTGCAAGGTCACCCTCCGGGGCGACCGCATGTGGGAGTTCCTCGACCGGCTCATCAGCCTGGCCATCCCCCGGGTGCGCGATTTCCGGGGCCTGCCCCCCAAGGGTTTCGACGGCCGGGGCAACTACACCTTCGGCGTCACCGAGCAGCTGATCTTCCCCGAACTCGACTACGACAAGATCGACGCCCCACGCGGCATGGACATCACCATCGTGACGACCGCCCGCAGCAACGCCGAGGGCCGGGCTCTGCTCGACGCCTTCGGGTTCCCTTTCCGCCGTGACGGCTCCAACCAGTAAGTAGAGAAGGCGACCAACGAAATGGCCAAGAAGGCGCTCATCATCAAGAGCCAGCGCAAGCCGAAGTTCAAGGTGCGGGCCTACACCCGCTGCCGGCGCTGCGGCCGGCCCCACTCGGTGTTCCGCAAGTTCGGGATGTGCCGCATCTGCCTACGCGAGCTGGTCCACGCCGGCGAGGTTCCCGGCGTCACCAAGGCTTCGTGGTGAGGTGAGCGAACGATGACGATGACCGATCCCATCGCCGACATGCTGACCCGCATCCGCAACGCCAACGTGGCGATGCACGACACGGTGCGCATGCCCTCGTCGAAGCTCAAGGAGTCCCTGGCCGCGGTGCTGGTCAAGGAGGGCTACATCGAGGACTTCGCAGTGTCCGACTCGGCCGAGCGGCCGGGCCGGGTGCTGGAGATCACCATGAAGTACACCAAGGAGCGGGCCCGCACCATCTCGGGCGTGCGCCGGGTGTCCAAGCCGGGCCTGCGGGTCTACACCGCAGCCGACAAGCTGCCCCGGGTCCTCGGCGGCCTGGGCGTGGCCGTACTGTCCACCAGCCAGGGACTGATGACCGACCGCGAGGCGCGCCAGCGCCGCGTGGGCGGCGAGGTCCTCTGCTACGTCTGGTAACGAAGAGGAAAAAGGTACAGGCATGTCGCGTATCGGACGCGCTCCAATAGCAGTGCCCTCCGGTGTCGAGGTCACCCTCGCCGACCGGCAGGTCACCGTCAAGGGCCCGGGGGGCACCTTGTCGCGGCCGGTCCCGGGCCAGATCACCATCCGCCAGGAGGACAGCTCGCTGCTGGTCGAGCGGCCCAACGACGAGCGGGAGAATCGGGCCCTGCACGGGCTGACCCGTTCACTGGTCAACAACATGGTGACGGGTGTGACCGCCGGCTTCACCAAGGACCTCGAGATCGTCGGCGTCGGTTACCGGGCCACCCCCAAGGGCCCCAACCAGATCGAGCTGGCCCTCGGCTTCAGCCACCCGGTGGTGGTCGACGCCCCCGCCGGCATCAGTTTCGAGGTGCCCCAGCCCACCCGCATCAGTGTGAAGGGCATCGACAAGGAGTTGGTCGGCCAGGTGGCGGCCAACATCCGCAAGATCCGCAAACCCGAGCCCTACAAGGGCAAGGGCGTGCGCTACGCCGGCGAGCGGGTCATCCGCAAGGCCGGGAAGGCGGCCAAGTAGCCATGTCTTACTCTGCGAAGGATAAGCAGACCGCCCGCGTGCGGCGCCACTTCCGGGTCCGCAAGAAGGTCCTGGGGACGGCGGAGCGGCCCCGCCTGGCGGTGTTCCGTTCCAACAAGCACATATCGGCCCAGGTCATCGACGACCGCAGCGGCCGCACCCTGGCGGCGGCGTCGACGGTCGAGAAGTCGCTGCGCGACGCCGGCGGCACCGGCAACAAGTCGGCCGCCGCCTCGGTCGGCCGTCTGGTCGCCGAACGGGCCCGGGCGGCCGGGGTCGACTCGGTGGTGTTCGACCGGGGTGGTTTCCAATATCACGGCCGCGTGGCCGCCGTAGCCGAGGCGGCCCGCGAGGCCGGACTGGAGTTCTGATAACGATGCCGGATCAGCAGTACGAGGACCGTACGATCAAGGTCAACCGGGTAGCCAAGGTGGTCAAGGGCGGCCGTCGTTTCTCCTTCGCCGCCCTCATGGTGATCGGCGACGGGCGCGGCACCGTGGGCCTCGGCTACGGCAAGGCCAAAGAAGCCGGCCTGGCCGTGCAGAAGGGCATCGAGGAGGCCAAGAAGAACCTCTTCACCGTGCCCCTGGCCGGCACCACCATCACCCACCCCATCCTCGGCGAGGCCGGGGCCGGTCGGGTCCTGCTCAAGCCGGCCGCGCCCGGTACCGGCGTGATCGCCGGCGGCGCGGCCCGGGCCATCCTGGAGATGGCCGGCATCCACGACATCCTGGCCAAGTCGCTCGGATCGTCGAACAGCATCAACGTGGCCCAGGCCACCGTCGCCGGCCTCCGGGCCCTCAAGCGCCCCGACGAGGTGGCCAAGCTGCGGGGCAAGTCCCCCGAGGAGTTCGTTCCGGCCGGCCTGTGGCGGGCCTACAAGGAGAGCCAGCGCGGTCCCCACATCCCCGACGAGGTGGCGTGATGGGTGAGCTGGTCGTCACCCAGGTCAAGTCCGGCATCGGGACCAAGCCCAAGCACCGTGGCACGCTGCGGGCCCTCGGCCTGCACGGCATCGGCACCTCCAACGAGTTGCCCGACCGGCCCGAGATCCGGGGCATGATCGCCCGGGTGCCGCATCTGGTCAAGGTGGAGGAGAAGTCATGAAGGTTCACGATCTGCACCCCTCTCCGGGGTCGACCAAGGCCCGCCGACGGGTCGGCCGCGGTATCGCCGGCAAGGGCGGCAAGACGGCCGGCCGCGGCACCAAGGGCCAGGGCGCTCGGGGCCAGATCAAGCCCGGTTTCGAGGGGGGCCAGCTGCCGCTGAAGCAGCGCATCCCCAAACTGAAGGGGTTCAAGAACCCGTTCCGGGTCGAGTACAACGTCATCAATCTGGACACCCTGCAGGAGTTCGACGGTGACGTGGTCAGCCCCGAGACGCTGCGGGCCCGGGGCCTGGTGCACAAGCACGGCCTGGTGAAGGTGCTGGGCCGGGGCGATCTGTCCCGCCAGCTGGCCGTATCCGCCCACGCCTTCTCCAAGTCGGCCCGCTCGGCCATCGAGGCGGCCGGCGGCCGGGTCGAGGTGTTGGCCCCGCCGTTCGGCCACGGCCGCCCGCCGGCCAAGGGCAACGCCTTGACGAACCGTTAAAATCCCTGCTCGTTCGACGGGCGATCGCGGTACCGGCCATATAGCCTTGGGGCTTCCCCGGGGTCGGCCCGGGATGGCGTTCGCCACGTCGCCGGGCAGGAGAGGATTTTGATGCGCAGTACCTTCACGAACCTGGCGAACATGTTCCGGGTCCCGGACCTTCGCAACAAGGTCCTTTTCACGCTGCTCGTCATCTTCGTGTACCGGCTGGGGTCGAACATCCCCTGCCCGGGCATCAGCTGGACCCAGGTCAAGTCGCTGGAGTCGGAGAGCAACCATTCGGGCGTGGTGGGCTTCCTGGCCCTCTTCTCCGGGGGGGCCCTCACCAAGATGGCGGTGTTCGGGCTCGGGATCATGCCCTACATCACCAGCTCGATCATCATCCAGCTGATGATCGTGGTCATCCCCAAGTTCGAGCAGTGGCGGGAGGAGGGGGCGGTCGGCCAGAAGAAGCTGACCCAGGTCACCCGGTACCTGACCATCGCCCTGGCCATCATGCAGTCGACCGGCCTGGCCTACGTGTTCCACAACGGCGGCGGCGGCCTCTTCGGCGGTACCTCGCTCAACATCGACCTCATCCCCAACTTCACCATCCCCCGGGTCCTGCTCCTGGTGCTCACCATGACGGCGGGGACGGTGGTGGTCATGTGGCTCGGCGAGCTCATCACCCAGCGGGGTGTGGGCCAGGGGATGTCGGTGCTGATCTTCACCAACGTGGTGGCGACCATGCCCTCCGGCGGCGCCGCGGTCAAGGCCGACGCCGGATGGCTCAAGTTCGCGGTGATCATCGCCATCTCCTTGGCCCTGCTGGTGGCCATCGTGTTCATCGAGCAGGGCCAGCGGCGCATCCCGGTCACCTTCGCCAAGCGGGTGGTCGGGCGGCGCATGTACGGCGGGCAGAGCACCTACATCCCGATGAAGGTCAACACCGGCGGCGTGGTGCCCATCATCTTCGCCAGCTCGATCCTGTACTTCCCGATCCTCATCTCCAACGTGCTGCCCTCGCACGGGTTCTGGAAATCGGTGCAGACCTGGATCAGCCAGCACCTGGCCCAGCCCAACAACCTCTGGTACATCTTCCTCTACGGGCTGATGATCATCCTGTTCGCCTACTTCTACGCCGCGGTCACCTTCGACCCGCAGCAACAGGCCGATGTCATCCGCAAACAGGGCGGGTACATCCCCGGCATCCGGCCCGGCCCCCACACCGAGCGTCACCTGCAGCAGATCCTCAACCGGATCACCCTGCCCGGTGCCCTGTGGCTGGCGGCCATCGCCTTGATCCCGTCGCTCATGCTGGCCGTCTGGAACATCCAGAACTACCCGTTCGCCGGTACCAGCCTGCTGATCGCGGTCGGCGTCGCCCTCGAGACCATGAAGCAGGTGGACAGCCAGCTCATGCTGCGCAACTACGAGGGATTCCTGAAGTAGTGAACCCGGGGGCCCGGCTGGTGGTACTGGGCAAGCAGGGGGCCGGGAAGGGCACCCAGGCGGTGCGGCTGTCGCGCCACTACGTCGTGCCGCACGTGGCCACCGGCGACATCTTCCGCGCCGCCGTGCGGTCCGGGTCGGAGTTCGGCCAGAAGGCCAAGCAGTTCCTCGACGCCGGCGAGCTGGTGCCCGACGAGGTGGTGATCGGCATGGTCCGCGAGCGGCTCACCCGGGAGGACGCCAACCACCGGGGGTTCATCCTCGACGGCTTCCCGCGCACCGTGGGCCAGGCCGAGGCGCTGATGGCCATCCTGGCCCCCCGCTCCCTGGACGCGGTCCTCAACCTGGAGATCGAGACCCACGAGGTGCTGGGCCGCCTGGCCAGCCGGCGGGTGTGCTCGGACTGCGGCGCCAACTACTCGATGGCGGATAACCCGCCTCGCGTCTCGGGCATATGCGACGTGTGCGGGGGCGACGTGGTACAGCGCGACGACGACACCGAGATGGCCATCCGGCGCCGGCTGGAGCTCTACGAGCGCGAGACGGCTCCCCTCATCGAGTGGTTCGAGAAGCGCTCCCTACTGGCCACCGTGGCCGGTTCGGGTACCCCCGACGAGGTGACCGATCGGCTGGTCGCCGAGGTCAACCGGCGCAAGCAGCAACCCTTCAGCCTCTGAGGGGGGGGGTGGCCGCAGGGCGCCCCGGTGGAGCCTCTAGCCCGCCTGAGGGGGTTCGGGCAGGCGGAGCAGGAGGCGGTCGAGGGTGGCGGCCAGGGACTCGGCGCTGCTCAGCAGGGCGCGCAGCTCGGCCCGGTAGGGATCAGGTGGTGGACCGCTCCCCGGGTCGGTCTCGGTGACGGCGATGCCGATCAGCAGATCCCCGGCCTGGCGGTGGGAGGTCATGTACCAGGTGGCCAAGGTGGGCCGCTCGGCCCAGCGGTGGCGGCCCCAGTAGTGGTCGCCACCGTGACGGATCCGCTCGACCGCCTGCGACACGAGCGGTCGCTGGTCGGGGGCCAGGGCGGCCAGCCAGCCGGTGCCGGCCGCTTGCTCGCGGCTCAGGCCCGAAGCTCTCACCCACCGGCTGTTGACCGAACGGACCCGGCCGTCCCCGTCGGCCATGAGCATCGGGAACGGCACCGCTTCGAGGGGGACCACCTCCGGCCCGGCCACGAGCGGGCCCCGGTCCCGCTCGGCGGGGCCGCCGCTCGATGCGGCCACGATGTCAGCCAGGCCCCGACCGAGACCGGATCGGCGGGTCGGATATGACGTGACCAAGGGGGGAGTTTCCTTCGGCGGCCGAGAGACGGAAGCGCCACCCAGCTTAAGGGAGGCCCGGGCGAGTCGCCGGTCACCGGCGGCTTCTAACATGGCGCCGATGAAGCTGAGGATCGACACCGAAGCCTGCACCGGCCACGGGCGCTGCTACTCGTTGGCTCCCGACCTCTTCGACGCCGACGAGTACGGGCACGGGGTGTTGCGCCACGAGGAGGTTCCGGACCACCTGACCGAGCAGGCCCACACCGCGGTGAGCAACTGCCCGGAGCGGGCCATCACCCTCGAGCCCTGACGAGGCTGTCATGAGCAGAGCGGTGGGGCCGGCGACGCCGGCGGGGGTGTTCGACGTGCTGCGGGGTCCCCTGGCGCGCGACCCTTCGGCCGAAGCCCTGGTAACCCCCTCGGGTCGCTACAGCTACGCCGAGCTCGACGAGCTGGCCGAGCGGTCGGCGGCCGCCTGGCGCGATCTCGGCGTCGGTCCGGGTGACCGGGTGGCCGCGTCGCTGCCCAACGACGCCGCCATCGTCGGGGCCTTCCACGGGGCCATGCGCATCGGCGCCATCTGGGTGGGCATCAATCAGGCGCTGGCCCCGCCGGAGAAGGCCTACATGCTCAACGACTCCGGCGCCTCCGTGCTCCTGGCCGACGATGCGGTGGCCGCCGCCCTGGCCGGGGCGGGCGTGGAGCACCGGGCCCGGGTGGTCGCCCCGGGCGAGTGGGAGTCGGCCCGGGCGGCGGCCGAGCCGGGTGCGCGGTGGCCCGACCCCGACCCCGAGGCGCCGGCCGCCATCGCCTACACGTCGGGCACCACCGGCTTCCCCAAGGGGGCGGTCCACTGCCAGGCCGGGATCGTGCTGCCGGGAGCGGCCACGGTGGCCCGGCGGGGTTGGGGGCCGTCCCTGCGCAAAGGCGATTCCTTCGCCCTGACCATCCTCAACATGCATGTGCTGACCACCGTGCTCACCGCCCAGGCGGGGGGTACGGCGGTCATCATGGAAGGCGCCGACGTGAGATCCATCGCCGAGGGGATCCGGGCCGAGGCGGTGACGGTGTGGAACGGGGCCCCGGCCCAGCTGTGGACCATGATCCGCGACCCGTCCATCGCCCCCGGCGACCTGGCCTCCCTGGAGGAGGTATGGGCGGGTGGAGCCGACTGCCCGGACAGCCTGCAGCGTGACTTCGAGGCCAGGTTCGGGGTGACCGTCTGCCGCACCTACGGCCTGACCGAGGCGCCCGCCCTGGTCTGCCTCGACGAGCTCACCGGCCCCCGGACCAGTGGCACCAGCGGGCGACCGCTCGACCATGTCCAGCTGTCGAGCGACGACGGCGAGATCGTGCTCGGGCCGGCACCTGAGGGACCGTTCGCGGGCCGGTACCGCCCGGCCCTCGGCTACTGGGGCCGGCCCGAGGCGGCGGCCGGGGTGGTCGACGGGCGCACGCTGCACACCGGGGATCTGGGCCGCCTGGACGACGACGGCCAGCTCCGGGTGCTCGGGCGGCGCAGTACCGTGATCATCCGGGGCGGGGCCAACGTCTACCCGGCCGAGGTCGAACGGGTTCTGGCCGCAGCCCCCGGAGTCGGCGCCTCGGCGGTGGTCGGCGTACCCGACGAGCGGCTCGGCGAACGCGTCGGCGCCGCCCTCGAGCCCCGCGACGCCACCGGATTGGACCTCGACGCGGTGGCCGAGTACTGCCGCAGCCAGCTGGCCGCCTACAAGGTGCCCCAGCGGTGGGTGGTGGTCGAGCGGCTGCCGCGCAACCAGATGGGCAAGGTTCCGGCCCCGGCCGTCGTGGACCTGCTGCTCGGGGCCAACGGGGCCTGACCAGGCCACCGGGTGGCAGCCACTGCGGCCGCCGATTTGAAATCGACGTCGAGAACGGCATTATCGTCATGGGGCGAGCCCGGCCCCGAGTGCCGGCCGAGGGAGGACGACATGAGCGCCATCAAGGGGGAGACCCGTCTGCTGATCGACGGGAAGCTGGTCGAGGCGTCGAGCGGCCGGACCTTCACCAACGTCAACCCGGCTACCGAGGAGGTTCTCGGGGAGGTCGCCGATGCCGGGCCGCAGGACATGGACGCCGCCATCGCGGCGGCGCGGCGGGCTTTCGACGAGACCGACTGGTCGACCAACCACAAGTTCCGCCAGAAGTGCCTGCGCCAGTTGCAGGAGGCGCTCGAGGCCGAGAAGGAGGAGCTGCGGGCCGAGCTGGTCGCCGAGGTGGGCTGCCCGGTCGCCATCACCTACGGTCCCCAACTGGACGCTCCGCTGGGCGAGGCGCTCACCTGGCCGGCCGCGTTCATCGACGAGTTCCACTGGGAGCGGGACCTGCCGACCGGCCACGCCTTCGGTGCCCGCAGCTGGCGCAAGGTGGTCAAGGAGGCGGCCGGGGTGGTCGCCGCCATCGTGCCGTGGAACTATCCCTTCGAGGTGACCCTAAACAAGCTGGGACCGTCGCTCGCCACCGGCAACACCGTCATCGTAAAGGCGGCTCCCGACACCCCGTGGAACGCCACCCGCGTCGGGCGCCTGGTGGCGGAGCGGACCGACATCCCGCCCGGGGTCGTCCAAATCGTGACCACCGCTGACAATTCGGTGGCAGAGCGGCTGGTGGTCGACCGGCGCGTCGACCTGATCTCGTTCACCGGGTCCACCGCCGTCGGTCGTCACATCATGGAAAAAGGTGCCCCCACCTTGAAGCGGCTGTTCCTCGAACTGGGGGGCAAGTCCGCCGACATCGTCCTCGACGACGCCGACCTTTCGGCCAAGCTGTCAATGGGCTGGACCATGTGCACCCATGGGGGCCAGGGCTGCGCCATGCTCAGCCGCATGCTGCTGCCTCGCAGCCGCTACGACGAGGGGGTCGAGATCCTCGAGGCCAGCTTCCGCGGCGTCCCCTACGGGGACCCGACCGATCCGTCGAACATCCAGGGACCCCAGATCAGCGCCAAGCAGCGCGAGCGCATCCTGGCCTACTTCGATTCGGCCCGAGAGCAGGGAGCCCGCATCGTCGTGGGCGGGGGCCGACCGGCCCACCTGGACAAGGGTTTCTACGTCGAGCCCACCCTGATCGTCGACGTCGACAATCAGATGCGCGTCGCTCGCGAGGAGATCTTCGGCCCCGCCCTGGTCGTGATCCCCTACGACGACGAGGACGACGCGGTGCGCATCGCCAATGACAACGAATACGGCCTCAGCTGCGGCGTCACCTCGGCATCCGAGGAGCGCGCGGTGGCGGTGGCCCGCCGTATCCGGGCCGGCACCGCAGTGGTGAACGGGGGGGTGTACTACGGCGCCGACGCTCCCTTCGGGGGCTACAAGGCCAGCGGTATCGGCCGCCAGAACGGCTTGGAGGGTTTCGAGCAGTACACCGAGACCAAGACGATCTCGGGGTCGCTGCCGCCCGGATGATCCCCGACCCGGGTTGATCTCATTAAACCCATGTGACAAGATGAGTCTATTCTGTTCTATGGACCGCCGGGGCTCCGGAACACCTCGTAAGGCGCACATCGGGAGCGATCATGTCCGACACCCAGGCCCAACCGAGGATCCGCCCGGATAGGAAGCCGGGCTGGTCGCTGGCCATGATGGTCGCCCCGGCGTATGCCCGCGACCCCCGCCCGTACTTCGAGGAGCTGCGCGCCGGTGGGGCGATGCGCGACGAACTGGACGTAGCGGAGCGCAAACCGACCGTGTTGGTGAGCCGCTACGACGACGTCCAGGCCACGCTGCGCAACGCCAGGGTCTTCTCGTCCCGTTTCGGTGCCGGCGCGGGCGGCCTCGGCAACGACCGGCCCATGATCCCGTTACAGATCGACCCGCCGGAGCACAAGAAGTACCGCAAGCTGCTCGACCCGTTCCTGGAGCCGCGCAAGGTGGCCCGACTCGAGGGCGAGGTGGTGCGGCTGGTCAACCAACTGATCGACTGCTTCGAACGCCGCGGCTCCTGCGACCTGGTGGCCGACTTCGCGGTGCCGCTGCCCTGCACCGTCTTCCTCCGCCTCCTCGGGCTGCCCCTCGAGGATCTGGACCTGTTGCTCCGGATGAAGGAGGGCATCATCCGGGGTAACGGGGAGATCGATCTGGTGGCCGCGGCCCAGGCCCGGGCCGAGGCCGGCAAGCTCTGCTACGAGTACTTCGGGGCGGCCCTCGACCGCATCCGTGACGAGCGGGTGGAGGGTCTGCTGCTGGACCTGATGGACGCCGAGATCGACGGTGAGCGGCTCTCGCGCGACGAGATCATGGACATCTGCTACCTGTTCATCATCGCCGGCCTCGACACCGTGACCGACAGCTTGTGCTGCTTCTACACGTTCCTGGCCGAGCACCCCGAGCACCGCCGGCGCATCGTGGAGGATCCGTCGGTCATCCCCGCCGCGGTCGAGGAGCTGCTGCGGTGGGAATCACCGGTGAGCGGGGTGGCCCGGGTGGCCACCGAGGACACCGAGATCGGCGGATGCCCGGTGCACCAGGGCGAGAACCTGTTCGTCCTGATCGGGGCGGCCAACACCGACCCCGACGGCATCGACCGGGCCGGCGGGGTCGATTTCGACCGTCCGGCCAACCGTCACTTCGCCTTCGGCGGTGGCATCCACCGCTGCCTCGGATCCCATCTGGCCCGTCTGGAGCTTCGGGTCACGCTTGCCGAGTGGCATCGGCGCATCCCCGAATACCAGGTCCCGCCCGGTACCGAGCTGCTCTGGACGCCCATGCTCCGGGCGGTGCTCGAGCTGCCGCTCGTCTTCCCAGTCGGTGGGTCGGACTCACGCCGCGCTGAATAGCCGGGATGGGTCGCCGGGCGGGGTCGCCGGGCGGGGTCACCACTGACGCTAGCGTCGCTCCCCATGGCCGAATACGTCGCCGCCACCCGAGACCGCATTCTCGAGGGCGCCCTGGCCGCCCTCGGCCGGGTCGGGCCGCGCCGCTTGACCATGGGCGATGTGAGCGCCCGGGCGGGGCTGTCGCGAGGCACCGTCTACCGGTATTTCCCGACCAAGGAGGACCTGCTCGCGGTCTTGGCCGAATACGAGCAGGACCGCTTCGCCGAAGGGCTGCGCGGCGCGCTGGACCGCGGCCCGGGACCCCCGAGCCTGGCCTCGGTCGTCGAGTACATCATCAGCTACCTGACCGAGCACCCGGCGCTGCCGCAGATGATCGACGTGGAACCGGAGTTCGTGCTGGCTTTCATGCGCCGCCAGATGCCGGTGTTCCACCGCATCACCGAGGAGCTGCTCGGCCCGGTGATGTCCACCGCCCGCCCCGTCGTCCAGGGCCTGGTGACGGTACGTGAGCTCGACGAGCTGCTCCTACGGGTGGTGCTGTCGGTGTTCCTCGTCCCCAACGAGACCGGCACCGTGACGGTCGGGGTGCTCGAAGGGGCCCTCGGCAGCTTCCTCCGCCTGGCCGGAGCGGCCGACGAGGCACCGGCGGTGCCGGCCGGACAGGGCCGGCGCCCGGCCTGAAGGCGCCCGACCGTAGCCCGGCTACCGGTGGTCATTCGGCGTCCCTCTGGTCACTCGGCCGGCAGCCGGTCATTCGGCTGCCCTCTGGTCAACTCGGCCGGCAGCCGGTCATTCGGCTGCCCTCTGGTCACTCGGCCGGCAGCTCCACGTCCACCTGCCCCTTGGCCAGCACCGCCCCCTCCTGGTTGGCCAGCTCCACCGACACGGTGGCGATGAAGCGGCGGCGCCGGCCCCGGCGCTCCTCCCGCTGGTCCGTGACCACCCCGCGGATGTAGGTGGCATCGCCGGTGAAAGCCGGGTTGCGGTACTGGGCCGACGAGTGCGTGATGAAGCCCCATTCGCCGGCCCACGCGGCGGTGTAGTCCAGCACCCAGGCCCCCATCGAGGCGCCATAGCCGTAGCCCCGGGCCATACCGACGTGGCGGGCCCATTGCGGCTGCAGATGGCCCCGGGAGGGTCCGTAGTAGGCCCCGTCGGTCAGCTCCGGGTTGAGGCGCTCCATGCGGCGGTCGCCCTCGAAGCCGGCCATCTCCTTGGTATAGCCCAGCTCCTCGGCGGTCTGGGTGGACGGGCCCTTGCGGGTCGCTCCCCAGGCCGTCATGGGGTAGGCCCGCCATTCGGTGGCGAAGCTGGCCAGGCTGTGCGGGCCGAGCACGTTGGTCGGCAGCTCCTGGCCCGGTTCCACCGACGACCACAGGCGCCGGTCGTGGCCGAGGGTCTGGATCTGATCGATGAACCCGGCCTTGACCTGCTCCAGCTCCATCAGCTCGGCCTCAGACCACTCGGGTTCGCCGGGCTGCTCGAACAGCTTCTTCTCCTTGGCGTCGCGCACCTGGTAGCGGATGGACGTGGAGCGCTGCTGCGCGATGCGCTCGCCCTTCTGGTTGATGTAGAGGGTGTCGCCTCGCTGGAAGCACGTGGGCCCGGCGAACTTGGTCTCCGTGACCTTGTAGTCGTAGGGCATCCGGTGGCACACCAGCCGGTCGCCGGGTGCCACCAGCGGCCCGAAGAACCACCACTCGTCGCCGCCGAAGATCAGGTGGGAGCCGGGGATCCTCCCCACCTGGGCCGGGGCACAGCCGTGGCTCGTGTCGCAGGCGACGGTGAAGGACTGGGGAGCCACGATGCGGCCCCAGCGGCTGGCCTCGGCCCACACCTCGTCGTAGTGGAGGGGGTTGGGGTAGTGCATGGCCTGCGCCCAACGGCGGATGTCATTGACCGCGACCGCTTCTTTGAGCTCGCCGGGCATCATGGGGACGCCCATGTACTGATCCAGATCGGTCGTGTCGAGGGTCAAGTCGTCGCTCCCTTCGGGGCCTTTGGGTCACCGGCGGTCAGCCGGTCCAGGACCAGGCCCATCAATTCCTTGTCACGCACCTTGGTGTCGCTGCCGGTCATGGGTATCTCCCCGTCTTCGAAGAAGAGAATCTCCTTGGGCACCTTGTAGGCGGCGATGCGTTCCTTCAAGAAGGCGGCGATGCGGCCCGCGTCGGGGCGGTACCCCTCCTTGGTCACCACGCAGAGCACCACCTTCTGGCCCAGCCGGTCGTCGGGTAGGCCGAGGACCCGGGCCAGCTTGACCGGCGGGCAGGCCCGCAGGGCGACCTCGATCTCCGCCGGCGACACGCTCGCCCCGGCCGACTTGATCATCTCCGATCGCCGCCCGGTCCAGTGCACGAACCCGTCGGCGTCGAAGTAGCCCACGTCCCCGGTGCGGAAGAACCCGGCCGGATCGAAGCAGTCGCGCTGGTCGTAGCCCACGTAACGCATCATCACCGTCGGCCCGGCGATGGTGAGCTCACCCACCTGGCCGGGACCCAGCTCCCGGCCGTCGTCGGGGTCCACGACTCTCAGCCGGCTGCCCGGGATGAGCCGGCCGGAGCTCGACTGGAGCAGCTCGCGCCGCGTGCTCGAACAGTGAGTGGCGAACCCGGTGCAGGTCTCCGAGAGCCCCCAGGCGACCGGCATGTTCCAGCTGGTGTCAGGATTTGTGACGCTTGGATGCCGGGCGAAGGCAGATTTGCCGAACACGCAGCGCAGGGAGGACAGGTCCGCCGTGGTCCAGCCCGGGTGCTCCTCGAGGGCGGCCGTCTGGTGGGGGAGGGTGTAGGGCTCGGTAACCCGCTCCCGGGCCATCAGCTCGAGGGCCGGGCCGGGGTCGAACCACTCCTGCATGACCCAGCAGCCGCCGGCGGCCAGGGTGGCCCCCATGGCGGTGTTGAGCCCGGCGGTCCAGAACATGGGCAGGCTGGTCCACAGCCGGGTCCGGTCGTGGCGGCCGAAGATGCGGGCCTGCAGCCAGAACTGCAGGGTCGGCGCCCGGTGGCAGTGCAGCACCCCCTTGGGCTGGCTGGTGGTGCCCGAGCTGTAGATGATGAGCCCCTCGTCGGAGGGGACCACCTGCTCGGCCCGGGCCCTGATCAGAGCCGGCGGCACCGCGTCCCCCGAATCCAGCCAGGCCTCCCAGTCGTCGCCTACCGCCACCCACCGGCGCAGGTAGGGCAGATCGGGGGCGAGGGCGGCCACGTCGTCGGCGAAGCGACGCGACCGCATCTCCACCTGGGTCAGGACGGTGTCGACGGCCGAATGGGCCAGGAAGAAGCCGATCTCGGGCCGGGGCGAGAAGGTGGAAATGGGCACGGCCACCGCCCCGGCCAGGGCGGCACCGAAGAGACCCGCCACCGCCTCGGGGCGGTTGCCCATCAGGATCCCCACCCGGCTGAAGCGGGCCGTCCCCCCGGCGACCAGCGCGGCGGCCACCCGCTCGGCCCGCTGGAGCAGCTCGGCGTAGGTCCAGCGCACGTCGCCGAACACCAGTGCCTCGCGCTCGGCGTGACGCCCGGCCACCTCGTAGAGGAAGCCACCGAGGGTCAGGGCCCCGATGCCTTCCTCCCCGGATAGGGGGCGGCCCTCCAGGACGGTCACTTGGGCTCGAGGTCTGCGCGAGAGTTCACGACGGCTTTCGACGAAAGTTACCGTATGGGACGACGCCTACGTCTCTGAGACTGGCTTCGGGGAGGGAGGAGCGACAAGTGGCTGATTCACCCACGGTATCCGGGCGGATGATCCCACCCCGGCCGGACCTGGCCCGGATGCACGCGGAGCGGGCCGGCCGCCTGAAGGAGGAGCTCGAGCGGGCCGGGCTGGACGCCCTCCTGCTGCTCGGGACCAGCAACGTCTCCTACGCCACCGGGGCCCGGAGCCCGGGCAGCGACGCCAGCCGGGCGCTGATCGCCCGACCGGTGGCCCTGCTGACCCGGGAGGATGGCCCGGCCCACCTTTTCACCCCCTACCCCGACGGGGCGCCGGACGGCTTCCCACCCGACCACCTGCACGACGCGTTGTACCCCGAGCTGGCCGACGAGGCGCACCGGCTGGCCGGCTTGCTCGCCGAGCACCTCGGCGCCGGGGCCCGGATCGGCTGCGACGAGCTCACCCACGCCTTGCGGGCCGAGTTGGCCGAATGGGAGGTGGTGCCCGCCCAGGCGGCGCTCGGGGCGGCCAAGCTGTGCAAGACGGTGGACGAGCTGGCCTGTATCCGTCGGGCCCAATCCATCAACGAGGCGGCCATGGCCGACGTGGCTCCCCACCTGCGCCCCGGTGTGCGCCAATGCGATCTGACCGCCCGCTTCCTGCGGCGTATCCATGAGCTGGGGGCCAGCGCCAACGCCATCGACCCGATCTGGCAGCCCATGCCGGCCAACCTGGGGGCCGGGCCGTGGACGACCCATGGCGGGGTCGCCTTCCCGACCGCCGGGTCGGACCGGTTCCTGCGGGAGGGTGACGTCGTGTGGGTCGACTCGGGGATCGTCTTCGAGGGTTACGCCTCCGACTTCGGGAGGACCTGGCTGGTCGGCGAACGGCCCCGGCC
Organism: Actinomycetes bacterium; assembly: GCA_021808785.1. Taxonomy (GTDB): domain Bacteria; phylum Actinomycetota; class Acidimicrobiia; order Acidimicrobiales; family Palsa-688; genus JAKCDU01. The sequence goes on along the minus strand of JAKBAX010000024.1, from coordinate 9,258 downwards.
GACATCGCGCCAGCAGGCCCAGTTCGAGCGCTGGCGCGATGTCATGCAGGTGACCCTGGACCGGGTCGAGCCGGGGGTCACCGCGCTGGAGCTGTGCCGGGCCGCCACCGACGCCAACGGGGGAACCCGGCCGTGGATCGAACACTTCTACCTGGCCCACGGGGTGGGCACCGACAGCGCCGAGATGCCGCTCATCGGCACCGACTTGGGCGACGCCTTCGACGAGCAGATGGTCCTCGCCCCCGGCATGGTCCTGGTGATGGAGCCGGTCATCTGGGACGACGGGGCGGCCGGCTACCGGGCCGAGGACATCTACGCCGTCACCGACGACGGATGGGCGCCCCTGTCCGACTACCCCTTCGACCCCTACCGATGAGCGCGGTGGAGCACATCGGGACCATGGCCCTGCCCGAGGGCGGGCGGGTGGACTTCTCCCGCCTGCGCCGGGAGCGGCGCCAGCGGCTGTTCGAGGCGATGGCCGGCGCCGGGGTGGACGCCCTGGTACTGGGCCGGCCGGCCAATGTGGCCTTCGCCAGTGGGGCCCGCCAGCTGTGGACGGCAGGGACCCGCCCGTTCGGTCCGGCCTGTGTACTGGTCGCCTCGACCGGGCGGGTCCACCTCCTGTCGACTTGGGACGAAGGGGTGCCGGCCGAGATCCCCCACCGGGACCTGATCGGCCTGTCGTGGAACCCGGTGGTGGTCCTGGCCCGCCTCGAGTCCATCGACGGTCTCGACCGGGCCTCCCGGGTCGCCACCGACGGGTGGGGTCCGAGCAGCTCCGATCTGCTGTCGGCCCTCTGCCCTGATGCGGCCGTCGTCGACGGGAGCCGCCTGTTGCACCAGGCGCGGGCGGTCAAGTCGCCCGACGAGCTGACCTGCCTCATGACTGCCGCGGCTGTGGCAGAGGCCGCTCTTTCGGCCATGTCGCAAGCCCTGCAGCCGGGGGTCACCGAGCGGCAGCTCGTCGGGGTGTGCGCGCAAGCGGTGAGCTCGCTAGGCCTGACCTGCCCACCCACCGAAGGGGTGGCGTGGATCTCCACCGACGGGGCCCGGCCCCGCCGGGTGGCCACGGACCGGGCGATGGCGGCCGGCGACCTGGTGGCCCTCAACCCGGGGGCCATCTTCGCCGGCTACGAGGTGACCGTCGGGCGCACCCGGGTGGTAGGAGCAGACGCCACGGGCACCGGAGCCCACCGTTTCGACTCCCTCTCCGCCCTCGAGGTGCGCGCCGCCCTCGACGCGGTGATCGCCGAATGCCGCCCGGGAGCGACCGGGGCGCAGCTGATGGAAGCGTGGGAGCGATACGGCCGTAGCCCCCTCGTGGAGCCGCTGGCCTGGGGGCTCGGGCTCGGGGTGGAACCCCCGGTCGTCGGGCCGGGGGCGACGGGCCGGGCCGCCCACATCCGGGCCGGGGCGGTGCTGGCCGTGCAGGCCTGGTCCTATCGCGACGGGTCCGGCGGCATCTTGGAGCAGGACGTGATCGTGGTCGACCCGGAGGGGCCGACCCGCCTCACCCGGGCCCGGCCCGGGCTGCTGGTGGGCTGAGCGGCGCCTCCTCGCTCACAACCTGGTCTCCTGCCGGCCTCCTGGCTCGCCCTCGGTGTCGCCGCTCGACCGGTCACCGGGTGGCCCGGACAGCTCCAGGAACCGGCGGTAGCGCGCCGTGACAGGATCGACCCAGCCCGGGCGGGGCTCTACCACCGCGTTCGTACTGGCCCAGCGGCCGGCGTCGTGGACATCGGTCTCGAGGCCGGCCGCCATCCGGGCCAGGAAGGCGGCCCCCCGGGCGGCTCCTTCGGGCTCGGATGCCACGTGCACGGGCAGGCCGGTCCCGTCGGCGAGTGCCTGCATCCACCCACCGACCTTGGTGCCGCCGCCGGTGGCCACGATACGCCGGCCCGCCACGCCGGACAGGTCGAGGTGGTGGCGGACCACGAAGGCGGACGCCTCCCAGGCGGCCCGGTGGATGGCAGCCGGTCCGTGGGTCAGATCCAGGCCCCAGAGCGAGGCGCGCCTCGACGGGTCGTGGAATGGGGTTCTCTCGCCCCGGAGGTAGGGAACCCAGATGGGAACCTGGTCGGGGTGGAGCGGGTCGTGGCGCGCCGGGGACCGTATGGCCCGGCGGACCCAGTCGAGGAACAGGCCCCCGGCGTTGCTGGCCCCACCGATGATGCGCAGCCCCGGTGAGCCATGAGGGACCGACCACAGGCCGGGGTGGGGTTGCGGGCCGCCAGCCGGCCCCACCGCCCACACGATCAGCGTGGTGCCGCACATGACGTGCACGTCACCCGCCTGGGTGGCCCCGGCGACCAGCTGCTCGCACCACACGTCGACCGCCCCGGCCGTGAGGACTGGTCCCCCCGCGTCGCCTCCCAGGTGCCCGATCGCGGCCCCGGGCAACTCGACTTCGGGCAGCTGATCCGGTCCAACCCCGTAGCGCCCGCAGATCCCGGCGTCCCAGCCGTTGACGCCGAACAGGGGGCTGGCAATGTAGGCGACGGCGTAGTCCACCGCCGGCCGACCCCCCAGCGCGAAGTTGGCCACCGCCTGCGCCGGCCAGTAGGCGTGGGCCCCGGGGGCGGCCCGGCTGCTCCATCGGAGGAAGCCCTCGAGCTCGGCCCCGCCCTCGGTGGTCTCGCCGGCAGCCGCTACGGGCTCCCGGCGGTCGCCGTAGAGCAGGCCGGGGGTCAAGGGCCGGCCCCGCCGGTCGACGGCGGTGAGCGAAGGGACCATGGCGGCCACCGCCACTCCCGCGGCCCGGACCCCGCGGAGCGAGGCCAGGGCCCGGCGGGGTCCTCGCCGCCAGGCGCGGACTGCGTCGTGTTCCATCATGTGCGGTGCCGCCACGATCACCGGGTGGGGGAGACGGACCCGGTCGAGGACGTGGCCGTCCCGGTCGACGGCGACCGCTTTGATCGATGTCGTGCCGATGTCCAGGCCGACGGTGACACTGTCCATGTAGGATCACGAGACTATGACGCGGGCGTCAGACTTCGCGGGTTGGCGCCCGAAGATCCTGGTGACCGCGCCACTCCGGGGGGAGGGATTCGAGCGGCTGCGGGAGATGGCCGACGTGGTCTACGACCCTTGGATCGAGCAGCACCCGCTGCGTATCTACAACTCGAAGCAGCTGACCCGGCGCATCGTGACCGAGGGCGTCGACGCGTTGGTGGTCGAGTCGGACATGGTGGGAGCGGAGGTGTACGACACGGGCGTGCGGTTCGTGGCCGCCACCCGGGCCGATCCGGTGAATGTGGACCTGCCGGGCGCGGCCCGGGCCGGGATTCCGGTGGTCCGCTGTCCCGGGCGCAACGCCGACGCGGTCGCGGAGCTGGCCGTGGCGCTGCTCTTCGCAGTGGCCCGCCGGCTGCTGCCGGCCGACGACGATGTGCGAGCCGGCCAGGTATACCGCGACGGCACCATCCCTTACCAGCGGTTCCGGGCCTGGGAGCTGTCCGGGCGGACGGCGGGGTTGGTCGGGCTGGGGGCGGTCGGCCGGGCCACGAGGTGGCGCCTCGCCGGGCTGGGCCTGAGGGTCGTGGCCTTCGATCCCTACTCGGAGGAGGAGACGGTGTCGTTGGGGCAACTGCTGGAGGTGTCAGACGTGGTGTCGATGCACGCCCCCGTCACCCCCGAGACGACCGGGATGATCGGCGCCGCCGAGTTCGATGCCATGAAGGAGGGCGCCTTCTACCTCAACACGGCTCGCGCCAAGTTGCACGATACGAACGCGCTGGTCGAGGCGCTTCGCTCCGGCCGCCTCGCCGGAGCCGGGCTGGACCACTTCGAGGGCGAGCATCTGGCCACCGACCACCCGCTCGTCGGGATGGGCAACGTGGTCCTCACCCCCCACATCGGCGGCGCCACATGGGATACCGAGTGTCGGCAGGCGACCATCGTGGCTGACGAGCTGAGCCGCCTGATCGCCGGCGACGCGCCGCTCCACCTCGTCAATCCGGAGGCTCTGGCATGAGATACGTGGAACGGGCCCCCGAGGCGGTGCTGGCCGCCGCCAAGAGCATGCTCCGGCGCAACCTGGTGGAGGGGACAGCCGGCAACATCTCGGCCCGCCAGGAGGACGGGACCATCGTGATCACCCCTTCCTCGGTCGACTACGCGGCGATGAAGCTGGAGGACCTGGTCGTCATCGACGTGGACGGGGCGACGCTCCGGGCGGCCGAGGGCCGGGCGCCCTCCTCGGAGAAGCTGTTGCACCTGGCCTGCTACCAGGCCTTCGACGACATCGGATCGGTGATCCACTCGCACCCGGTGTACGCCACGATGTTCGCCGTCACCCACGAGGACATACCGAGCTGCATAGACGAGTTCTCGATATACGTCGGCGGCCATGTGCGCTGCACCCGCTACGCGGCGAGCGGCAGCGCCGATGTCGGGACGGAGGCGGTGGAGGCACTCCAGGGCCGGTCGGCGGCCGTGATCGCCAACCACGGCATGGTGGCGGTGGGGCCCGACCCGGACAAGGCATTGCACGTGACGGCACTCGTGGAGCGCTCGGCCCAGATCGTGCAGGGCGCCCGGGCTCTCGGGGCGGTGGTACCCCTGCCCCCGAACGTCGAGGACGGGTTTGCCTCGATCTACCGGTACCTGCGCCAGAACCCTCTATAGCCGCCGCCCTACCGGTGGTCGAACGCCACCTTCACCGCCCCGGTGTTCCCCTGGTCGGCGACGGTCATCAGTGCCTGCCGCCAGTCCTCCAAACGGAACGTGTGGGTCAGCATCGGGCGGATCGATACCCGGCCGGAGCCCACCAGCTCGAAGTAGTGCTCCATGGCGTGCTGGCGGTGTCCCTCGACGGTCTCGTAGCCGAAGGCGTTGGAGCCGACCCAGCTGAGCTCCTTGAAGTACAGCGGGCTCCACTCCCAGCGCCCGGGAGCGTGAAAGCCGGACTTGACCAGTGTGCCGCGGGCCCTCAGCAGCCGGACGCCCACTTCCAACGTCTCCGGCTTGCCGACCGTGTCGTAGACCACATCGATGCCGCCCGGATGGCACATCGGTAGACCGGTGGTCCCGAGCACCAGGCGCCCCCCCGACCAGTGGGCCAGGCGCTCGATGATCTCGAGGCGGTCGTCGGGACGCAGGATCGGAGAGGCACCGAAGCGTTCCGCCAGCGCGACCTGGCCGTCGAAGCGGGCGACGGCGGCGATCTCCACGTCGGGATAGAGGCACCGCACGATGGCGATCGTGGCGCTGCCGAGAGCGCCCACGCCGTACACCAGAACCTTCCCACCGGGAGGGGGCGGGTGATTGACCACGGCGTGCAGCGACACCGAAAAGGGGTCGGCCAACACCGCGTCCTCGTCTGTGATTCGCTCCGGCACCGGGAACAGCATCTGGGTGTGCGCCGGCATCAGCTCGGCCCAGCCGCCGGTGGCGTCGCGCGACAGGCCGGTGTGCAGGCCCGGCGCGATCGGAGGTTCGGTGAAGTTCCAGCACAGGCTGTAGTCGCCCGCCCGGCAGGACGGGCAAGGCGGGTCGATGCCCCGCGGCCCACACGACAGCCACGGGTTGATCACCACCCTCTGACCGATCTCGACCCCCCGGGCCTCGGGACCGGTGGCCACCACCGTCCCGACCACTTCGTGGCCCATGACCTGCGGGAAGCTGCACAGGCCGGCCATGGCGTTGTCGGTGTCCTCGTCGCCGAAGTCGAGCAACGACATCTTCGAGTCCGAACCGCATATGCCGGCGAGTGCCGGTTTGACCACGGTCCAGTCGGGTCGCAGGAAGCCCGGTTCGGGCACCTCGCCGAGGGCCATGGGTGTCACGGCCAGGTTTCCGACCAGACGATTCCCCTCGTGCCCGGGCGGCGGTGTCCACGGTTCGGCGTCCACGCCCCATAGCAGTGCCTTCATGTCAATCCCCCTCTTGCCCCCGGGCGACCATGGCCGCGGTGCTGGCGATGAAACCGTCCATGTCCGACTGCTTGTAGTCGACCACCGCCTTGAGGTCGGGCACGTAGTACTCGAAGCGCTCGCCGGTCAGGGCGTCGGCGATGACCCGGGCCACTATCCCGGGAGGCTCCTTGGGCACGTCAAGGGCGGCCGGCCGCTCCCCGGGACGGTCCCATATGTCGGTGTCTATGGGCCCGGGCTGGATCAGGCGTACCGCGACCCCTGTCCCATGGAGGTCGATGGCCAGGGACTCCGACCATCCGGTCAGGGCGAACTTGCTGGCACAGTAGGCGGACTCGTGGGCGATGCCGAGCCGGCCACCCAGGCTGGCCACGTTGACGATCACGCCGTACCCCCGCTCGAGCATCCGCGGCAGGAGGCGTAATGTCATGCGGACCGGGGAGAAGAAGTTGACCCGCATGACCTCCTCGGTGATGGCGGCGGTCATCTCCTGCACCGGCAGGCGTTTGGGGACGGCGGCGTTGTTGACGATGGCGTCGAGCGGGCCGATCTGGTCGTCGGCCTCGTCCACTATGGCCTCGGCCAGCTCCAGGTCATCGAGGTCGGCCACCCAGGCCCGAGACCGTGGCGCGTCTCGTAGGCAGTCCTCGAGCACCGCGTGCAGCCGATCGGTGCGCCGGCCCACTATGGCGACGGTGTGGCCCTCCGCGGCCAACAGACGGGCCGTCGCGGCCCCGATACCAGACGAGCCGCCGGTCAGGAGGACGTTCATACCGGGCCGCCCGAGGTCAGCTCGCAACAGGCGGTCCGATCGCCGAAGCGGTCGGCCACCAGTGGCAGCTGATCCGTGGGGAGGTACGAGCCTGACGTACACGTCATATGGCGACCTAGAATGTATTCCAGGTTCCGCGCACCTTGCCGGCCGGAGGGTTCGATGACCCAATGTCAGATAAGGTGCCCTTTTCCATGGCAAAGGTGAGCACCGCCCGTAAGGCCCCGGACCCCGGGACCCGACGGGGCGCGGCGAAGACGGCCGGCAGCAAGAAGTCCGCGGTGGCCAAGCCGGCGGTGGCCAAGCCGGCAGTGGCCAAGCCGGCAGTGGCCAAGCCGGCGGTGGCCAAAAGGGCAGCAGGTGGCCGGTCAGTGGCGAAGAAGACCTCCGGTGGGGGCACCCCGCGAGGGGATCGGGCCGGTGCGGTCCGGGCCGTAATGGCCGCCCGGAGCAGCAACGGGGAGGTCGTGGCGGGGGGCAGGCCGCGTTCGAGGAGACTGCGCCGCCAGGGTCAGGAGACTCTCCTACGCCTGCTGGAGGCGGCCATAGTCGTATTCGACGAGCGGGGCTACGGAGGAGCGCGCGTCGATGACATCGTGAGCCGGGCCGAGACGTCACATGGGACCTTCTACCTGTACTTCGCCAACAAGGAGGACCTCTTCGACACCCTCATCATCGGAGTGACCGAGGAGATGAGGCAATTGGCGGTGGAGCTGCCATCAGTGGCGGCGGGCCGGAGAGGTTACGACGATCTGCGCGAGTGGGTGGGCCGCTTCTACGACCTCTACGCCCACTACTACCCGGTGATCCGGTCCTGGACCGAGTTGAATCAGCGCAATACCCAGCTGGCCGCCAAGGGAGCCTTCGTGCTCCGGCGGTTCATCGACGAGCTGGTGGCCCGGGTCCGCGAGATCGAGCCCATACCGGTGGCCGACCCCGAGACGGCGGCGATGGCGATGCTGTCGATGGTGGAGCGGGCCACCTTCTATGCGCTGGTCGGCCTGGTGCCGGTGGAGCGGGAGAACCTGCTGGACCACCTGGCGTCGATCCTGCACATCGGGCTCTTCGGCGGGGCTCGCCGCCGCCCGGCCCGGTCCGCCTCGCCGGGCGCAGCCGGGTCGCGTGACGCGACCGTTTCACCGGTCGGGGCGAGGAGCAGAGGCGGGGCGAGGAGCAGAGGTGGGGCGAAGAGCAGAGGCGGGGCGAAGCCGCCTCGGCGGTAGCTATCCCTGGCCGGTGATCGATGCCCGGTACGACATCGGCAGCAGCTCGATGGGCTGGCCGTCCGGATCCACGATCATCATCGCCAGACCCACGTCAGTGCCCTCGACGAGCGAGCCCCCGAGCGCGACCGCCTGGCGTGCTGCCCCGGCCAGGTCCTCGACGCAGAACGACATGTGGGTCAGGCCCGGTTCGTTGAAGGGCCGGCGCCGGGCCGGCGGGTTACCGTCTCGATCGAAGACGATCAGCTCCAAAACGGTGCCGTCCTTCTCCAGGTAGGCGGCGTGCAGGTTGACCGGTCGCTCGACCTGGAGCAGCTGGGCGGTCGGATCGTCGGGCACCGTGATCCGTCGGGTCTCGGTGAACCCGAACATCGTGCAGTAGAAATCGGCGGCCCGGTCCAGGTCGGTGACGCAATGGCCGAAATGGTTGAACACCGCACTCGTAGAGCCCACGGGGCGATCCTACGGTGGCCCGGCCCGCCGGGGCGATACCGTGAGGCGAGCAGCACGAAGCGCCAAAGGGGGAATCCGATGGGCCGCGAGCCAGTACTTATCCGAGGTGGGACGGTCGTGGACGGGACGGGACGACCCGGGTACCCCGCCGACGTAGCGGTGGAGGGCGGTCGCATCGTCGGGATAGGACCGGACGCATCCGCGACGCTCGGCGGCCCGGCCCGCCAGCTCGACGCCTCCGGGCAGGTGGTCGCGCCGGGATTCATCGACATCCACACCCACTACGACGCCCAGGTGTTCTGGGATCCGTGGCTCACCCCGTCGGCCTTCCACGGCGTGACCAGCGTCGTCGCCGGCAATTGCGGCTTCACCATCGCCCCCACCAAGCAGGACGGCGTGCCGCTTCTGGCCCGGACCCTCCAGCACGTCGAGGACATGAGCTTCGACACCCTCGCGGCGGGTGTCCCATGGGAAGACTTCGAAACCTTCCCGCAGTACCTGGACGCCATAGAGCGGCGCGGCGTGGCCCTCAACTACGGCTGCTATGTGGGCCACACGGCCGTCCGGCTGTATGTAATGGGTGAGGATGCCTACGAGCGGGCCCCGTCGGCGCAGGAGCTGGCCGTCATGCAGGGTGTCGTGGCCGAGGCCATGGACGCCGGCGCCATCGGGTTCGCATCGAGCGCGTCACCGACGCACAACGGCGACCGGGGTCGCCCGGTGCCGTCGCGCGTGGCCGACATGGACGAGCTACGCACGCTGCTGGAGCCCCTGCGTGTGCGCGCTCGGGGCGTAGTGGCCCTCCTGCCCGGTGGCGCACAGAAGCATCCGGACGTATTCGCCCTGCAGCGGCACATCGGCCGTCCCTTTACCTGGACTGCTCTGCTCACGATCTCCGGCTACCCCTACCACGAGCGGGTCATCGAGGAGCACGAGG
>JAKBAX010000300.1 GCA_021808785.1 Actinomycetes bacterium | reverse complement strand
GGCAGTCGCTGTAGAAGGCCACGAACGACAGGGCCTTCTTCGACCCCCGATACGTGGCGATCCGGCTGCGGTGGTGCACCTCCAGAGCCCCGCCGGTGAACATCGGCGGCAGGCTCACCACCAGTGAGGCGACCACGCTGTCGTCTTTCTCGGAGTCTTGGTGTTGGACAAAGAACTGGCCGGGCGCGTAGACGAGGACGGAGTGGGGCTCCGGCCGTAGGCAGCCAGTGGGTAGGCCGAGAACCTGGCCCAGGCGGTCAACGATCGGGACCAGCGTGTGGCCGAAGCGGCGTTTGTCGTCTTCACCCGGCTCTTGGGGATCTCCCAGGTGTCGCGCACCGCTGGGTCGAGCAGTGTGAGCTCGCCACTGCCGTAGCGGGCTGGCCGGGCGATTTCGCACAGCCGCCGCGCCTGGGCTTCGGTCACGGGAAGCTCGATGGGCCCGACGCCGCGGACTTCGAGGCGCAGGTCTTCGTCCTCCCCGACCGGCAGTCCGGCCCCTTCGGGCCCATAGGTGCGCGCCATGACGGCCACGGTAGGCGACGGCCGGAGCGCCTCGCTTCACCGTCACTCGGCGGCCCGATGCGGGCCCGGCGGAGATCCGCTCACCTGTTTGAGCGTTGGTGGTGCAGACCGGTTGGCCGGATCTGGTCACAGCGTGCGTGAGAGGGGTGGTGCAGTCCGCTGCGACCCGGTTGCAGCGCCACTCGGGAATGTTGAACGGACAGATAGTGCCTCGGGGCGAGTCGATTGGACCGGTGCTGGCCGCGGCCACTGAGAGCATGGCGTTGAGCGCTACAGAAGGATGGAATGCCATTGGCGGCCCGACCGCGCCAAGCTGGAGCCTGTGGAGGTAGGCGAAGCGCGATTCATGCAGCTGGTGGCCGATGCCCTCGACGGCATCCCCGAGGAGTTGGGACGGATGATGAGCAACGTGGCCGTGACCGTTGCCGATTGGCCAACCGGCCGCCAACTGGTCGGACGCCGCGGCACCCTTCTGGGCCTCTACGAGGGAATCGACCTCACCCGCCGGTCGCCGCTGTCCTACGGGAGTGTCATGCCCGACAAGATCACGATCTTCCGGGGTCCGATCACTTCGCTGGCCCGGACCGAGGAGGAGCTGGTGGGCATAGTCGGCACGACGGTAATCCACGAGGTGGCTCACCACTTCGGCATCTCGGACGCACGCCTGGAGGAGCTGGGCTGGGCCTGACTTTCAGTGCTGTGGATTCACCCAGATGCCGGTCAGTCTCCTCTCGGCCAGACTGGCGACGTGCGTTTCGAGATCTTGGTGCGACCGAACGTGGTCCGGGGTGGCGTCGGTGGGGAGCATGACGGCGCTCTTGTGGTACGGGTCATAGAGCCGGCAGCGGCACCGGGCCCTGAGGGCCAGGTAGCAAACCTCTACCCGCTCGTCACCGGTGGGGGAAGCGTTGTCTAGCCTAGTGGCGTGGACGTCGAACTACGACAACTCGAGTCCCTGGTAGCTGTGGCAGAGGAGCGCAGCTTCACGGCCGCGGCCCGGCGACTCCACACGAGCCAGCAGTCGGTTTCGGCCCTGGTGCGCCGCCTCGAGCTGAAGCTCGGGGTCATCCTTTTCGAACGTAGCACCCGCCTCGTGGTGCCTACCCGAGAATGCGCCGAGCTGCTTCCCGACGTCAGATCGGCCCTCGGGATGCTCGACGCCGCATTGGCTAAAACGCTTGCCGGCCGTCTCCCCGAGCGTCCGTTGCGACTGGCGTTTTCACCGGCGATGACCTTCGGTACCCTGCAGGATCTCCTGGACCTTCTCGAGAGGACAGGGCTAGTCGTGGCGGACGTGCGGGAGATTTGGGCCGACGAGTTGCCGGCGGCTCTCCTCGCCGGACGTTTCGACGCCGCTATCGCCGTAGAGCTGCGTTCCGGTGCGGAGATCAGCCTGCTCCCCTGGCGGCATCAAAGGGTCGACCTCCTGGTGTCCACTGACCATCGCTTCGCCGGGAGGTCGGAGGTCGGAGTCGAGGAGTTGGCCGATGTCACCCTCGTACTGCCCGATCCGGTGACGAATGTCGGGTTCCACGACCGGTTGGCGGCGGCATGGGAGCAGGCTGGTATCTGCCCAACTGTGAAAGTAGCTCCACGAGTAGCCGGCCCCGCCCCCGCTTGTGTGGAACGGGGTGAAGCGGCGAGCGTGTGGTTGAGCAGTATGGATGATCGTTACGTACCCAATGGCCTCACCCATGTAGCGGTCTGCCGTCCGGAGATCTCCGTGACCACCTACTTTGCTACTGCGGCCGTTGGTACCACCAGCGTGCCGCTCAGCATGCGGAGGATGAGCGAGGCGATCGAGCAGTCCCGGGATGTCTGACTGGATTCACAACCCCATGTGGTGAATTCCCGTGGGAGAATTGTTGGAACCGACGCTCGCGACGGTCAAGTATTGGTCGACCGGGTGCTGGGCTCGCCGAGCGCTCCGACGAGGAACACTGTGAGGGGAGATATCGGAATGGTAGCGACCGACGCAGCTCCGGCGTCCGATGTGCGGGCCGAGATTTACTATGTACGGAACCCGCCCCCTACCGGGGCGGAGGCACTCACCTTCGTCACCGAGACCGAGGACCGCTCGACGATGCGGACACGACCCGGTCGCATGATGACGATCCACGACCTGCGCGGCGTCGAGACGGACCTCGACCGTGAGGGCTTCGTGCTGGTACAACACACCAGCTCCGTCAGTGACTTCGACGCCATTGAGGAGGATGCGGCCGTCGATCGGCAGTACGTGGTGGAGATGACCGGCCTGCTGTCCAGTGTGACAGGAGCCGATCAGGTCATCATGTTGGGAGGTGGAAAGAAGCGCTATGGGGAATCCGCCACCGACAAGCTGGCGAACCTCAAGAACGCCAAGCCGGCCCGGTACCCTCACGGTGACGTCACCGACGTGTCGGGTCCGGTCCAGGCAGCGGGCCTGGCGGCTATGGTCCCGGGTTTGGATCTGACCAAGTTTGGCCGCTGGGCCCTGTTCAACATGTGGCGGTCGACGTCGCAGCCGCCTCAGGACCATCCCCTCGCCGTGTGCGACGCCAGGTCGGTCGAGGCGGCGGACGGGGTGCCGGTGATCGCGGTGACCGAGATCCGCGGATTCGGGAGCCTCGACTTCGAGACGACCGGCTACCTGTTCAACTCGGCGCACAGGTGGTGCTGGTTCCGCGACATGACGCCTCAGGAGGTCCTGATCTTCAAGACTCATGACAGCGATCCGTCTCGGGCCCACCGGGTGCCGCACACCGCGTTCACCCATCCGGACTGCCCCCCGGGGACTCCCACCCGCTCGAGTGTCGAGATGCGGGCGCTGGCGGTCTTCCGCTGACCAGACCACAGCGAGCGCAGACCGACGACGAAGGGACATAGAGATGGCCGTAGTGGACCTCGACGCCGTCACTGACGCGGCGTTGGCGATGGCGGACGTATCCGAGCCCGATCTGGAGCCTTTTCGAGAGAACCTGGAGCTCCTGGTCGACTGCGTGAATGTAGAGGCGAACCTGACGGCCAACGGTGCCGTTGCCGCGCAGGCCCAGTTGGCCACCGCACTCCGAAACCGCATCGAAGTGTCCGCTTGGACGAGGGACCACGCCGAGATTGCGGACGAGCCGATCAGACACCCGTTGGTCCTGACCGGGTTGCCGAGGTCGGGTACGACGTACTTCCAGTACCTGTTCGATCCCGAGCCCTCGATGCGCATGCTTCGACATTGGGAGGGACAGCGTCCTTGCCCGCCGCCGGCCTTCGACCCGGAGTCCGCCGATCGCCGCTTGGCCGAAGCGAACGAGTTGGCGGCGCGAATGCGGTCCGATCCCGTGCACTCCGAGATCGCCAAGATCCACTTGAGCGATGTAGACGGCCCCGAAGAGTGCGTGGCCATCATGGACCAGACGTTCGGAAACGTCGGCCACTACTGGACTTACCGGGTTCCAGGATATTTCGAACGATGCCTGGACACTGTCGATCTGCGCGCCTGCTACCGGCATCACAAGCAGGTGCTCCAACTTCTTCAATGGCGGGGGGTGCCGAAGCGCTGGGTCCTGAAGTGGCCGTGCCATCTGGTGGGCCTCGAGGCGCTCCTCGAGGTCTACCCTGACGCCAGCTTCGTGATCACCCACCGTGACCCTGTGCGGGCCCTCGCCTCGAACTGCAGCCTCGCGGCTTTGTTGCGGCGTGGGACGTCCGAGCCGGTCGACGCCCATGAGATCGGGCGCCAGATGAAGCATATGATCCGCGTCTACCTCGAGCGGCTCGTCGAGTTCGACCACCGCTACGGCGCCCAGGGCCGGATCGCACACGTCGACTACTCGACCGTGGTCGACCGCCCAGAAGCCGTCATGGCGGAGGTCTTCGAGACTCTAAGGATCGAATTATCGCCCACATTCAGAGACGCCATCATCGCATGGCGTCGGGATAATCCACCGGGCAAACGGGGGACGCACGCCTATTCTCTCGCCGACTACGGACTCGACGCCGCGGAGGTGGCTACGGATTATGCCTTCTACACCGAAAGATTCGCAGTGCCCCCCGAAGGGCGGGCCTTGTGATGTGCTCCCCGGGCGAGATCTGAGGGAGAGGACCGGCTGTGAGTGACGTGTGGTTCGAGGCGATGGAGGCGCTTCGAGCGCTGACCCATCGGATGGCGGACCGGTGGGCGACGCCCTCGGCTCCCGATCGACGAGCGGACCTTGCGATGAAGTTCTTCGGGAACGTCATGGCCGCGTATCTGACTCACCTGATGGCAGATCCGCTGAATCCGGCATTCGTACCGAGCGTCGGGTACCACCAGATGTACGGATCACCGAACCCCGACACCGTCTACCGCACCGCAACCGTGGACGGGCGAGGCATCTACGAACTTCACGGGTACCGTGGGACCGCCCCGGACGTCACCATCATGCCCTTTGGGGCACCGACGGCGAACGGCCTCGAGACCTTCACCGAGCTCAACCTCGACGATCTTCCCCTCGATGATTCAGGTCGCTTCGAGGTCACGCTCAGCGAAGTCCGCCCGCCCGGGGTCGAATGTTGGTGGAGGCTGCGCCCCGAAACCCGCAGCCTCATGCTTCGCAGCGTCAGTCATGACTGGGGTGCCCACAGCGATCCGCGGGTAGCCATCGTGCGCACCGATCGGGCGGCTGCTCGTAGTCATCGCGACGCGGTATCGGCTCGTCTGCAATCCTATTCCCAGGTAGTCGAGGCGATGATGATGTCAGGGATCCGCCGGGTCGAACAGCTGCGCGGCGCGGGCGTGGTCAATCGTTTGGTGGCGGTCGACTACCGCCAGGGCGGTGCCCGCGCCGACCAGTGGTACCAGGAAGGCTGCTTCGAGCTCGGTCCCGACGAAGCGCTTCTGATCGAGACCACCCTGCCACAGGGATGTAACACCTTCTCGCTCTCTCTCACCGATGCCTATTTCTCGACGATCGACTGGGCGGGCACCCAGTCGAGCCTTAATCACGAACAGGCGAGGATCGGCTCGGACCGCGACGTGAAGTTGGTGGTGGCCTCTACCGATGTCGGGGTGGCGAACTGGCTCGAT
>JAKBAX010000023.1 GCA_021808785.1 Actinomycetes bacterium | reverse complement strand
ATCTCAGGAGGTCTGGCCGGCCAGTTGGGGCGGTTCGTAGGTGACGATCTCGGACCCGTCCAGCTTGCGGCCGGCGATGCCGGCGAAGCCGTCGACGCCGGTGTAGGAGTCCTCGCCGATGAACAGCCCGTCCTCGTCGATGGGCCAGACGATGGCCATATGGGTCTCGTAGAGGTAGTAGGCGTCGGGCTCGTCCACGTCGATGCCCATGGCTCGTAAGGTGGCCCCCGGGTAGGCCATCCTCATGAGGCCCTCGGTCAGGATGCAGTCGCGGTCTACGACCAGCCGGTCGATGTCGAGGGAGAGCTTGTGGGCGCCTGACGCGGCGAAGTCCTCGTAGAACTGCCGCACGGCGGCCTTGCCCTCGATGACATGGCCACGGCCGAACTGCGTGTAGCGGGCCTGCTCCGAGACGGTGGCCATCAGAGGGTCCATGTCGAGTGTGGCCTCGGCCTTCATGTGCTGGAGGAGGAGCTCGAGGTTCCTCCGCAGCACCGGGTCGGTCTCTGTGGCCAGGCGTTGCTCCACCTTCGCCCACGTGCGCTGCTGGTCGATCTGTACCATTGGATAATCCCCTCGCGTTTCCTCGGTCCCTCACACATAGCAGGACCGGAGGCCCCGCGCCGCGAGATGTGGCGGACGATCAGCTGTCGACGAAGGGGTATATGCGGGTGAAGTCGGCTCCCGGCTGGTGGCTGGCGAAGCGCTCCCACAGCTGGCCCACGACATCGCCCACGACCCCCGGTGAGCCCCGGTCGCGGGTGGCCCGGAGGTAGAGCGTCAGGTCCTTCGACATGAGGGTGTTGGTGAAGCCGGAGGCGTAGCGTCGGGTCAGCACGTGCTGAACGAATTTGTCGCTAGTAGCCGCGCTCCGCCCGCTCGAAGCGTTGAGGACCTCGAGCATGACGTCCATGCTGAGGCCGGCCGAGGTGCCGAAGGCGATGGCCTCACTCGTCGCGGCCAGGGCCGTGGCCGACAGGAAGTTGTTGGCCAGCTTCATGGCCTGGCCCATGCCGGCCGTCGGCCCGACGCGGAAGCGCCGGTCGCCGAGACCGGCCAGCACCGGCTCCACGGCCCGGCACGCCTCAGGGTCACCGGCGTACATGACCGTCAGCGTGCGGGCCCGGGCCCCGGCCGGTCCGCCGGAGACGGGAGCATCGATGTAGGCCACGCCGGCGTCGGTCAGCAAGGCGTCGATGCGGCGGGCCGCGTCGAGCCCGATGGTCGAGGTATCCACCACGTGGGTGACCCGCCGGTCGGCCGCGCCGGCCATCTGCCCGGCGACCTCCAGCGAGGCCGACCCGTCGGGAAGGCTCAGCACGACGATGTGGGCACGCCGGGCCATGGCGCCGGCGTCGGGCACGAAACCGACCCCTTCGGGGCAGCGAGCGGGGCCGGCCCGGTCGTGGGCGATCAGGTCGAGTCCGGCTTCCACCAGACTGGCGGCCAGAGCACTTCCCATCTGACCCAGCCCGACCAGCCCCACCGTCATCGTGACCGGGTCTTCCTGGCCTGGCACCTCGCGACGTGATGGCACGCTCGGCAATGTATCCCCGCGCCACCAAGTGGTACGCCCGGTGGGGACCAGGTCAGATGATCGGTCCCTGAGAGTCTCCGGCTTCGTGGTCCGCCAAGCCCGACCGTTGGCGGATGATCGCCTCTACCGCATCAGAGTCGTCAGGCGTGATGAACGGGTGCACGAACCGGCCGGTGTCGAGGATCAAGCCATGGCTCTTCCGGGGCCGGCCGGGGTCCAGGCTGGCCCAGTAGCGGGGATTGGCCGTTCCCCAGATCCGGGCCTTGCCCCGGGCGGTGGACAGATCGACCCGGCGCAGCCCCTTGATCGATCGGTAGGGGATGTGCTTGGTCCCCCAGGGGAAGTAGTAGGCCTTGATGCGCAACTCCTCTGCGTCACAGGCGATCCAGCGGTCCTGGTAGTCGGTCATCGGCCAGCCCTTCTGCTCCGCCGGAGGGATCCGGGAGGCCTCACCTGCCGGGGCGGCGGATGCTGGCTGAAGACTAGTGACACCGGAATCCGTAGGCTGGGGCAATGACGCGTGGCGACAGGCGAAAGAGGCGGGTGCGGGCCGCGCTGGGCCGGAGGTTCATGGCGGTCGGTGTCCTCCGGCGCTGGTACATCCGGAGGACCTTGAGGTTCATCGACCGCTCGAAGGCCAAGGGCCGCCGTCTCCCCGAGGGCTTCGCCGAAACCGCCCGCCAGCTGTCCCGGGTCCCCAAGCAGCGGCGGGAGAAGGTCCTGGAGGACGCCATTCTGGCCAATCAGGACATCCCGAACATGGGCCGTGAGCTGCGCCGGGCGGCGTCGCGGCAGCGGCTCAGCACCCGGAGCGACACCCGCTACCGGCAGGGGCGACCCCCCGGTGCGGGGGGGCGACCGCCCCGAGCGCGCTGACGCCCGGCTGCCCGTTCAGGTGCCGGCGGTGACCCGGGCCACGAACCGGGCCACCTGGCGCACGGCCTCGACCGCTTCGGGGAAGGCCGGGTAGTGGAGCTGCCACACGTGGGGCATGCCGTCCCATTCGTGCCGCTCCACATCGACGCCTCCGGCCCGGGCGGCCCGGGCCAGCGCGGTGGCGTCGTCGGCCAGTACCTCGTCGGAGCTGGCCTGGATCAGCAGAGGCGGTAACCCGTCCCACGCGGCCAGCGCCGGTGACGCCAGCGGGTGGGCCGGATCGGCGCCGTCGAGGTACAGGGCGGCCGCCTCGTCGGCCGACTGCTTGGAGAACAGCTCGTCGGAGTCGGCGCAGCGGGCATAGCTGGCGGACTGGTTGCGCAGATCGGCCCACGGCGAGAGGCAGACGGCGCCGGCCGGTAGGGGCAGTCCCCGCTCCCGCGCCGCGACGAGGAGCGCAGCGGCCAGTCCGCCACCGGCCGAGTCCCCGGCCACGACGGAACGCCCCGGCGCCACCCCGGTGGAGAGGAGCCACTGCCAGCTGCGCAGGGCGTCCTCGACGGCGGCCGGGAAGCGATGCTCGGGGGCCAGCCGGTAGTCCACCAGTATGACCGTCGCGGCGGCGGCCAGGGCCAGTCTCGACCCGTAGGCCCGGTAGGTTCGGGCCGATCCCAGGCGGTATCCACCGCCGTGGAAGTAGAGGACCACCGGGTCGTCCACGGCTTCCGCCCGGCGGCAGCGCACCACGGCGACGCCGTCCGCATCGAGCTGGTCCGCCTCCACCCCGGGGGCGAGCGGCAGCGATCCCATGCCGGTCTCCATGCGGGCCCTGCGGTCCGCCAATGTCTCCGGTGGTGGCGCGGCGGCGAGGGCCTCCGCCATCTGCTTCTGGAAGACCCGGTACTCCTCGCTCACCATAACGGTGATCCTACGATTCCCTCACCAGATCCGCCTGAGCTGGGCGCCCTCACGCCTGGAGCGCAGTTGCTCGACCCGCTCGTCGGGGGTGACGAAAGTGGTGTTCGCAGGGAGGTGGCTCCGCACGTCGGCCACCGCCACCTTGGTCACTTTCGTCTCCGGGTAGTCGTTGGCCTGGTAGAAGCGGGCCTGCAGGATGCCCCAGGGCCAGTGGGCCTTGTCCAGCCAGTTCCACACTCCGGGGTCCTGTCGCGACACGACCGCTCGAAAGACGCCGTCGGGATCGACCCTCGCCTGCACGTCGTTCAGGCTGGACTGGTGGTTGACCCAGTCGACGGTGGCGAAACGGTCGTCGGCCACGAGGATCTGCCAGTACCGGCATTCGGTGGGCACGGGGAACTCGACGATCAGCGCTTCGTCGTCGTCGATCCGGTGGATCCCGTCGTAGTAGGCCTGCTTGACCGCCAGGCCACCGCCGCTTTGGATCCACTTGGATCGAAGCAGCACGTTGAAGCCGTGGTGCTCGCGGTAGTACCGGACGAGCTGCATGTCGAACCGGATGGTCCCGTCGATCCACTCGGCCAGCTCGCCGAAGCGGTGGGCGAAATCCTCGGGGGTCATGTCCGAGCCGGCGTCGTCGAGCCGGTTGATGGCCACCCGGGCGTCCACCTCGTGGACCCAGTCGCAGGCGCACTTGCGCATCAGCAGCTGGCCGCAGCGGGGGTCGAGGGGCCACCAGTCACCCTCGTAGCCAGCCGGCCGCTGACCACTCAGGATCACGCTGAACCGTCCGTCGTCGCCGATGTGCAGCTCGTCGAGGTCGTTGGTGATGTTGACCGGAGGCTCCTGCGTGCCCTCGATGGTTCGCGGGCTCATGATCTTGCGCAGTCCTTGGGTGACCTCGACGAAGCGGTTCGTGCCGCGAAAGCCCGAAATCTGGTAGGTCCCCTCGGGATCCACTTCGGTCTGCAGGTAGACGTAGTCGGGGTTGGGGCCGCCCTGGTTGCAGGCATAGTTCCAGAGCGGCATGAACACCGGTCGGTGGGCGTCGGTGTAGACGTGGCACATGTAGCCGCTGGCCAGTATGGACAGGGCCAGCTTGGTCATGTCCTGTGCCTCGACCTCGCTGGCGCCATCGGGTCGCCACGCCTCGACGAGCCTCTCGCCGACTCCCTCCAGTGCTCTGACCTGGTCGGTCCAACTCGGCAGTCCAGCCATCGTGATCAGTCCTCCAGTGCCACGTCGAAGTGGCGGATGTAGAAGTCGTAGTCGGAGCGGATCCGGTCCACCGACAGGCCGTACTGTTCCGCGGTGTAGCGATGGGTGCCCGCCGCGCCCATGTGGTGCTCCTGCTCCCAGGTGAGGATCGTCTCTTCCACCGCGTCGGTGAGATCGAGGCCGAGCCAGTCGTAGATCCGCCGAACCGTGCCTTTGGGGTCGGAGACCAGCTCGCGGTGGGCCACATCCAAGAAACGCTCCTCCCCGAGCTGGCTGCGCTCCAGGATGGCGCGCTCCATCCCTTCGCGAAGGTGCTCGCAGACCTCGGCGCCGAGGGCCCGCAGATCGCGCTCGCCGGCCGCGGGCGGGAAGATGGTCGAGACCAGGCTGGTGTAGGAAGGGACCACCTTCGCCGGATCCCGGTGGGTCATCACGAAGCGGGCGTCGGGGTAGGCGGCGGCCAGCGCCCCGAGGTGGAACTTGTGATGGGGAGCCTTGAACAGCCACAGGTCCGGGGGCCGGGTCGATCCGAGGAGCTTCACCACTCTGCGGTGATATTGGTACGTGGGCCCGAGGTCGCTGTGTCGCCACCACCGCCGGTACCCGGGCACGGGGAGGGTCATCTGCTGTCCGTGAAAGGCCATGCCGAGCAACTCGGTGTCCTCCATGGTGGCGTCGACCTCGTAGATGTGCATGGCGGCCTGTTCGGCCGAACGACTGGCTTGATCAGCGAGCGCTTCGACCCGGCGAGGGTCGGTCGCCTCGCCATCGAGGGTCGGCGGCGGTACGGGCCGGGCCTGTTCCCAGCCGCGCAGGCACCGGAACTGCGGATCGAGCGAAAGCATGTCCGCCAGCGCGGTGGTGCCGGTCCGGGGTAGGCCGTGGATGTCGACCGGGCCCCGCACCGTCACGTCCTCGGTCTCGGGGTGCTCGACGTACCACCGCTCCACCTCGAGCCGGTTGACCAAGCGGCGCACCAGGTCTTCGACCACGCCGGCGTCGCAGCGGGGATCCAGGTCGCCGTCGCGCTCCAGGCTCGCGATCAGCACCGCCAGACCATCGCGGAAGTCGCCGGGGCCGAAATCGGCCCAGCCGGCCTGGGCGGCAGCCCGCTCCAGCAGATCGTCGACAGAGGGGTACCGGGCCACTCTCAGCCCACCTGTACCCGGTCGGGGTACATCTGGGCCGCCATCTGGCGGAAGCCGTCCCGCCACTCCACCCGGCACGGTCCGGTGAGGGAGCTGCGTTTCGTGTGATCGCCGACCGACCCGAGCGATGCGCCCGGGATGGGCTCGACTGCGACGTGCGCCTCCACACCGAGCAGGTCTCCGAAATAGGACGACCACTCCTGCACCGTCACCGGCTGGTCACCGGCCCAATTGACGATGGTGGCCGGCACGCTGGCCGCCGCCAGTAGGGGTTCGACCTGGGCGTTGATGTCGTCGTAGTGGATAGGGCTGTAGGGGATCGGATCATGGCGCGTCACGACGCGCTGGCCGGTCGCCACCGCTTGCAGGTGCCAGGCCGGCAGGCCGCCGCGGTCGCCGTACGCGGCCCCCATCCGGGCGATGGTCACCGGTAGCTCCAACGAGCGTGCGCAGTACCGGGCCACGGCTTCCTCGGCGATCTTGACGATCGAATAGGGCTGGGGCGACAGGAGCCCGGCGTCGCCGAGGGGGTCGTCCTCGCGGAAGGGGTGCCACGGATCGGGATGCGGCTTGTAGACGGTCACCGTCGACATGACCAGGGCCGCCTTGGCGCGCCGACAGTGCTGCAGCAGGAGCCCGGTGCCCTCGGCGTTGACCCGGAGTCCCCTCTCGTAGTCCTCGCCGAAATCGGCGGCGATGTGCAGCAGATAGGTGAAGTCGGCCGGGAGATCGCTGAAGTCCCCCTCCCCGTAGTCGATCCGGCGGGTCGTCACGCCGATGGACTCCACCTCCTCACGCGACGCCGGATCGGTGAACCGGGCGATACCCCAGACCTCGTTGTCGGAGGCGAGCGTCTGGGCCAATCCGAAGGCGATCTTGCCGGCCGGTCCGGTGATGAGGATCTTTTCCCCGCTCAGCATGCCTGCGCCCTCTGATCTTTGATCCAAACGTGCGAGAGGATGCTAACCGAGCCCGCTGCGCCACGGCAACCCCTTCGCTCGACGCAGATTGATCTTTGATCCAAACTTGGTGGTATCGTCGGCCAGGCCATGGACCCCTCGCTGGAAAAGGCGCTACTGGCCGGGCTGGACGCCCTCTCGAGCGCCCTGGACCTCAGACAGCTGGAGCCCGGCCGCTTCCATGCCGATCCCGACATGGACCGCCCGATAGGCCATGTCTACGGGGGCCAACTGCTGGCCCAGGCGCTGGTCGCGGCCGGCCGCACCGTCGACGGGAAGCCTCCGAGCTCGCTCCACGCCCTCTTCGTCAGGGCCGGCCGCGGGGGTCTACCTCTGGAGCTGGAAGTGGAGCCGGTGCGCGACGGGCGTTCCATGTCCACCCGCCGCGTCACCGTGCTGGAGTCCGGAGCGCCGCTCCTCACCGCCCTCGTGTCGTTCCACGATGGGGGCACGACCCCGGAGATGGCGATCCCGGCGCCGCCGGCGCCGCCGCCCGAGGAGGTTCCCCTCCTGCAGGACTGGGCCGGTGCGCTGCCGGCCCACCTGGCCGAGCACGGCCGTCACTGGATCGAGACTCCGCCGCCGATCGAGTTCCGCCTGCCGACCGCCCCGTCCTTCCTCGGCGGGTCGATCTCCGGGACGACCCGGGCCCACTGGATGAGGGCGCCGAGGGAGGTCGGCCCGGAATCGCTTCTGCACTGCGCCCTGCTGGCCTACGCCAGCGACTTCTTCTTGATGGACATGGTGTTCCACGCCGCCCCGGACCCGGGCGGTCCGGGGCGGGCCAACGGGCTGAGCCTCGACCACGCCATATGGTTCCACCGGCCGGTCCAGATCGATCGATGGCACCTTTACAGCCAAGAGGCCGTGGCAGCCACCGGTCGGAGAGGGTTGGCGCGTGGCACGATCCACGACTCTGACGGTCAGCTGGCCGCCACAGTGATGCAGGAGATCCTCCTTCTGCCTCCCGCCGCGCCATGACCTCCGCCGCGATCCCCTTGTTCGAGCAGCCCTGGCCGGAGGGCGAGTACCGGTTCTTCCAGCTCGGCTTCGTGGTCCAGGATCTGCTCACAGCTGCGCAGCGATGGGCCCGAGTCTTCGGCGTGGGGCCTTTCCACGCCATGCCCACCTTCGAGTGGCACATGGTCGTGAGGGGTGAGCCGGCCACCGTCACCGCGCAGGTCGCGGTAGCCCAGGCCGGTCCGGTGCAGGTGGAGCTGATCCACCAGCAGTGCGACCGGCCGAGCATCTTTCGCGACTGGAGCCGTGACGGTGCGTGCGCGATCCATCAGATCGCGACCGTCACGAGCGACTTCGACGCGAAGATGGCCCGATACCGGGAGCTGGGCTACACCGTGGCGGCCGAGAGCGTCGGCGGCCGGTTCCGGGTGGCCTACGTCGACACCGTGTCGGACTTCGGCTTCTATACCGAAGTGGTCGAGTCGTCGCCGGGGTTCCTGCCCAATCTCGGGACGATCGCCCAGGCCTGCGCGGCATGGGACGGATCGGACCCGTTGCTCCTTCTCGGGCGTCGGGGTCGGGCCGAGTGACCGCCCGCAGCGAGGCTGGGCCCCGCCGGCTGCCGGTCCGGCAGAAGTCCAGCAGCGTTGTGGTCGACTACGTCCTGGAGGAGCTGTTCGCCGGTCGACTGCGCTCGGGTGACCGCATCGACCTCGACGACATCGGGGCCGCCCTGGAGGTGAGCCGCATCCCCGTTCGTGAGGCTCTGGTGATCCTCGAGCGCGACGGAGTCGTCTCCACCCGTTACCACCGCGGGGTGTACGTGGAGCCCTTCGACGCCCAGTCCATCCTGGACGACTTCGAGATCTTCGGGCTGCTGAGCGGGGTGGCCGTCCGCCGCCTGGCCGAGAGGCACGATGCGTCGACGGTGGCCGATCTGCAGAAGCGGGTCGACGAGCTACGGGCCCTTCCGCCGGGGGACCGTGACGGGGTGATCCGGGTGGTCCGGGAGATCCTCATCCTCGAGCACCGCGCCGGTGGCTCGCGGCGACTGAGGGCTGAGCTCAAGGCCTTTACCGGCTTCCTGCCCGCCGCCTTCCAGGTCGAGTCCACCCGCAGCCATCGAGCCACCGTCCAGGCTCATGCCCGGGTGGTGCGGGCCATCGCGACCGGCGACGGGGAGAGGGCCGCCAGCCACCGTTTGGAGGACTTCCGGTCCGCGGGGCGGGGCGTGGTGCGGGAGCTGCGACGGCGACGAGTGATCCAGTGAGAGGAGACCGATGGTCGATCGACCGATGTCAGGTGTGAAGATCGTGGAGGTGGCCCAGTACACGTTCACTCCAGCGGCCGGCGGTGTGCTGGCCGAGTGGGGGGCGGATGTGATCAAAGTCGAGCACGCCGAGACCGGTGATGCCCAACGAGGCATAAGGGTCGGTCCGGTCTCGGCGTCCGTGGGCTCCTATCACCCCATCATGGAGCATCCCAACAGGGGGAAGCGGAGCATCGGCCTGGCCCTCGACACCCCTGGTGGCTACCAGGTGCTCACGGACCTGGTGCGCCAGGCCGACGTCTTCGTGACCAACTTCCTTCCAGCCACCCGTAGGCGGCTGAAGCTCGAGGTCGAGGACATCCGCCGGATCAACTCGCAGGTCATCTACGTCCGCGGCAGCGGTTACGGTCAGCGCGGTCCCGATGCCGAGCAGGGCGGCTATGACCAGCCCACCTTCTGGTGCCGCTCGGCGGCCGCGTGGAGCGTCACCCCGCCCGACTCACCGCGACCGATCGCCATGCCGGGCGGTGCCTACGGCGATTCGCTCGGAGGCATGACCATCGCCGGGGGGATCGCCGGGGCCCTGTATGCGCGGGCCATGACCGGGGCGCCTTCGGTGGTCGACGTCTCCCTGCTGAGCGTCGGAACCTGGGCCATGGGCCTACCGCTGGCCCTCACCATGCTGAGCGGAGAGATCCCCCCGCCACCCACGCTGGACACACCGGCCAACAGCTCCGTGTCCAATCCGATCGTCGGTAACTTCTGCACGTCCGACGGGCGCTGGATCAATTTCAACATGCTCCAGCCCGGCCGGTACTGGAGCGACGTGTGCGCCCACCTCGGCCTGGAGCACCTGGTCGACGACGACCGCTTCTCCACCGCCGAGGCCCTCATGGCCAACGCGGCCGAGGCCAGCGCAGAGGTGGCGGCCGTCATAGAGGGGAAGCCCTTCGCCTTCTGGCTGGAGCACCTGCAGACCATGAAGGGGCAGTGGGCTCCGCTTCAGAACCCCCTGGAGCTGATCGACGATCGCGCTGTGGTGGCAAACGGGTACATCGTCCCGATCGTCGACGCGGATGGGAACGAGCGGCGCTTGGTCGCCAACCCGGTCCAGTTCGACGAGGCCGTGCCGGCCACGCGACGGGCTCCGCTCTTCGCCGAGCACACCGACGAGATCCTGCGTGAGCTCGGGCGGGGAGACGAGGAGATCCTCGACTTGAAGATCGCCGGAGCGTGCACGTGACCGAGCCGCCCCTCGACCTGCTCGATCTCACCGGGCGGGTGGCCATCGTCACCGGAGGCGGAACCGGCATCGGGGCCGCGACAGCCCGGATGCTGGCCGAACACGGAGCGGACGTGGCCATCGCGGCCCGCACGGAGTCGGACCTCGAACGCACCTCCGAGGCGGTCGAGAGGGCGACCGGTCGCCGGTGCCTGGCGGTACCCACCGACGTGAAGGACGAGACCCAGGTGACTCGGCTCGTGCAACAGACGGTGGGGGAGCTGGGCCGGGTCGACATCCTGGTCAACAACGCCGGCGGGACCAGGATGGGACCCCTGAAGGACCTGCCCACCAAGGCCTGGGACGCCGGCTTCGATCTCAATGTCCGATCCGCCTACTTCGCCACTCGGGAGGTCGGTCCGTACTTCATGGGACAAAGCTCCGGGGCCATCGTCAACATCTCCTCCGGAGCCGGTCTCACCGGTGTGCGAGGGGGGGCCCACTATGCGTCGGCGAAAGCGGCGCTGCAGATGTTCACCCGGGTCACCGCAGGGGAGTGGGGGCGCTACGGGGTGCGGGCCAACTGCCTGGCGGTCGGCGGGATCACGTCGGAACGGGTCCTGGAGGCCTGGGACCGGGCCCGTATAGATCCGCAGAGCATTGCCCGAGGGGTGGCGCTGCGCCGGACCGGCCAGCCCCGGGAGGTTGCGGCCGCCATCCTGTTCCTGGCCAGCGACGCCGCCTCGTACATCAGCGGCCAGACCATCGCGGTGGACGGAGGACCCAACCTGAGCGGGATCCCCGACGACTGAGCGGCCCACCGTGCTGTCCGGAGGGGCTCACCATGGCCTCATTCGGCCCGACCGGCTGAGTCGGGCGGGGCGGGTGCCCCCGGGAGGAGGAAGGGACCCTCGCTGATGGTCTCCAGCGTCTCACGGACGCCCGCGGCGTCGATGTGCATCGTCCTGCCACTGTAGGCCGGGGCGTCCGCCACCAACGCGGCCAGCGGACGGCCGATGTCCTCCAGAGGGTCGCCGAGCCGGCCTCCTGGCATGGCCGCCGTAGCGGCCGCGTACTTCTCGGGCTCGCGGGCCTTCCAGTTGGCGGTCATGGCCGACTCGGCCGCGGGATGAATGGTGAAGGTGCTTATGCCGTCCGCCCGCCATTCGTGATGGGCGGACCGGGCCAGCTCCTCCATGGCCGTCTTCACCCCGTTGTAGACGGCGTAGCGGCTGGTGTCGGCCAAGTGGGTGGAGCTGGACCCCACGTTGACGACCACCCCGCCACCTCTGAGGTGGGGATAGGTGAGTTTCATGAGCGCGAAGGCCGCCAATGGCCCCGACTCCCACGCATCGACCATGTCCTGCACCCCGGCGTCCAGGATCATCCGGTAGCTGATGCTCTGCGCGTTGTTTACCAGGATGTCGACGGTCCCGAAGGCGTCGACGGTTCGGGCCACGCACGCTTCGAGCTGGTCGAGCTTCTGGACGTCGCACTCGACCGCGATGGCGCGCCCGCCGCTCGCGGCTATCGCCGTGCAGGTGTCATCCAGCTTGGGCCGGTTTCGGGCGGCCGCGGTGACAGACACGCCGCACTCGGCGAGGGCCACGGCGATACCGCGCCCGATCCCCTGGCTGGCTCCGGTGACGATGGCCGTCCGGCCGGCCAATCGTTCACGGACTTGCGGTTGGTCCAGCACGTGTACCGTCAGCTCCCTGGTTCGTCGAGGCGAGGGCCTGCGCCCTGCTAGCGGCCATTTTATCTATGAGATATAAATGATGGTGGGGGCAAGATAGGGCCGTGGCCGCGATCGGGCAAGGGGGGAGAGGATGCTGCGCCCGGCGGCGGACGTCTGACGGATCAGAAGTAGCTCGGGTCCGAACGGTCCCGCCGCCCGGTGGTCGTGAAGAGCCCACCGGACTGGTTGGTCTGATCGAAGTCGTGCAGATAGGTCCGGGCGATGATGCGCCATTCCCCGTCACGCCTCTCCCAGCGGTCGACATACCGCCCCAGGTTCCGCATGTCGACGAAATTGCCGTCGTCATCGATTCGGCGCAGCGTGACGTCCCCATAGGTCTCGCTGGTGGCCGTGTCCCCGTCGATGTGGATGAGGACGTTGGTGAATTGGTGGGAGTGGCTGTGGAAGGTCGGGTGGGCCTCCATGCACATATCTATGAACCCGTGCCCCGACCCCTGGTACATCTGCTCGTGGTAGTCGGCGGTAGCTTCGGGCCAGAACACCGAGTATCCGAGCTCGCGGTCGAGGCGGTCCATGGACCGGGCGTACCGGTAGACAGCCTCGGTGATCGATTGCTTGTCGAGCAGTTCCTGCAGCCGCGTATCGGTCATGAATCCCCCTCATGGTCGTCGTCGGGGTCAGAACTCTACGTCGAGCAGCCCACCCGACGCGGGCGGTCCATGGACCGGCCGGCGAGACTCGTTCCGGTGCCGTCGTGGGGTGCGCAGAGACCAGGCCGCCACCGACACGATTGTGGTCACGGCGGGCAGCGGGCTCCGGGCCGGGCCGGGCAGTGCGACCATGGCCAGGCCGAACACGACCGCGGCGATGCCGACCGGTGCGACACGGGGCCAGACCGTTCGCAGGGCGCGCGTCAAGAGGTCCTGAAGCGGTGATCGGAGGGTGCTTGCCGCTCCGGCGACGACGGCGGCGAGCAGGCCGATCGCCACCCTCGTCGGTGAGGCGGCATCGGGCGTGACGATGGCCCAACTGCACACGGCGAACATCGCCAGAAGCCCGCAGTCGGAGGAGACGAGGAGCAGGGGAATCATCACTAGCAGGAGATAGGAGCTCCAGAGAATGGGGCTGACCAGGAGGCTGCAGAGGACCGTGGCCGCAAGTACCTGGCCGTCGGCGAGCCGGCGACGCTTCCACCAGAGCCCGGCCACACCAGCCACTGCGATGATCAGGGCCACGCCGAGTGCGAGCGATCGGCCGGCCCCGAGTCCCTGCACCAGCGACGACAGCGACCAGCTCCGGACCTGCTCCCTGGCGTCGAGCTTCGACATCATCTGCAGGTAGCGGAGCGGAGCGAGGGGCCCGAGCGCGGCGCTCACGAGCATCAGCCCGACGACCGTGGCGGCGGCGACGGCGGCCTGTCGGTGACGACGACGCAGGATCGGCCACAGGAGCACCGGCAAGAGGAACAGCTTGGCCGTGGCCGTGGCTCCGAGCAGCACCCCGGCGAGGACCGGGTGCGTGTCACGCCACCGCCACGCGCACGCCAATCCGAGCAGCAGGAAGGCGTTGAGCGTGCCCATCTGCAGGCCGACGATGGTGGTCGAGCAGGTGAGCACCAGGGCCGGGGCGGCCACCCCGGAGCGGCCCAGCAGGCGGCAGCTCAGTGCGATGGCCGTGACCGAGGCGGCCGCATATATGACTTCGGCGCCGCGGACCGGGAGCGCGGCCAGGGGGGCGAACAGCCACGCTACGTAGAGCGGATAGACGAAGGCATGACCGGAGCGGAACACCTGCGACGACGGTGCCGCATAAGGAAGGCGACCGTGCAGCACGTCCCGGCCGGCGTGCAGGAAGGTCAGGAAGTCGAACGGCTCCAGCAGGTGGCCGAAGGTCAGACCGAGAGCCGCTACCAGTGCGATGGCACCTACGGCCCGCAACTTCACCCGGTGACGGTGACGAGCGTGCCGATCGTCAGGTCGGGCCAGATGGTCTTGCCGACCTGGTAAGGCACCTCGACGCAGCCCAGGCTCTGCGGATACCCGTAGGAGGAGCGGGCGATGTAGTGGATGGCATCGCCGCCGTTGAAGTAGGCGACCCAGGCCACCGGGTCGGCGTAGTGGCTGCCGTTCGGGTTGGTTCCCTTCATCACCTGCGTCGCCAGTCGTTCGTAGACCGGGAAGGTGCCGTCTGCGGTCGGAGCCACCGGAATGCCGGTGTTGGCCGGAGAGGTGGCCACGAGGGTCCCGTCGTGCCAGACGCTCAACGTCTCAGGCGCGGTCTTCGATGCGAGCGCATAGGTGTATCCGGCACCGGAGCCGACCGTGGCTGCCAGCAGGTGCGACCAGACCAGTGGCCCGGCGATCCCGTCGACGGCCAGCGACTGGTCCGCTTCGAAGGCCATGACGGCCCCTTTGACCATGGTCGTGTAGTTGCCGGGTGACCACTGCGCGACCAGCGGAGCGGGTGGGGCGGACCACGTCCAGGTGAACGTCCCCGCCGGGGGGCTGTACACCGCCCGTTGGGCCCCGGCGCTACCGGCGACCAGGGACGCCGCCGGGCCGCCGGCGGGAGCCCAGCGCACCGGCAGGTACCCGAGTGCGGCCAGCAGTTGCTGGAGGCGAAGCACCGACCCCGGAGCGGTGACGAACGAGGTGGTGACCGAGGCGATGGGCCTTGGATCGCCCACCGCGGCTGCGGCCGGGGACACCGATATGACCACCCGGGTCGAGGGAGGGAACGCTCCTGTAGGGGTGAAGACCAGTCGGCCGGGTCCCGCCGACCACCGGCCGGGAGTCGGGGGTGACACCGAAGTGGAGATCGCCGCCAGGTCGACCGTGCCGTCGGTCCGGAAGGTCACAGAGCCGGCGCCGTTGACCCCCGTGGCCCCGCTCGCCGGGCTGGCGGGGCTCACCACGACCGTCGGGCTTGGTGCGGTCGTCGTGGATCGGCCTTCCGAGACGGCCGTCGAGGGTCGCGGCGGTAGGCCACCTGTCGCCCGACGACTCGGGCTGGCCCCACCAGCGGAGCACGCACCCGCAGCTATGAGGGCCGCGGCCAGGACGGCGAGGAGTCCGGGGCGGGTGCCCTTCGGAGAGAGCCTTTGGCGGCCTGTCACCATTTCGTATCCGTCCCGACCGGTGCCCCGACCTGGCGCGTGAACCGGATGAATTCCTCGCCGCTCCGGCTGATGACGATGCCTGAAGGTGACCATCCGAGATGCTCGTAGAAGTGACGTGAGGCCAGGTCCGGAGGGGTGACCAGGACGAGCTGGTGCAGGCCGGCTGCCGCGGCGCGCTTTTCCACCTCTCCCAGTAGGGCCTTGCCTGTTCCGGCTCCCTGAGCTCGGCCGCTCACCATCAGGTGCGTCACTTCGGCGACCGGCGGTCCATCCTGGACGGCTGGCGCGGGCACTTTTCCGGCGGTCAGCTGGCGCCAGACCGCTCTCGCATAACGCGGTCCACGGGTGACCAACAGGTCGCGGGCCAGCGCTGGTTTGAGGGTCGTCCCGGCCACCATGTGGGCGGCGAGCCGCGGACCGCTGTGCGTGAGCATCCAGCGGTAGTGTTGGGCCGGGTCGAGGGACGCGAGCACCACACCCACCATCTCGTGCTGCGAGTCGGAGGCGGCCAGCGCCAGGCCCCAAGGGCTGTCGAGCCATGCCCGGTGGTAGGCCCTCAGGAACCTGGTCCCGAAGCGGGCGAGGAATTCGACCCCGAGGACCTCGGAATGGACGAGGGACGAGCGGTGGGTGTTCTCCGGTGTCAGCGGCCGAATGTCGGTCATCGCAGCGCCGTGCATCCCGGGGTGACGGCAGTTGTGACCAGGGCAGGTACCTCTGGCAGCGAAGCCAGCCCGATGGCCCCGGGAGTGACCGCATCGGCTATTGCCGTCTGGCCGGCGGCGTCTG
Source organism: Actinomycetes bacterium (assembly GCA_021808785.1). GTDB lineage: Bacteria > Actinomycetota > Acidimicrobiia > Acidimicrobiales > Palsa-688 > JAKCDU01. Next base: position 11,917 of record JAKBAX010000023.1, on the reverse strand, counting down.
GATGCAGGTGGTCGCCCGAATCGAACGGAGCGAACATGGCGTGTGGATCGCAGCTCCGGTTGTAGATGTCGGCTACTGCGGTCGCCGCATCGATCAGTCCGTCGAAGGCGCCGGACCCGACGATCCATCTGTTGACCACTTCCAGCTCCTGCTGATCGGTGGGACTCCAGTACTCCGTCGCACTCGAACTTCGCGGAAGCAGCGTCATCCCGACGATCCGTTTGCCGGCGGCGTGAGCCTCGGCGATGGCGCTGGTATAGCCGGCTATCACTTCGGCGGCGGTCGCACCGAACCAGAGGTCATTGGTACCCAGGGCCAGAACCACTTCGGAGACCCCCGGTTGGCTCAGTGCGTCGCGTGGCAGGCGGCTCACTCCCGACGGTCCACCTCCGGTCAGGGCATCGGTGTGTACTGCGGATGTCAAGGCATTGGCGGTGATCCCCTCGTTGACCACGGCGCGACGGAGGGACACAGGCAGCATGTCGATCCTGGACTGGAGGACATCGGTCCAGCTGATGCTGGCATTGAAGCCGTCGGTAATCGAGTCACCGACGACCACGATGCTGCCGTGCCCGGCAGTCTGGAGTACGTCCATTGCGTCAACGAACCTTTCCCACGGACTGGCGATGGCCGAACCGGCGAGGGACGTTGCGCCGGTCTCATTTCCCCGGCCGTTGGGGGTGAACCAGTCTCTGGAGGTGTTGCCGCAGCAGGGGTGGAGCGAGACGAGGTCGGGACCACGGATCCAGATGCTGACGGCCAGTACCTGGCCCGGCGTCACCACGGCGGACACCGGATCGCTGTAGGCCACCGCTCCTACCGGAATGACCGTGGTGGGCGCGCCACCAAAGGTCAAGGCACGGACGGTACCGGGGTCCACCGCAGAGCCGCCTGCGGAGTCGGCCACCGTGGCGGCACCGATCGACAGAGGGGCATTACCGAAGACATTGGAGAAACGGAACTTCATGGCCTGGCCTCCCCCGGCGGCGGTCACCAGGTTCCTGACGGTGGCATCCTCGGCGACGCCGTACCCCCAGGCCATGGCTGAACCCCACACGACCCGCCAGACCGGAGGGGAAGGCGCTCGAACCGGTGGCGCCGGCTTCGGAGCCGGGCGGCTCTTGACCGTGGTGGCGATAGATGAGGTCGATGCGGGCGGCCGGGGACCAGCGGACGCCGGCCTGGGCGAATGGGTCGTTCCCAGGATCATGCCCGTCACTGCCGCGACCGCAACCAGGATCACAACCGCGGTCATCGTGCGTACTCCCATCTACCGCGTGGCGGTCGAGAACCGGCTGTCTCGAGTCACAGGTCGGGTAGACGGCCGCCTACCACTCCGCCCTCGGCGACGACGCGCTCGGCACATACGACGTTGAAGCCGGCTGCACCGAGCATGTCCTTCCATGACTCGAGAGATGCCGGGCACTCGTCCTTGGCTATCACGAAGCGCCACGAGTTCTTCACGATGCGCCACCACCCGCCCGGACCTCGCCGGGCCAGCTGGGCGACCTTGGATGCGATGATGCGGCGATCGGCGGAACCGCCCCTGATGGAGAACATCATGTCCCCGATGACCAGGACTCCACCGGGGCGGAGCCAGCGGGCGGCCCGCGCCACGACCTTGGCTTTCTCGGGGTCGGTGAGGTGGTGAAGCGCATAGTTGCTCACGACGACGTCGATGCTGTCGGCGGGTAGGTCCAACTTCTCGATCGATGAGTGCACCGTCTCGATGTTGTCGATTCCGAGCTCGGCCGCCTTCTCCTTCAGCCGGCCGAGCATCACCGCACTGAAGTCGACGGCCATCACCGACCGGGCCTCGCCGGCCAGCTGCAGGGCGAGCTGGCCGCTGCCCGCTCCGAGGTCGAGGACATCCCTATTAGAGATGGGTCCGGCCTGGCGCACGACGGCGTCGGCTATCCGGCCCAGGCCGGGCATGCTTGCGTGATCCCAATGGTCGGCCCGCTTGTCCCAGACAGCGCTGTGGTGCCCGTCGAGTGGGTCGCGCAGTGAACTGTGCGCCTTCATGGTCCAATTAATAGGGTATGGACATGTGACGGAGATGTGAAGGGCAAAAGGCGCTGGTAAGCCACCTCGGGTCAGCGACCTGGAGCCGGGTTGGAGTGGCTCGGCGGGGCCGGTTGGCGCTCCGGCGCGGTGGCGATCAGGGTCAGAGTCACTGAGGCACCGCCGTCGGGGCGGTTGCCGGCGCTGACGCGGCCTCCGTGGGCACTGGCGATCTCGGCCACGATGGCCAAGCCGAGGCCCGCCCCGTGGCGTCCGGACGCCCGGGCCGGATCGGGGCGGGTGAAGCGTTCGAAGGCATGGGGGAGGAAGTCGGGGGGGAATCCGGGCCCGGTGTCGGAAACGACGACCACCACCTCCTCGCCGTCGTGGCGGGCCTCCACCCTGACGTGGCCTCCTGGCGGGGTGACGGCGAGCGAGTTGCTCAACAGATTGTCCATGATGCGCCGCAGGGCCGCCCCATCCCCCAGGACATAGGTGGTCTCGGGGCACTTAAGACCGAGGTCGATGGTCAGTGAGTCGGCTTTGGCCCGGTGGGCGCGGATGGCGGTCGCTATGACCACGGAAAGTGCGGTGGGCTCGAGATGCACCAGGGGTGAGGCGCTGTCGGCCCGTGCGAGGAAGAGCATGTCGTCAGCCAGCTTGGACAGCCGTTCGGCCTCACTGCGAGCGTGGCTGATGGCCTCTGCCAGCTCGGCGTGCGTGCTGGAGGGCGAGTCGGCCAGCTCCAGCTCGATGCGCAGGACGGCCAGGGGTGTGCGGAGCTCGTGGCCGGTGTCGGCCACGAACTTCCGCTGCCGGTCGAGGGAGTAGTCGGCCCGATCCAGAAGCCCGTTGAAGGTGGTGGCCAGGCGAGCCAGCTCAGCTGTCCGTTCGGGAACGCTTATGCGCCCCGACTCGTCACGCTGGCTCAAGCGGCTGGCATCGGCTCGCATACGGTCGACGGGGCGCAATGAGGCACCGGCGAGCAGCCACGCCCCGATACCGGTCAGGATGACCAGGACGGGAACACCGATGTCGAGGTCGCGTACCGCCCGGTCGGCGGCGGCCGATGCCGGAGTCAGACTGGTACCGACCGCCACGACCCACGTGCCGTCGGACCTGACCACTGGTCGAGCCAGTACGCGCAGTGGCTCCTCGCCGGCCGAGACGGTCAGGCGGGTGCTTTCCCGCCGGGCCTCGGTCAGCTCGTGGGTGCCGCGCATGATGGCGGCGGCGGAGGCCGGTTCGGCGGAGTAGAGCGAGCCGTCGGGACGGTACACCAGGCTGAAAGAATCCAGGTCCCGGCTGCTCACCGGTGTCGGGCCGGGTTCCTTGCGCTCCGACGGTGCGCCCGTAGCGGGTCGGCTCGGATCGAGCTGGCGCACCAGCTGAGCGGCTCTTGCTTGTAGAACCGTGTCCACGGAGGCGTCGACGCCTCGATGGAGGAGGGTCGTGAAGAGGGTCATTCCAGCGGCTGCGACCACTACGGCGACCACGGTGCAGGCCAAGGCCAGGCGGGCGCGCAGGCTGGTCGGCCACCTAATGATCCACGAGAGCTTCCTCAACGTGCTCGTACCGTACCTAGGGAACGTGGTGGGAAGGGGCCCGGAGCCGGTAGCCGAGTCCGCGGACCGTCTCGATGTCGCTGCGATCGAAGGGCCGGTCCACCTTGCGGCGCAAATACCTGATGTACTGGTCGACCACATTGCTGCTCGGATTGGTCGCGAAGTCCCACACCTCGTCGACGATCGCGGTGCGGGTGAGCACCTGGCCGGCATGGCGCATCAGCACCTCGAGGAGCGCCAGCTCCCTGGCCGTCAGATCAAGTTGCACGCCTGCCCTGGTCGCCGTCAGCGCCTCCGTGTCGAGCACCAGGTCGCCTACGGTGAGGGTCGTGGCGGGTGTGGGCGGTAGGCGGCGGACCAACGCTCGGAGGCGGGCCGTCAGCTCGCCGAAGGCGAAGGGCTTGGTGAGATAGTCATCGGCTCCGGCGTCGAGGCCCCGGATCCGATCGGTGACGCTGTCCCTGGCCGTGAGCATCAGCAGCGGGACCGTCTCGCCGGCCCTGCGCAGCCTCTCGCAGATCTCGAAACCGTCCATTTCGGGAAGCATGGCATCGAGGACGACCACGTCGAATCCCCCGGTCAGGGCGGCCGACAGACCCGTGGAGCCGGTGGCCGCCAGCTCGACGGTGTACCCGGCCCGCTCCAGGCCGCGCTTGATCAACTCGGCCAGCCGGAGCTCATCTTCTACTACCAGGGCCCGCACACACGCTCAGCTTAGGACGTAGTGGCTCCGCTCCATATGTCGGGTGTTCTCCCAGTAGCGGTCGAGTGACCACGGCGAGAGGGTGAAGACCTTCCCGTCCGGGTTCTTGTAGTGGCTGTGACGAATGCTCGGGTGGGACCACACCATCTGAGCTATCTCGTCACGGTATCGCAGGGCGTACTCCTCTTGGGCCTCGGCCGTGACCTCGCAGGTGGTGGCTCCCGAGCTGAGGGTCTGGCGAATGGCGTCCATGGCGTAGTGGACCTGGAACTCGGCGTGGTAGAACAGACTGGCCCCGGCCGCCAGATTGGTGCCCGGACCGTAGACCATGAACAGGTTGGGGAAGTCGGCGACGGTGATCCCGAGATAGGCGGTGGGCTCGTCTCGCCATCGCTCACGCAACTTCGTTCCGTTCCGGCCGATGACGTCGAAGGGAATGAAGTCGTTGTGGCGGAAGCCCGTCGCGTAGCAGATCACATCAGCCGGGTACCGGGATCCGTCCGCGGTCACTACGCAGTCCGGCTCGATCCGCTCGATCGCCGTCCGGACCAGCTCGACATTGGGAAGCTGCAGGCAGCGCAGGTAGGAGCCGTTGTCCTGCAAGACCCGCTTGCCGAGTGCCGGGTAGTCGGGGACCACCTTGGCCTCGAGGTCGGGGCGGTCGGCGATCATCGACTTCATCCATGCCAGCAGGATGGCGGCCCGCTGGGCGTTGGTCTCGTTGACCGAGTGATCGGTGGGGTCGTCGTGGCTCGGGTCGATGCGGTAGGGCTCCATGCCGGCGGCGATCCCGGCGAAGGTCATGATGAACCGGTACCAGCGCCCGTAGAAGGGCAGGTGCCGGAGGGCCCAGCGGTCTCCCGCCGGTACCGCTGAGTGGTACAGGGGATTGTGGATGATCCACTGGGCGGTCCTCTGGAACACCGTCAGGCGGTCGACGAGGGGGGCGATGGTGGGGGCAATCTGAAACCCGGAGGCCCCGGCACCGATCAGAGCGAACCGCCGGCCGCGTACGTCGAGCCCTTCAGGCCAGCGGGCCGAGTGGAATGACGGGCCGGCAAAGGTGTCCATGCCGGCGATCTCGGGTAGCCGGGGGATGTTGAGGGAGCCGACCGCTGATATCACGAAGCGACCTTCGGTGACGTCGCTGGTGCCGTCCGACGATGTCGACCGCACCACCCACACGTCGCGATCCGGATCCCAGGTGACCGACTCGACTGTGGTATCGAACCGGCAATGTGACGCCAGCCCGTATTTCTCCACGATCGAGATGAAGTACCGGCGCAGTTCGGGCTGTTGGCAGTAGAACTCGCTCCAGTGGTCGCCGGGTTCGAATGAGTAACAGTACTGGTGGCTACCGATGTCGACGCGCGCCCCGGGATAGCTGTTCTCCCACCAGGTGCCACCCGGCCCCGGGTTCTTCTCCAGAATGACGAAGGGCAGCCCGGCCTGCGCGAGGCGGATCCCGGCCAGGATCCCCCCCATGCCGGCGCCGATCACGACCACAGGTGAACGCTGCTTGACCGATTCGCTCAGGTCCGCTCCCCAAGTGACGGCATTGGTGTCGCCGCCTTCGAACTGCATGTCGTCGAAGAACAGCCCGGCCAGACTGCCGTCGACCGGACGTCGACCGAGGAACTCCATCATTTCCCTGAGCAGTTCGTGGGGTAGGTCGATGGGCTGGCAGCCGTGGTCGCGGTAGTCGGATATCACTGGCCGCGCCGCCCGGCGGACACGGTCCTGGTCCTCGGGTGAGATGCCGCACTGGATATCGAAGGCCGCCCCGATCCTCGGCGCTATCGGCCCCCGTATCCACTGGGGATCGCCGGTCATGTGCACCAGCGAGCACAGCAGGGCGGGCACGCTGATGTCGGTCAGAGCGGCCGCTATGGCGTCGTCGCTATCGTCGAATGGCTCGCCGGCGTGCGGATTGCGGCTCATCTCAACGCTCGTCCTTTTTCCTGGTGAGTACGGCCGGCCAACATACTGCTCACGGGTCAGACCGGGGCGAGGGAGCCCAGAAGAGTGTGTCTCCCCGCCGTTCGGTCGTGCCGAGGGAGCCCACCGGTTCGCTGTGCCCATCTGTGAGAAATGCGATGGCGGCCCGCTCGGCGGAGTCCACCTTGGCCACCACTCGGGTCCGGTCCGGTGCTCGAGCGAGGACCACTCCATGGGTGGGCGCCCCTGAGCGGTCGTAGAACACCGTGTAGGTCTCCAGGGTGACGGGACCCTCGAAATCGTCGCCGATGGCCGGGATCGGGGGCCGGGCCAGTTCGGCCTCGGTCTGATAGTCGTAGTCCCGGCCGAGCAGGTCCGGTGGGGGAGGGGTGCGGCTCACGACGATGGCGTGATTGTGGGTGCAATGGCCGCCGTTGGCATATAGGAGCCCGTGCTTCCCGGCCTGGCGCAGGGCCTGGACGGTGGCCACCACTGCGTGGCTCATGTAGTTGGCAATGGGGCCGCCACCGAATGTGAGGCCGCCGTGGACCGTCGCCGGCCTATCGGCCGGCCAGCCGAGCACCCGGCGAGCCATCTTCGGTACGCACGGGAAGCACGAATAGAGCTCTACCCGGTCCAGCTCGTCGATGGTCAGGCGATTGGCTTGGAGTACCCGCTCCAGGGTCACCCGCATGCCTGAGGGAGGCCGGTCCCATACGGCCCGTTCCAATGGCTCCTCGGACTCGTGGGCGGATGCTCCGGCCCAGACGTACACGCACCTGTCGTCGGTGATACCGGCCTCTCTCGCCGCAGCCAGGCTGGAAACGATGAATGAAGCGCCCTGGTTGACCGAGGAGTTGGCGACCATCAGCTTGTTGTACGGGAAGGCGATGCGACGATTGTCTGCGGTGGGCTCGATGATCTGATCGGATGTGGCGGCGGACCTGATCCACGCGCCCTCGGAGTCGGCGGCCACCTGTGACATCAGCGACCAGATCATCCCGGTCTCGGCCTGGCCCTGGGCCAATGTCTGTCCCCACGCAGGCCGGGTGGCATTCTCGTAGAGGGGGTAGATGTCAGCCGCGTTGACCAAACCGTAGCGTCGGCGGAGATCCGACGCGGTGGCGGCGGCGCGGAAGGCCCCACCGCCGGGGCCGGACGTCCGGTTGCGGCGAGAGGCGGTCCGTAGTGCTTCGCCACCGGTGACGAGGCAAACGGTCGCCTGGCCGCGGTTGATGGCGTTGGCGGCATCGTTCAGGTGGCGTACAGGCGTGTCCCCCGACGCCATCGCGCATGGTGAGACGTGCGGAGCCATGCCGAGTGCCTGGGGAACCATGACCTCGGGGTTCAGGTCGCGGAACGATATCTGCGGGACCACGCCGAGCCAGTCGCAGCGCGCGATGAACCCCCCGCCGGCGTCCCGGTCGGCGACGAGAGCCGATTCGACCATCAGTTCGACGGAGTCCATCCCGTCGTCACCTGGGGCGCGACGATCGTTGTACTGGCCGACACCGACGATGACCGGGATGCGCCTCGGATCGAGGGTCACGAGCGTTGTGGTCCCTGCACGGGCGGCGAGCAGGGCCGGGTGACGGACATCTAGGTGCCCGTCCAGACCGGCGCGCGCTTCTCCACGAACGCCCGGGGGCCTTCCCGGAAGTCGTTGCTGGTCCGGATCCGCTCGAGGGCGGCGTCGGTCATCAGACGACCCTCCTCGTCGGAGAGGAGCGACGCACCCTTGGCCACCTCGAGGGCGCCGTAGACGGCCAACGGGGCGTTACCGGCGATCTCGGCGGCCAGGGCGAGAGCAGAATCCATCAACTGGCCCGGCGGGACGACCCGGTTGACCAGGCCGATCTGGTAAGCGCGCGCCGCGTCGATGGGGTGACCTGTGGCGATCATCTCCATCGCCACAGCACGGGGGACCGCTCTGGGCAGGCGGGTCAAGCCCCCGGCGCCGGCGATGAGCCCCCTCTGGACCTCGGGCAGACCGAGCTGCGACCCCTCGGCCACGATCACGAGCTCACAGGCCAGGCAGATCTCCAGCCCGCCGGCGACGATGCTGCCCTGGGCGGCGGCGATCCACGGCTTGCGACGTGGATGGTCGACGAACCCGGCGAACCCCCCGTCAGGGGTGGAGAGCCGGGTCCGGGCCCCACCGGCCGCCACTTCGGCCAGGTCGGCCCCGGCGCAGAACACCCTCTCGTGCGAAGAGGTCAGCACCACCACTCTTGTGGCCGCATCCCCCTCCGCCCGCTTGACCGCCGCATCCAGCGCCTGGGCCAGCTCGGCGTTCACGGCATTGCGTTTCTCCGGGCGGTTGAGCGTGACCAGGGCCACGTGGTCAGCGATCCGCTCGTAGAGCACCACCGGCTCCGGGCCCTCATCCACGGCGGAGCGAACCTCCCCCGCCCGGGCCGGCGGTGGGTACGGGGGTGTCTCGGACGGCGGCAAAGATGATCGAAATAGGACACATATTGTAAGTTGTCCGAAGGCTGGAGGTCGAATTCGTGAGTGGTGCCGTCTTGTCGTGGGACCCCGGAGCGTCGGTGCCCGAGGACCGCCGTCGTGCGCTGATGGGTCCCGGTGCGGCCTTCGAGATGGTGCCGGAGGTGGTGCTCGGTACTTCGCAGACGGTCTTCGCTCGGCGACTGCCGCACCTGCGGGCCCTACTCGATGAGGGGGTGCAGGCTTTTGCCGAGGATCCGTGGCTCGTGCACTCGTCCGGGGCCGTCACCTTCGGCGAGGCCGCGCTGCAGATCGCCGGAGCGGCCGAATCGTTGGCCCAGATGGGTATCGGTCGCGGCGACCGGGTGGCCCTGGCTGCCGCCACCCGCTACGAGCACGCCATCATGGCCTGGGCGGTGATCGCAGCCGGCGCGACGGTCGTAGGCCTGAACGCGTGGTGGGCCGCACCGGAGATGGAGTATGGCATCTCGATCACCCGGCCCAAGCTGCTGATCGGTGACGCCCCCCGCCTGGCCCGCTTGCAGGGACGGGTGCCGGACCTACCCACATTCGATCTCGAGGAGGTGGCTGATACATGGTTCCGTCGCCCGGCCGCCATGCCCACGACTCCGATCGACGAGGACGACCCCTTCGTCATCCTCTTCACGAGCGGCACCACCGGCCGGCCCAAGGCCGCCGCGTTGAGCCACCGCAACAACATCAACTGGATACAGGCCATTGCCCTCCGAAGCGCGATGTCAGGACGGTCGGCAGCCAGGTCGTGCGAGATCGCGGCCACGCCGATGTTCCACATATCAGGGCTCAACAGCCAAGCGATCGCCTCCGTCGCGGTCGGCACCCGGCTGGTCTTCCCGGACCCGCCGGGACGGTGGAGTGCCGAGGCGCATCTGGCCCTCAGCGAACGGCACGGGGTCACCTCCTGGCGGCTGGTTCCGGCCCAGGGATGGAAGCTCGTCGAGGAGCCATCGGCACCTCAGAGGCATCTGTCCGACCTGCGGTCGATCGCATTTGGTGGCTCGTTCGTCTCCCACGAACTGCTGCACCGCCTGGTCGAGACCTGGCCGCAGGCGGCCCCTGGCATCGTGGTCGGCTTCGGCATGACCGAGACCAACGGCACGGGAGCCTCCGGTTACCTCGACGAGGTGCTCGCCGCGCCGGGCTGTGTGGGTCGCCCGTCACCGGGAACAGAACTACGGATATGGGACCCCGCTCGCCACGAGTTGGCCCCGGAGGCCACAGTCGGCGAGATCCACATTCGCAGCGCCTCGGTGTTTCTTGGCTACGAGGGTGATCACGAGGCGAGCCGGGCCGTGCTCGACGACGAGAGGTGGTACCGCACCGGCGACTTCGGACGCATCGAGGACGGGCGCCTGATCCTGGAAGGGCGCCGCAGCGACCTGATCATCCGGGGCGGTGAGAACATCTACCCGCGGGAGATCGAGGATCGCCTGACCGCCCATCCCGACGTGACCGAAGCGGTGGTGATCGGAGTCCCCGACCGGGTGCTCGGCGAAGTGGTCAAAGCGGTGGTCGTGCGCCGCTCGGGAAGCCACGTGGACGCCGACGGCATACGGGGCTGGGTTGGCGCCGCTCTGGCCCCGTTCAAGGTTCCGGCACTGGTGCAGTTCCGCCCGTCCATCCCCCACAACGCCCTCGGCAAACCGTTGCGCCATCTGCTCGACGACGATGCAGACGGCCCCAGCCCGTTTCTGGAGGAGTGATCGACTTCGTCCCGCCGATAGCGGAACGACACACGCCGTGAGTGGGGGAGAGGTCCTGCCGGTCGGGCCGTAGACTCGTCCGGTCATGGCTCGGGCTGGACCCACCGACGGGCGCGTACAGGTGAGGAGGTGGGGTCGCGAGACCGCCCTCGCCGACGATGACGAAGCCCGGCGGCGGCTCATCGATGCGGCCGGCCGCTGCATCGTGGCTCGTGGGGGAGTGCATTTTCGCATGGGCGAGGTGGCCGACGAGGCCGGGGTGTCGCGCTCCACCCTGTACCGCTACTTCGAGAGCCGCGACGACCTGGTCATGGGCCTGATCATCAGCCGGGTGGATACCGCGCTGGAAGCGGCCCGCCAATCGCTACCTGCGCCGGCGCACGCGGCTGATTCCCTGCCGGAGCTGATACTGCAACCCTTGGACCTGGTGGCCGGGAACCCGCTCAACGAGGCGTTGTTCTCGCCCGAAAGCGGCCCGGTGGTCACGGTTCTGCAGCTCCGCTCGGAACGGCTGATGGACGTCATCTGCTCCTACTACGGACCGCTGCTCGAGGAATGGAAGCTCAGCGGTCAGCTGGCGCCCGATCTGGATGTCCGCGAGGCATTGCGGTGGATGAACGCCATCTCTCTCATGCTCCTCAGCCCCTTGGCGTGACCGCGACCGGGCCGAAAAGCAGACGTTCCTGGAGGCGTTCGTGCTCCGGGGCCTGCTGACCCGCTGTGGGCACGACCTCGGAGGTGCCTGCTAGGCTGGGCCGCTGGTCACGCCCTCGCCCGGATGGCGGAATAGGCAGACGCGATGGTCTCAAACACCATTGGCCGCAAGGCCGTGCGGGTTCGATTCCCGCTCCGGGCACCCCTGCTGACCAGGACTTTTATTTCTTCCGTTCGCGGCGGGTCGCCGGACTTCGAATGCTTGGTCTCTAGAGGCCTAGGCCCGGCGGAGCCGGAATTTTAGGACTCTATTGACGTATCCGTGGGTTGGTACTGGCAGCTGAGGGCGTGAGTTCTTGGACGCAACGAGCGAAGCGACCATGAGCGGGACCGTCTGGGTGTAGCGGCTGGCAGTCGAATGGCTAGGGGGGTCAAGGCGCGGGCTCGACAAGTTTCGGGCGAGCGCAGCGGCCCGCAGGGCGCCCGAAAGTTGTGAGTACCGCCCTTGACGCCCCGGGTGTTGTCGCTTCGATCCTGGGGGGCGAAGGTGAGGGGGGCCGGGCGTGTTTGCTCAGCGGCGGCCGGTTGGCTGACCTGGTTCGGGGATCGCCCCCCTCAGCTTCTGCCTCCCGGCGAGGGCGGGGGTGTGGGGGCGGTGCCCCCACGGTGTCTCAGGCAGCCCGCCCCGGCAGGGGCGGGCAGTAGCCGCCCCGGTCGAGCAGAGCCAGGGCGATGAGGTGCTCGGGTCGTGCGAAACCGAAGGCCATACGGTGGATCACCCGTAGTTTGGTGTTGGTCGACTCCACTAGCGCGTTCGAGCCGACCGTCGAATGCACCTGAACGCCATGATCTGACAAAGCACG
>JAKBAX010000299.1 GCA_021808785.1 Actinomycetes bacterium | reverse complement strand
CCGTGCTCGATTACGAGGGGGCCAAGAGTTCGGCCGAAACGGGCCGTTATCCGAGCCTGATGCACGGCCTGCTGGATCGGGGGGTGGCCGTGGCCCCTGGGGCCTACGAAGTCATGTTCCCGAGCCTGGCCCACACCGACGCCGACTTCGAGGTGACCGTGGAGGCCTTCGGGGCCCTGCGCTAGGCGGCTTCTGGCACCAGCCGTGACAACTTGACCAGGGCCCGGTAGGCGGCCTCGGCCGGACCGAGCTCGTCGGGCCGGAGCAGGTTGGCCATGATGCGCAGCACCCACTCCATCAGGCTCCGACTGCGCATCCCGGTGGTGACCAGCACCCGCATGATCTCGGGATGGCCGATCACCCGGACAAAGGCGCGGGCCACGCGGTAGTACAGGTCGTACTCGTCGTGCAGCCGCCGCTCGTAGGACGAGAGGGCCATCCCGTCCCCGCTGGTCAATGCCAGGTCCACCGCCTCGGCGGCCAGACGACCGGACTCGTAGGCATAGGCGATCCCCTCGCCGTTGAAGGGGTTGATGGTGCCCCCTGCGTCGCCCACCACCAGCCACGTCGGGCCGGAATGGGGGCCGACCGACAGGCCCATCGGCAGGCGGCCGCCGGTCGCCGGTCCGCAGGCCGTCTCGGGCCGGATGTCCCATGACGCCGGGGCGTAGTCGGCGAAGCTCTGGAGGAGGTGGGTGGTGTTGACCGCCTTCCACTGGTTGAAGGTCGAGAGGAGCCCGACGCCGACGTTGATCCGCCCGTCGCCCACCGGGAATATCCAGCCGTAGCCGGGGAGTACGTTGCCCGCCTTGTCACGGATGTCCAGCCAGCTGTCGATCCACGGCTCGTCGTGGCGGGGCGAGGTCCAGTAGCCGCGGATGGCCATACCCAGCGGATAGGCCCGGTCGCGACTAGTGCCCAGGCTGCGACCGAAGCGCGAGTTGGCCCCGTCGGCGATCACCGTGTAGCGGGCCCGCACCTCAGCCGGTGGGCGCTCCCCGGCCTTGGACCGGACCAGCGCTCCTCGGACCAGGCCGCCCTCGGTCAGGGGCTCCAAAGCCTCGGTGCCGTCCCACACCGTGGCCCCCGCTTTCGCCGCCCGCTCCGCGACCAGTGCGTCGAGGTCCTTGCGGGTGATCACGTACCCGTAACCGGGAAGGGTGGGATGCGACGGCCAGGTCAGCTCCAGGGTGCGGCCGAACCCGTGGGAGCGAAGCCCGGAGTAGCGGTGACCGGCTCCGGCCAGCTCCTCGCCCAGCCCCATGTCCTCCAGCTGGCGGACCGACCGGGGGGTCAGGCCGTCTCCGCAGGTCTTCTCCCTCGGGTATGTCTTGCGCTCGACCACCACCACGTCGTGGCCGGCACTGGCCAACCAGTAGGCGCACGCCGATCCCGACGGTCCACCGCCCACCACCAAGACGTCGCAGCGGCGGGAGGTGACCGCCCCGGGGTCAGGTCGGGCGCTCGGCTCTTGCATGTGGCGAATCTACCGGACCCTCCCGCCTACCTACCCGGCCGGCCCGGAGAGCACCGGGGCGCAGCGGCGGACCCGATTGGCGGACCCGATTGGCGGCCCGCGCACCCCCTGGCGGTAGCATCCGGTCCGTGGAGCAATACCTCCCGATCCTGCTTCTCATGGTCCTCGTGGCGCTCTTCACCGGCGCTTCGGCGGCCGGTTCGCGCCTGCTCGGGCCGAAGCGGCCCACGGCCGCCAAGCAGGGCCCATACGAGTCGGGCATCGCCCCCCGGTTCAAGGTGGCCGCCCGCTTCCCGGTGCGCTTCTACCTGGTGGCCATGATCTTCATCATCTTCGACATCGAGGTGATCTTCCTCTATCCCTGGGCCGTGATGTACCACCAGTTGTCGACCTTCGGCCTGGCCGAGATGGCCGCCTTCGCGGTGGTCGTGTTCATCGCCTTCGCCTACCTGGTGTCCAATGGGGCCCTGGACTGGGGGCCGCGCCAGCGCCGGGGGGGTCGAGCGCCGGTGCAGCTGGCCCGCAGCACGACCTCGACGGTGCGCCGGGTGCCGCGCCCGGTGGAGCTGGTCAACGGGGTGGCCCCGCGCCCCCTCGACACCCCGCGCCCCCTCGACACCCCGCGCCCCCACCGGCTCTCCACCGACGAGCCACCCAACCCCTACGACCAGCCGATCAAGAGCGCCTAGGAGCCTCAGTGGGACTCGAGAACCTCCAGCACAATTTCCTGACCGGCACCCTCGAGGGCTTCGTCAAGTGGGCCCGGGCGTCGAGCTCGTGGGGCGCCAACTTCGGCCTGGCCTGCTGCGCCATGGAGATGATGGCGGCCGGGGCGGCCAACTTCGACCTGGCCCGCTTCGGCATGGAGGTGTTCCGGGCGTCCCCCCGCCAGGCCGACGTCATGATCGTGGCCGGCCGGGTCAGCCAGAAGATGGCACCGGTGCTGCGCCAGGTCTACGACCAGATGATGGAGCCCAAGTGGGTCATCTCCATGGGCGTGTGCGCCAGCACCGGCGGCATGTTCAACAACTACGCCATCGTCCAGGGCGTCGACCAGATCGTCCCGGTGGACGTGTACGCCCCCGGCTGCCCGCCCGGTCCCGAGACGCTCATCCACTCCATTCTCACCTTGCACCAGAAGATCAGGACCGGTGAGATCACCCGGCGGGTGTCGGCCGGCACCGGGGCCGGGCTCCACCTCGACAGCTCCACCATGCGCCAGCCCGTCCGGGTTCGCGTTTCATGAGCGGCGACGGCGGGGGCGAGGCGAGCGCACCCGCTAGCGCCCCGGCGGCCCGCCCGCAGGAGACGCTGCACGGCTGCCCGGTCGTCGACGGACCGAACACCCGGGTCGTCCACTGCAACCGCGATCGCTATCTGGACCTGTGTCGGGCGCTACGAGCCGATGGCTACGCGATGCCGATCGGCGTCACCGGCGTGGACTACCTCACCCACCCGGGCCGGGTCCTGCCGGAAGGTATCCGGCCCGAGCGCTTCGAGGTGGTCGTCGAGTTGCTCGACCTGGCCCACCGGCGGCGGATCCGGGTCCGCCTGCAGGTGCCGGCGTCCGATCCGGTGGTGGCCTCGCTGTTCGAGCTGTGGCCGGGCACCGAGTACCACGAGCGCGAGACCTATGACATGTTCGGGATCGTCTTCGAGGGTCATCCAGATCTGACCCGCATCCTCATGCCCGAGGACTGGGAGGGTCACCCCCTGCGCAAGGACTACGACACTGGTCATGTCCCGGTGCAGTTCAAAGAAGCTCCCCGAGGAGCAACGATATGAGCGACACCACGGGCGTCGGCCGCGGCGGCTCGTCGGGCCGGTCGACGGCCGGGGAGCCGGAGCTCTCGGAGGCCGGCAACGACCCCATGGCGTCGCGCCAGCCGTCTCTCGTCGACCGCCTGCTCGGCCGCCATGTGCCGGGGGCCCCGGCGATGGACCGGATGCTCGAGTCGAAGACCGACGAGGGGCGCCAGGAGCTGGCCCCCCGGTCCCGCACCTCGCCCCAGGAGCTGCGCATCGAGTCGGGCCGGATGCTCCGCCTCCCTGAGGGGGTCCAACTCGACAGTGGCGACGTCGACGTCGAGACGCCCGAGGACGAGAGCATGATCCTCAACCTCGGTCCCTCGCACCCCTCGACCCACGGGGTGCTGCGCATCATGGTGGAGATCGACGGCGAGACGGTGCTGCGCTCCAAGCCGGTGGTCGGTTATCTCCACACCGGGATGGAGAAGACCGGCGAGGAGCTGATGTACCACCAGGGCGCCACGAATGTGACCCGGATGGACTATCTGTCGCCGTTCTTCAACGAGTTGGGCTTCTGCCTGTCCGTGGAGCAACTGCTCGGCATCGAGATCCCGGCCCGGGCGGTGTGGATCCGGATGCTCATGTGCGAGCTCAACCGGATCTCCTCGCATTTCTTGTGGCTGGCGACCAACAGCGCCGACCTGGGCGCCATCAACATGCTGGTCTACGGCTGGCGCGAGCGGGAGATGGTGCTGGCCTTCTTCGAGAAGGTCACCGGCCTGCGCATGAACCACAATTACTTCCGGCCCGGAGGAGTGGTCGCCGACCTGCCCGACGGCTGGCGCGACGACGTGTTGGCCCTGTGCGAGGCCATTCCCAAGCGGATGGACGAGTACGACGACCTGCTCACCGGCCAGCCCATCCTGCAGAACCGCCTGCAAGGGGTGGGTCCCCTCGACGCCGAGGAGGCCATCGGTCTGGGCCTCACCGGGCCGCTCCTGCGGTCCACCGGCGTGGCCTGGGATCTGCGGCGCGACTCGCCCTACCTGGCCTACGACAAGGTCGACTTCGACGTGATCGTCGGCACCTGTGGCGACTGCTGGGACCGCTACGCCATCCGCTTCAACGAGATCCGCGAGTCGGTGCGCATCATCGGCCAGATCGCCGACGCCATGCCCGCCGGCGACTTCCGTACCCAGGACAAGAAGGTCACCCCGCCCCCGCGCAGCCGCATCGACGAGTCGATGGAGGCGCTCATCCACCACTTCAAGCTCTATACCGAGGGGTTCCGGGTCCCCCCCGGCGAGGCCTACGTGCCGGTGGAGGGCCCCCGGGGCGAGAGCGGGGTCTACATCGTTTCCGACGGTACGGCCAAGCCGTACCGCCTGCACATGCGCTCGGCCAGCTTCTCCAACCTGCAGGCCATGGCGCCCCTGGCCCGCGGTGCCCTCATCGCCGACACCATCGCCATCGTGTCGACCATCGACCCGGTGCTCGGAGACGTGGACCGTTGATCCCCCCGCCACAGCTTCTCAGTTGGACTGCCGGCCCGGCCGTGGGCAAGGATCGGGCGTGCCTCGGCTGAACCCGGACAATCTGCAGCGGGCCTTGGACCTGATCGCCCTCTATCCGCAGCGGCGCTCGGCCCTCATCCCGATCCTGCACGTCCTGCAGGAGCAGGACGGCTTCTTGAGCGAGGACGGCATGAGCCATGTCGGAGAGCTGCTCGGCCTGGAGGCGGTCGAGGTGAGGGGGACGGCGTCGTTCTACGACATGTTCCACTTCGAGCCGGTCGGCAAGTACCTGGTGGCGGTGTGCACGAACATCGCCTGCATGCTGCAGGGGGCCTACCGGCTCCTGGAGCACGTCGAGGAGCGCCTCGGGGTGGCTCCGGGGGCCACGACGGAGGACGGCATGTTCACCCTCGAGGATGCCGAGTGCCTGGCCCTGTGCGGCAATGCTCCCTGCGTGACGGTCAACTGGCGCTTCTTCGGCGACGTCGACCCGGACCGCTTCGACATCCTGATCGACGACCTGCGGGCCGGCCGCCTCGACGACGAGGTGCCACCGCACGGCACCCTGACCCGGGTCCGCCGCACCGCCGGGCTGGCCGCGGCCGGCGCGACCCCGACAGAGGCGGCCGCGACCGGCTCGGGCGCCGGTCGCGGTGACGGCGGCGCCGACCGATCCCCGACCCCGGCTCCGGGCCGCCCGGTGGTGCCTGCCCTCGACCTGTCCACCCGGCGTACCACCACCGCGACCAGCGTCCTCGACGCCGCCCATCTGGAGCCTTGAGCCAAGTGCCTGTCACCGACGCCCCGAAGATCGTCACCCGGCGCCTCCATCAGCACCGGTCCTGGACCCTGGAGTCATACCTGGCCGACG
>JAKBAX010000298.1 GCA_021808785.1 Actinomycetes bacterium | reverse complement strand
ACCTCGGCGACAGGTGCCCCGAACTGGTAGCTGTACAGCCGGGAATAGGCCCCGGCGAGGGCCAGCAGTTGCCGGTGTGAGCCCTGCTCCACGATACGGCCCTGCTCCATGACCAAGATGGTGTCGGCGCCGCGGATGGTGGAGAGCCGGTGGGCGATGACGAAGCAGGTGCGCTGGGAGCGGAGCCGGTTCATGGCCTCTTGGATCTGCACCTCGGTACGGGTGTCGACCGAGCTGGTGGCCTCGTCCAAGATCAGGATGGCCGGGTCGGCCAGGAAGGCCCGGGCGATGGTTATGAGCTGCTTCTGGCCGGCGCTTATGTTGTCCGCTTCCTCGTTGATCAGGCTGTCGTAGCCATCGGGGAGGGAGTGGACGAAGCGGTCGACGTAGGTCGCCCGGGCCGCCTCCAGGATCTGCTCCTCGGTGGCGGTAGGGTCGCCGTAGGCGATGTTGTCCCGGATGGTGCCTCCGAACAGCCAGGTGTCCTGGAGGACCATGCCGGTCTGGGCCCGTAGCTCGGCGCGGGGCATCTCGGCGATGTTGCGACCGTCGACGGTTATGCGGCCGGAGTCGACGTCGTAGAAGCGCATCAGCAGGTTGACCAGGGTGGTCTTGCCCGCCCCGGTGGGACCGACGATGGCGACCGTCTGGCCCGGCTCGGCCACGATCGAGAGGTCCTCGATCAGCTTCTGGTCGGGCCGGTAGGAGAACGAGACGTGCTCGAAGGCCACCCGCCCCCGCCCGGGACCCGCACCGGTCGGGACCGGATCGGGGCTCTCCTCCGGTTCGTCGAGCAGTTCGAAGACCCGCTCGAGCGATGCCATGCCGCTCTGGAACACGTTCATCATCGAGGCCAGCTGGGTGAGCGGCATGGAGAAGGTCCGTGAGTACTGCACGAAGGCCTGGATGTCGCCGATGCTGATGGCCCCGGCGGCCACCTGCAGACCGCCGACCACGGCTACGATCACGTATTGAACGTTGCCCATGAACAGGCTCACGGGCTGCATCACGCTGGACATGAACTGGGCGCCGAACGATGACTCGTACAGCTCCTCGTTTTTGTCCCGGAACCTGGCCTCCACCTCCTGCTGGCGACCGAAGGCCTTGACGATGGCGTGGCCGGTGAACGCCTCCTCGACGATGCCGTTGAGGGCCCCGGTGCCGCGCCACTGCGAGATGTAGCGGGGCCGGGCCCGGGCCGCGATCCACCGCATGGCGATCACCGACACGGGGACCGTCGTCAGGGCCACCCCGGCCAGAAGGGGCGAGATGGTGAACATCATCACCGCCACGCCGACCAGCATCAGTACCGAGTTGAGCATCTGGCTGAGGGTCTGTTGCAGGCTCTGGGCGATGTTGTCGATGTCGTTGGTCACCCGGCTGAGCAGGTCGCCGCGCGACCCCTGGTCGATGTACTCCAGCGGCAGGGCGTGGATCTTCTCCTCGACCGAGCGGCGCAGGCGCTGCATCAGGCGCTGTACCACCCCGGCGATCACGTAGGCGGTGATGAGAGTGGCGCCGACCGACCCGGTGTAGAGCAGGGCGGCCAGCCCCAGCGTCCGGCCCAGCCGGTCGAAGGGGATGTGGTGGTGGAGGTAACCCCCGATGATGATGTCGGTGCCGTGCCCCAGCACCTTGGGACCGAGCACGTTGAGCACCACGCCGATGACCGACGTGACCGAAACGATGGCCAGCTTGTCGCGCTCGGCGGCCAGCAGGCGGCCCAGCCGGCCGACGACCGCTCCGAAGTCCTTGGAGCGCTCGCCCGGCACCCCGGCCGAGTTCCAGCGTCCGACGGGGCGGCGCTCGGAGGCCGGGACATGCTCCAGATCGTCTCCGCTGCGGCCGGTGTCGGACTCGACGGTGGTCATCGGGTCACGCCGGTTCCCGTTCGCCGATCTGCGACTGCACGATCTCGGCGTAGGTGGGGCAGCCGAGCCGCAGTTCGGGGTCGGTGCCGATGCCGACGATCTCTCCGTCCTCGAGCACCACGATGCGCTCGGCGTCGACGACGGTGGAGACCCGCTGGGCCACCACGAGCATGGCGCTGCGTCGGGTGTAGGGCTTCATGGCGGCCCGCAGCCGGGCGTCGGTAGCCAGGTCCAGGGCCGAGAACGAGTCGTCGAAGAGATACACGTCGGGCTGGCGTACGAGGGCCCGGGCGATGGCGAGGCGCTGGCGCTGGCCGCCCGACACGTTGGCCCCACCCTGGTCGATGCGGGCCTCCAGGCCGCCTGGCATGCGCCGCACGAAGTCCGCCGCCTGGGCCACCTCCAGGGCTTCCCACATCTGCGCTTCGGTGGCGTCGGTCCTCCCGTAGGCCAGGTTGGTCGCCACCGTCCCGGAAAAAAGGAACGGCCGTTGCGGCACCAGTCCCACCACCGACCACAGGTAGTCGAGGTCCAGATCCCGGACGTCCACACCGCCGATCAGCACCGAACCGGCGGTCGCATCGAACAGCCGGGGGACCAGCTGCAGCAATGTGGTCTTGCCGGCTCCGGTGGAGCCGACGATGGCGGTGGTCTGGCCCGGTCGGGTGACGAAAGAGATGTCGGTCAGCACCGGGTGCTCGGCCCCGGGGTAGTGGAAGCCGACGCCCCGGAACTCCACCTCGACCGCGTCGGGGGCGGGGGCCACCGGCCGGTCCGGGGTGCGCACCGTCGGCTCGGTCAGCATCACGTCCTGGATGCGTCCGGCCGACACTGCGGCCCGCGGGACCATGGCGATCATGAAGGTGGCCATCACCACCGACATGAGGATCTGGATCAGGTAGCTCAGGTAGGCGACCAGCGATCCCACCTGCATGTGGCCGGACTGGATGCGGGAGGCGCCGATCCACAGGACGGCTACCGACGACAGGTTGATGACCAGGTTGACGGTCGGAAAGGTCGAGGCCATCAGGCGTCCGGCCCGCAAAGCAGTATCGGTGAGGTCGGCGTTGGTCCGGGCGAAGCGGTCCCGCTCCTGCGGCTCGCGGACGAAGGCCCGGACCACCCTGATGCCGGTGATCTGCTCCCGCAGGACCTGGTTGATCTGGTCTATGCGGTCCTGCATGAGCTGGAACGCGGGGAACATCTTGGTCACGATGACGCCCAGCACGATGGCCGAGAGCGGCACGCTGACGGCCAGGATGGCCGACAGGCCCAGGTCCTGGCGCATGGCCGCGATTACCCCGGCCACGATGGTGATGGGCGCGGCGATGGCCATGGTGGCCACCATGACCACGAGCAGCTGGACCTGCTGCACGTCGTTGGTGATCCGGGTGATGAGCGAAGGGGCCCCGAAAGTGCCCACCTCCCGGGCGGAGAAGGCCGTCACCTGGTGGAACAGTGCGCCCCGCACGTCGCGGCCGAAGCCCATGGCCACTTTGGCACCCAGGTACACCGCCGCGATGGCCAGCACGATCTGGGCCAGTGAGAACCCGACCATCTCGCCCCCGGTCGAGCGGATGTAACCCTGGTTGTGGAGCAGGATGCCCCGGTCGATGATGCGGGCGTTGAGGGTCGGGAGGATCAAGCTGCAGATGGTCTGGGCTGCCTGCAGCACGACCATCACCGCAAGGACGCGGCGGTAGGGGCGTAGTCGGGCCCGCAGCAGAGACATCAGCACCGGTCGAGCCCCAGGGTCACGACATGCGAATTTAGTTCGGGGGTGGGACGGCCGCGGGCCGATATGGCGTGGGCCCCGGGTGCTATAGGTGTTCGGTGCCCGGTTACCACCTCCCCGAGGAGATCCAGGTCGAGGCCGACGGTCCCATCCGGATCGTCCGCCTGAACCGCCCGGAGGACCTCAACGCCACCAACCATGTCCTGCACCAGGGACTCGCGCAGTTGTGGCCACAGATCGACGCTGATACCGAGGCGGTTGCGGTGGTGCTGACCGGGGCTGGGCGGGCTTTCTGCGCCGGCGGCGACTTCCACTACCTCGACCAGCTGATCGAGGACCCTGACCTGCGCCGGGAGAGCCTGGCCCACGGGAGGCAGATCGTGACCGGAATGGTGGCCTGCCGCATCCCGGTCATCGCCGCCGTCAACGGGCCGGCCGTCGGCCTCGGCTGCAGCCTGGTCGCCCTTTCCGACATCTCGTTCATGGCCGAGAGTGCCCACCTGGCCGACCCGCACGTCCTGGTCGGCCTGGTGGCGGCGGACGGCGGTCCCGTCACCTGGCCGCTACTCACCAGCCTGCAGCTGGCAAAGGAGTACGCGTTCACCGGCGACCGCATCTCGGCCGAGCGGGCCGCCCAGATCGGTCTGGTCAACCACGTTTGTCCCGACGGGGAGGTCCTGGACCAGGCTCTGGCCTGCGCCCGGCGCGTGGCCCGACTGCCCCGACGGGCTCTCGAGGACACCAAGCGCATCCTCAACATCCATCTGGAGCGGGCCGTGCTGGCGGCGCTGGATTTCGCCCTGACCGCCGAGGACCGGTCGTTCCGTTCGCCCGAATTGCGGGCCAACGTGGATCGGCTGCTGAAGCGGCCGGGCCGGGACGCCGGTTGAACCCCTACCGCACCCTGAGGTCGGTCGTCCGGTTCGGGCCGATCCGGAGCGACCCGGTCGAGCGTCGGCTGAGCCGGGCCGCCTGCGTGGCCGATCTGCGCCGGCTGGCCCGCCGGAGGCTGCCGGGTGGGGTCTTCGACTACATCGACGGTGGGGCCGAGGACGAGCGGACACTGGCCGCCAACGTGGAGGCCTTCGCCCGGGTCGGCTACCGGCCCCGGGTGCTGCGCGGGGTGGGAGCGGCGGACGCCGCCTCGACCCTGCTCGGCCAGCCGGTCGCCTACCCGCTGGTGCTGGCGCCCACCGGGTTCACCCGGATCGCCCACCCCCAGGGCGAGCTGGCCGTGGCCCGGGCGGCCGAGCGGGCCGGCCTGCCCTACACGCTTTCCACCCTCGGCACCCGATCCATCGAGGAGGTCAGGGCGGTGAGCGGCGGCCGCCTGTGGTTCCAGGTGTACGCCTGGCGCGACCGGGGGCTGCTGAAGGAGATGATCGACCGGGCCGCGGCGAGCGACTACGAGGCGCTGGTCCTGACCGTGGACACCGCGGTGCTGGGCCGGCGCGAGCGCGATGTGCGCCGGGGCTTCTCCCTCCCACCGCAGATCGGGCCGAGGACAGTCGTCGATGGGGCCCTCCACCCCGGGTGGACCCTCGATTTCGTGACCAGCGAGCCGATCCGCTTCGCCAACGTGACCGGTCGATCGGTGGGTGACGGCACCTCGCCGGTCACCCTGTCGGAATACATCAACTCCCAGTTCGACCCCGGGCTGTCGTGGTCCGACGTCGAGTGGCTGCGGGCCAGCTGGGACCGGGCCGTGGTGATCAAGGGCATCCAGTCGGTGGAGGACGCCCGCCTGGCGGCCGACGCCGGGGTGGACGCGATCGCCCTGTCGAACCACGGGGGCCGGCAGCTGGACGGGGCGCCTGCCCCGTTCGACCTGGTGGCTCCTGTGGCCGATGCCATCGGCGGTCGCACCCAGATCATCTGCGACGGCGGGGTGCGGCGGGGTAGCGACATCTTGAAGGCGGTGGCCGCCGGGGCCGACGCCTGTATGGCGGGTCGGGCCTATCTGTACGGGCTGGGCGCCGGCGGGGAGAGGGGGGTGGAGCGGGTGCTGGAGTGGTTGGCG
>JAKBAX010000297.1 GCA_021808785.1 Actinomycetes bacterium | reverse complement strand
CCTCGAGGACCCGGTGGACGAAGGTGCCGACCGCGGCCCCACCCGGCAGACCGCCGAGCGGGCTGGGCCCGTCGGCGCCCGGGCCCGGCCCGCCGGCCACCGGGTCCGCCCCCTCGGCGACCGGGCCCGCCCCCTCGGCGACCGGGCGGGGCTCCGGAAACGGCACGGGCGGCTCGTCGCCGAGCGAGGCCGTCGGGGCGACCGGCGGCTCGTCATCGATACCGGACTCCTCCGGTTCGCTGCCGACCACGCGGCGACGAGCACCTGGTCCGTCATGGGCCGCGGCGGTGATGCTCGAGTACGAGGACCGGCGCCAGCCGAGGTCCAAGGAGCGGGTGAAGGAGGCCGTGGCCAGGGTCCTGGTCGGACCGCCGCGGCCGGGTCGTGCCGACCGGGGCGGCCCCTCGGATGGCCGGCCGGCCGGCTCCACCTCGATCAAACCCGGGGCCCGGGCCGCGATGGCCGCCAACGCGGCGCTGATCTGGCCCCCCGACGGCTCCCCACCCTTCGCCTCGCGGACCTCACCGGTCATTGCGTCGCGACCGATCAGGAGCCGTCCCAGCGGGGAGTGCCGGCACTCCTGGGTCCGAGCCCACCAGATAACGACCCGGTGGCGGGCGCGGGTCAGTGCCACATAGAGAAGCCGGAGGTCCTCACCCCGGCGCTCGGCCCGAGCCAGGGCGGCGTGAGCGGTGTAGCTCACCTTCAGGGGGCCGGACCGTACCGGGCACCCCACATCCAAGCTCCGCCGCCCGGCGGCGTCGTGGAACACCACCGGCGGCGAGCCCCGCTCGGGAGGACCCGGGTCCCACATGTACGGGCAGTAGACGATCCCGAATTCGAGCCCTTTGGCCCCGTGGACGGTGAGGACCTGGACCGCCTCGGCGTCCGAATCGAGGCGGCGGCTGCGATCCTCGATCTCGCCCTGCTCCTCCCCGACCGAACGGATGCGGGCGGCCAGCCAATTCCGCAGGCTGGGTGCGCCCAGCTGGGCCGCGGTCGCCTCGGCGTGTAGCAACTGGGCGACGTGGCCCAGATCGGTGATGGTGCGCTCGCCGCCCACCGCCGAGAGCAGGCGTCCGGGCAGGACCTCCTCGACGGTCACGGCGCGGTAGAGGGCGGCCACGCCCCGCTCGGCCAGGACAGCGGCCCACCGGTGCAGGCGATCGTGTACCGCCTCCCACTCGGGGTCGGGCGCGGTGGCCACTTCCAACCGGCTCATGCCGATGAACGGGCCGAGCGCCACCGCCGCGGCACGCGAACGCGAAGAGGGCTCCTGGAGTCCTTCCAGCAGGCGGAGCCAGGCCTCGGCGCCCTCGGAGCCGAACACACTGTCGAGGCCGGCCACGACCGACGCCACCCCGAACTTCCGTAGTGCGTCGCGTACCGCAACGGCCTGGGCGTTGGTGCGGGTGAGCACCGCCACGTCCCGCTCGACGAGGCGGCGCCACCCGCCCTCCTCGAACAGCTCGGTGCCCGAGTCCAAGAGCCGGGCCACGTCGGCGGCCACGTCGGCCGCCACCCAGTCACCCAGAGGTGGCTTGGACAGCAGGCCGCGGGTGGTCACGGGCACGCCCGATTGCCGGTCCTCCACGACCCGCCAGTGCATCGGGACGGCGCCGTCGCCGCCCCTGATGCCGGGGCCCTGCCGGGCCGCCGGGGCCCGGACGGTGCGGAACGCGATGTCGCGATGGCCGAACTGCAGAGGGTCGAGGAGGGCTGCGGTGGCATCCAGGAGGGGTTGGTCGGCCCTCCAGTTGGTGTCGAGGGTATGGATCGAGCCGGCTGCGGTGGCTGCGTCCAGGTAGGCGTGCACATCAGCCCCCCGAAAGCCGTACACGGCCTGCTTCGGATCTCCGATGAGCACCAACCGGGTGCCACCACCGGCGAAGGCCCGGCGCAGGACCGTCCACTGGACGGGGTCGGTGTCCTGGAACTCGTCGACCAGGACGACCTGGTAGCGCTCGCCCAGGCGCCGGCACGCCTCGGGACCCCGCTCGGGATCCTCGAGCGTCGTCGCCAGTCGATACAGAAGCTGGTCGTAGGTCAGACGGGTCTCCTCGAGCAGGCGCCGGCCGATCTGCTTCCTCGCCTCCTCGGCCAGGCGCCGCAGGAGCCCGCACTCGTCGTCACCGGGGGGCGGAACCAGGTGGGTATCGGGGTTGCGGCTGGCCTCCTGCGCCGCGTGTCGGGCCTGGGCCCGCGAGAAGGGTGGATCCTCTGTCGGGTGGAGCAGGCTGCGGCGCAGGTAGAGGTCGTCGATGACCTCCTCCATCAGATCCGCCGGGTCCTCGAGGAGGGCCGTCCCGGGCAGGGCGTCTCCTGCGGTGCCCAAGCCGTGCAGCACCAGCTGGCAGAAGCCGTGGGTCGTGGCGATGGTGGCCGAGTCGAAGTCGGCGAGGGCGTCGGCCAGCCGGGTGATGCGCCGCCCCACCTGGTCGGCTGATCCACGGGCCAGCAGGACGAGGATCTCGTCGTCGGCCAGTGTCTCGGGCGGCCGGACCGGGTCGGGGGTCCCTGCATGGGCCTCGGACAGGCGGCGATGGGCATCCACCAGCCGGGTCCGCACCCGGTCCCGCAGTTCCCCGGTAGCCATCCGGGTGAAGGTCACGGCCAGGAGCGAGGCCAGCGGCACTCCTTCGGCTACGAAGCGCAGCACGAGCGAGGTCAGGGTGTAGGTCTTGCCGGTGCCGGCGCTGGCCTCGATGACGGTGATCCCCGCATCGGGCAGCGGGCCGGCCGGGTGGAACGGTCGGGATACCGGGGTGGGCGCGACCATCAGCTGTCCTCCCGGGATTCGTGCCCGAGGATCGGATCCCAGAGTCGACGGGACAGCCGTCCGAAGCGGTGGGGCTCGTCCGCCCGCCAGCCCGGGCCCGACTCGTCTGCCCGGGGCCGCTCCCCGAGCAGGTCCCTGATGTCGGAGAAGCGCCCGTGGAGGAACACGTGTTCGGCCTGGTCCCGCTCGCCGGGAATGTCGCCGCTCGGCTGCCACGCTTTGGCCGCCCGGTCCAGAACCTGGTCGTCGCTGAGAGAGAGACCCCGGGCTTCGGCCCAGGCCGCCGAAGTGGCGCAGGCGAGGGGTAGCGGTTCGGCCATGCCACGGTCGAAAAGGTCGGCGAGCAGACCCAGGCCGCTCAGCGCGATGCGGCGCCGCTCGTCGGGGGGGCCCGGGAGGGGGGCCAGGGAGGCGACCATCACAGTGCCGGCGCGGGGGCCGCGACCCACGCTGAGCGCGGTGATCGGACGTTCGGGGCGATCCGCGCTCAAAGCCAGGAAGCGCACCCAGGCCGCCAACCGGTGCTTGGGAGCGAGCCTGGAATAGGTGCACTGCACGATGGTGTCGCCGCGCACCTGTGGCACTCCCCCGGCCACCGTGCGGCCGTCGGACAGGTCGAAGCGGACCTGGGCGGCCCCGCTGGGGGCAGGGGGGAAGCCCTTTGCGGCCAGCATCGAGGCCAGGGATGCCACCCCCGAACCGACCGAGTCGAGCACCCGGGTGGCGAGCGCGCCAGGCGGCAGCAGGCCCCGCTTCTGCTCGGCCGCCGCGACCCGATCGGGGGCCACGCCGGCCAGGACGAATTCGAGCATCCGGTCGCCCAGTCCCCATCGCTCCAACGGGCCGAGCTCGAGCGGCAGGCGATCGTCGAGCTCCTCGGTCCAGTCCCCGAGGTAGAGGGACAGCCGGTTCCGCAGAAAGGCCCGGACCGGATGCTGTACGAACGCCACGAGCTGCTCCAGCGGGAGCAGCGGATCGTCCATCGGCGGCAGCAGGCCCGGCGTCGCAGCGGGGGAACGAGGTGCTCTCGCCGCCCCTGCGCCGGCCAGGTATACCGCGTCGTAGCTCCACGGCTCCGCCGGACCGAGAGCGCCGGCCTCGAAGTTGCGGGCGTCGAACGGCTGCAGCGGGTGGGCCACCACTACCGACCGCTGGGCCGGGGCGCCGTCGGTGGCAACCGCGGTGGCATCGAGCACGTCGATCAGCTCGGCCACCGGGGCGCACGGCGGGCGGGGCCGGTTGGTCCGTTCGTCCCGGCCGCAGTAGGTGATGACCAGGTGGTCGGTCGCGGCCATGAGGGCGTCGAGCAGAAGCTGGCGGTCCTCGGACCGGGCGTCACGATCGCCCATGCGGGGCGCGATCGCCAGCAGATCGTCACCGTCGACGTCGGGCTGACGGGGGAACGACCCGTCGTCCAGGCCGAGAATCGCGACCACCCGGTGGGGCACCGAGCGCATGGGCACGA
This sequence comes from Actinomycetes bacterium, assembly GCA_021808785.1. Taxonomy (GTDB): domain Bacteria; phylum Actinomycetota; class Acidimicrobiia; order Acidimicrobiales; family Palsa-688; genus JAKCDU01. The sequence continues at coordinate 1,386 of JAKBAX010000297.1, read as the reverse complement.
GAGTGCAGATGGTGAGGTCACCGGTTCGGAAGTTGGCCCGGGTGGGGCGGCCCTGCAGATGACCACCGAGGAGGGATCGCACCTCGTCCAGGCCCAGCTCCGGCCCCGGCGCACCGGGCCCGAGGGCGGTCGAGGCCCGCCACGCGACCTCCCCCAGGCTGGCCTTGATCTCGGCGTGCTGCCACAGCTCGTCGGGGGCGGCCACGGCCAGCATCTCGGTGCCCTCGACGAGTGCCTCGATCCAGCCCTCGATGGATCGGGGAACCGAAAGGCGGTCGATCACCGCACCCAGACGGCTGACCATCTCGGTCCAGCGGCCGGCCAGGTCGACCTGGCTGCTCGTCATGTCGTGGTAGGGAAGGGTGGAGGCGAACATGCGGCAGCCGATCGGCGCCATCGCCACCCCCAGCATGAGCCGGTCCAGGCCGGCGGCCCAGGTGTTGGCGTCCAGGCCGCCGAGAGACCAGGGCCGGCGGTGGTCGGCGTCCATGCCCCAACGCACCGCCGTGCCCGCCACCCAGCGCTCGATGGTGGCCAGCTCCTCCTGATCGAAACGGAAGCGACGGCTCACCGGCGGGCGGGCGGCCAGGTCCACCACCGCCGGTGCCGTGACCCGGGAGGCGGCCAGCTCCAGCAGCTCGGCCGCCACCGAGAGCAACGGGTTGGTCTGGCGCAGCGACCGGTCCGCCATCCTCACCCGCAGCACGGGGCCGTCGGACCCGCCGGCGGGCTCCGCCGCGGTCACTCCGAAGGCGGCCTGGATGAGCGGCGCGTAGGTCTCGATGTCCGGGCACATCACGATGACATCACGCGCCTCGAGCGAGGGATCGTCCTGCAGGAGGTGGAGGACCGAGTCCCTCAGCACCTCCACCTGGCGCATCCGCCCATGACAGGAGTGGATCTGCACCGACCGATCGCCCGGATCCAGGGTGGCCCGGACGCCGGCCCGCCCCGGTGGTGCCTCGTCGGCCCTGATGCCCGCCTGGACCCGATGGAGCAGGGTCGTCGGCGGGCCCGGCTCGACCGGGTGGTAGTCGCCGCCGGTGGCACCGCCGGCGGCCAGCACCGTCTGCATCTCCCGGGCGTCGCGGCCCCACGAGCGCAGCAGGGGATGGTGGGGTAGCCGGACAGTGGGATCGTCGGCGCGCGACGGCACGGGGCCGGGCTGTACCAGACCGACCGCCCGGTCCCAGAGGCGGCCCGACGGGTGCAGCAGGAACAGGTGCACATCGCGGTGGGAGGCGATGGCCTCGAGCACCTCCAGCTGGGCCGAGGGCAGGCGGGTGAGGCCGAACACCGAGATGCGCGGTGGCAGGTCGAGCGCGCCGGGCTCCGAGCGGATCCACTCGATGGCCTGGTCGAGGCGCTCGACCGGACTGCGCCCAT